>NZ_DATFZD010000041.1:0-27552 GCF_035314665.1 Mycobacterium sp. | reverse complement strand
GGCTCTTCGGAAATGAGCGTGCAGCGGTGGTTGGCGGATATCCGGGGTGGGGGTTCGTGTCGTTGAGCTGAGGTGGGGCCTCGGTGGGTGACGATTCAGGTTCCTACACGCCGCTTCACCAACACCACCGAGGTGACCCTTGCCTGAGGCTACCGCCTGCCCGCCTGCTGTTGTTGCCGACACGATCATGCGCACCATCGAGCTGGGCGTGACGATCACCGACGCTGCCGTCGATGAGAAGACCACGACGATCTTCTGTGTGCCGGTAGCCCGTGATCCGCGGTGTCCGGGCTGCGGTCGAGAGGGCCGCTACCGCGACACCGTGACCCGGCTGTTGACGGATCTGCCGGTGGCCGGCTACCCGCTGGTGCTGCAGGTGGGCGTACCTCGCTACCGTTGCCTAACCCCTGAGTGTGGGCGTGCGGTGTTCAACCAGGATCTGGGCAAGTTGGCGGCCCCACGGGCTTCGACGACGCGGCGCTGTGCCCGGTATGTGTTGCGGCGGTTGATGATCGACCGCACCACCATTTCGGCTATCGCCGCGGAATTGGGTGTGTCCTGGCATACCGTCAGCTCGATTGCGATGCGTGCGACCGCGGCCCTGATCACCGCGACCGGGCCAGATCGGCTGGCCGGGGTGAAGGTGATCGGTGTCGACGAGCACCGCTGGGCGCCTCGGCGTCGCGGCACCGAGGGGTTCGTCACGCTGATCATCGACCTCACCCCTACCCACGACCAGACCGGGCCGGCACGACTGCTCGACCTGGTCGAAGGACGCTCAGCGAGCGCACTGTCGTCGTGGTTGGCCGCCCAACCCAGCGACTTCGCCCAGGCCGTGGAGGTCATTGCGATGGACGGATTCGCCGGCTACAAGACCGCCGTTACCCAGGTCATCCCGGACGCGGTCACCGTGATGGACCCCTTCCACGTCGTCGCCTTGGCCGGGGTCAAGCTGGATTTGATCCGCCAACGCATCCAGCAGCAGACCCTTGGTCGGCGCGGACACACCGGCGACCCGCTCTATGGGATCCGGCGCATCGCCCGAACCCGCCTGCAGCTGCTCTCCACACGCCAATACACCCGGCTGACCGAGGTGCTCGACGGCGACGAACACCTCGCGGTCAAGGTCGCCTGGCTGATCTATCAGAAGATCATCGCCGCCTACGCCGACCCGAACCGACGTCGCGGCAAGAACGCAATGACCAGGCTGATCGCCTCGATCCGGCGTGGCGTGCCAACCGGATTGGAGGAGATCGCCCAACTCGGCCGCACGCTATCGCGCCGCCGAACCGACATCCTGGCCTTCTTCGACCACCACGCCTCCAACGGACCCACCGAGGCCATCAACGGCCGCCTGGAAGCCTTGCGCCGCAACGCCCTCGGATTCCGCAACCTCACCCACTACCGCTGGCGCTCACTACTGCACAGCGGAGCACTCCACCAACTTGTCAATGCACTCTGAATTACGAAGAGCCGGTAATCCGGCTCGCCGTGCATCATGGCGATCATCAGATCGGCCGACCCAACCTCAACCGGGCTGCCGGCCTTCAACGCCTCCAACAGGCGCATCGCCGCGATTAACCCACGGGCTCGGCTTCGGGCAACCCGGCAACTCGTGCTGACGACATGCGATCAGCAGCTCGCGCGGCCCGTCGCTGCGTGCCTGCCGACGCGCCATCAGGGGCCATCCCACACGGCGCTGGCGCTCCCGTCAGCGGCCAGGAATACGCGCCCCTCCGGGTGCACCACGTACCGCGCCGCGGGGTCCACCGGCCCGAGGCCGGCCAACCTGCCGTCGGTCGGCGCACGACGACCGACGAACCTCAAAAACTGACCGACAGGGGCACTCCCCGGCTCGCGTGCTCGGCTCCGGCCTGCGTTGCTGAAGTAACGTCGAACACGCTGTCGTCAGCGATCGCGGTCAGGACCGATCGCATATTGTCCGCACACGATGTCGCGATCAATTCGAACGGTAGGACCACATTGGGGTGGTGCGGTCGTACCTCGCGGATGACCACGCGCGCCAAAATTGGGACAAGCTCATCGACGCGCCGGTGCAATGTCTTCGCAACCTCGGCGACCTGCTGAGCTTCCGTGTCACATTTCATGTGCGGCAGGCTAGAAGCAAGTTCCGTGCCGCCACTGGCCGCTGCGACGGAGACGGCGGTCGCTCTAATCTCCGCCACGACGACACCTCTTTGGCGACGATGACATCTTAGCCGCGGTCGACCGGTCAGGACGCGTTATTGGACACCTGAACAAAAAGTGTTGAGGGTACCTTGCAGAAGGCTGAGCCCGTGCCTGCTTAGCCAGGCTGATCGCAATGCTGTTGGTCATTGCATCTCCGCCAAGGGCGGGCGCACCACGATCACGGGTGCATGCGCCGCGTGGACCACCTCGGTGCTGACAGATTCCAATGACATTCGGCCGAAGCCACCACGGCCGTAGCCGCCGACAACCACGAGTTGAGCCGTCTTCGACTCCTCGAGCAGTTGACGTGCTGGACGACCCTCTACCATCCGACGGTGCACGCGTACGTCGGGGTAGCGTTCTTGCAAGCCCGCGAGGCACTCTGACACGGTTTCCTCGGCGCTGGGTTGCCAACCTAACCACTTGTTCCGGCGGATGGTGAACATGTTGTTGTCACTTCGGGCATGCAGGGCCACCAAATCCACGCCGCGCCAAGAGGCTTCGTCGAACGCGACCGCTGCCGTCAGCTCTGATGATCGCGATCCATCGACCCCGACCAGTACGGGTAGCTTATTTGCTTGCCGCGACGTCGGCGCTTCGTCATGGACTACTGCGACTGGGCAGTGCGCCTGATGAACCACCCCAGCGCTGACCGACCCGAGCAGGGCACGGCGTAACGCGCCCCGTCTACGGCAGCCGACCACCACCATCTGAGCCTCCTGAGAGAGCTCGACAAGTGTGGGGACAGGCGGTGAAACCAACAGTTCAGTGCTGACCGGTGGACCCTTCCCGCCGTCGACAGCATCTTCGACGGCCTTGACCGCAGTGGCGATCATGTTCCGCGCGTCATTCTCTTGATCCAGCCATAAGCCGGGGTCGGCCGACCACCCGGATGTCGCCGAGCTCAACATCGTCTCGCAGATGGCGTGCACAAGGGTGAGCGGAACGTTGCGCATGGCTGCCTCATAGGTGGCCCAGCGCACTGCGCTCAGCGATGGTGTCGATCCGTCGACGCCGACCAAGAGTCCCGAATGCGTCGTGCGGTCAGACATTTCGCTGCCTTCGTTCTGTTACTTTGATGACGAATGTGCCACATGCCTTTCATTGAAATTTGGGACCAGAAGCATCCACCGGCGCCGAACATCGAGCAACCGACGGATCCTCACGGCGGGAATCGATGCGAAAGAAAGTCAACTCGTCGCTGATGCCTTTGAGTTTCTGTGAATAAGCAGATGACCATCCGAAAGACCCTGTATCTGGGACAGTTTCGCGCGCAGCTGCTGCCACTAACACGGTGCCGGGCCGTGCGACGTGAGTGAGCCGGCTCGCCACGTTGACAGGATTGCCGAACCAATCGCCGGCGCTGCTTACGGCATCACCGTAGTCAACACCGACCCGGAGCGGTGGCAAGCCTGCCTTATGCACGAGGCCGACCAGGTCCAGGACAGCATTCAACAACGGCACGGTTTCTGGTGAAACGAACATGACGGCGTCCCCAATCGACTTGACGAATTGCACCGGGGCGACAGCCACCTTCTCGGCCAGGCCGGTCAGGATGCTGGCGATGTGTTCGAGTTCCACGGCCGGCAGCTCCGCGCCGAGGCTGGTGAAGCCGGCAAGATCAGCGAAGGCCACAGCGATCTCGCGGGCGCCCGGAAGGCTACCGGCCGCGCGCTCCGCGGCGGTGACGGCTTCCGTCACGAAGATATGGCGCAACTGAACCAGCATCAGGTCGTTGACCACCGGTCCGATTCCTGGCACAGCTTGACGTGCCTTCTCCTCCGATTGCATGGCAAGCTCGATCTCGCTTGCCCCGGGCCGGGCGAAAGTCTTGTACGCCGCCCGACGCATCACTGCCGCAGCCCGTTCCAGACCCTGCATCAAAACGCGCATGATGGCGACGGTCTCATCCTCGTCCGCACCTAGATCGAGGAAGAACTTGGCGTGGCCGACGGCGAGGGCATCCACCCGCGGCAAGACTGCCGCGTCGGCATCGTCGATCCGAGGTAGGCCGTCAGCGTTCTGCAATCGCAGCAGCAGTCCCAAGTCGAGTCCCATCGCCGTGCACGCCTCACGAGCAGACAAGTACACTCCGTCGTCGCCCATGACCCGTTGGGCGGGCAGCAGCAGCGGAGAGGTCGATGCCCGGATCTGCTCGATACTGAAACCGCGGTCGAGGAGCCAGACAATCAGTTCGGCACGATCGGTATGTGCGCGCCCTTCGAGGCCGTCGAGCAGGTCGGAATTCTCCGCGTCGAAGTCAGCTGTCATCGGGTCACCTAGGAACAGCAAGCGCGTAACGTTTTGGCGTCGCGAGCCACTTGTCTCGGCAAAAGCTTGCCGCGTCGGCGCAAAGCTCGCAGTCGCCGAGTGGAAACCTCTAGACGGCGACCCGGATGCCGTCTAGAGGCATTGAGCTGCATGTCTTTCCGCGCGCCGTAGTTCAACCGGTGTGTGTGACAGGTCAGGCCACCTTGTTAGGTGTCGGCTCGAAGATGTGCGAGACGCGCTTCTCTACGGTGTTCACATCGTGCCGAGCCGACAACGCCGCCACAGTCTCGAAGATCCCGATGACGACGAGCCACGCACCGGTGACATACGCAAGCATCTCAATCGAATCGAACGGCCATGCCAGTACCACGAGACCGGCGAGGATGCTGACCACTCCGAAGAAGATGCCCCAGCCCCGTCCCGGCAGGTCGCGGTAGCTGATCGCCGTCGCGGTCATGGCTACTCCCTGAAAGAGAAATCCGATTCCAACCCAGAGGGCCAGCAGCAGGACCGCGTAGCTATCACCGAAGTGTCGCAGGGACAGTATTCCCAAGGCGACCGACAGCGCGCCGGTGATGAACAGCAGCACCCGGTAGGGAACCGATACATGCAGGCTGAACGCAAATACCACCTCGGCGATGCCCGACACCAGCAGATAGATGCCAAGCAACGTCGCAGCCGTAAGGATCGATATGCCGGGCCAGCCGAGGATAAGGCCGCCCAATACCACGGTCAGGATTCCGGTTAGCAGCATCGACTGCCACAGATACTGCAATGGTCTTGGTGTTTCGATGGTTGTCATCGCAGCTCCTCAAGTATTGCGTGGACGCCTTCGATGCTTTCGCCATCGCAGTGGTCCTAACAGGGCCAAAAGTCATCAGAAACGCCACTCGATTGCCATGCCCGCTAATGCTGCAGAACGGGGTGTGCTGACTGCTGGCGAGCTGGATGCAGTCGTAACGATGAGCTTGTTTGGGTCGCCGGCATGCCGAATGTGTTTCTCGTCGGATGACTGATGACTCGTGGCGGCATCTCACCGCGGGCCCATTGTCGTTGGTGGCTTTGCCGTCGGTGCACGTCGGCGCCGCGTTAAGCAGGGTGACGCAGCTGGCGATTATCCGTCGCAGAACTCCGAGCGGCGTGAACGAGAAGTGCTGCTCATGACGTCTTGGCAGGCGCTGATTCGAACACCCCGGAGACTCGCTTCTCCACCGTGTTCACATGGTGCCGGGTGTACAACGCCGCCACGATCTCCAAGATTCCGATGACGACGAGCCAGGCGCCGGTAACGTACGCAAGAATCGCAATCGAATCGAACGGCCAGCCCAGCACCACGACACCGGCGAGGATGCTTACCACGCCGAAGAAGATGTACCAGCCCCGTCCGGGCAGGTCGCGGTAGCTGATCGCCGTCCCGGTTTCGGCCACGCCCTGTAACACAAATCCAACGCCAACCCAGATGGCCAACAGTAGTACCGCATACTGGTCACCGAAGTGTCGTAATGACAGTATTCCCAAGGCCACCGACAACAGACCGGTGATAAACAGCAGGACTCGGTAGGGAACGGGGACTAGGAGGCTGAACGCGTAAATCACCTCGGCGACGCCCGAAACGACCAGGTATATACCGAGCAGGGTGGCAGCCGCGACGATCGATATGTCGGGCCAGCCAAGGATGAGACCACCTAAAACCGCAGTCGTAATTCCGGTTAGCAGCACCGACTGCCAAATAGACTGCAACGGTTTCGGGGTTTTGATGGTTGTCATCACAGCTCCTCAAATCTAGCGTGGACTTGTCCGTACTTTCATGCTTTCGTCGCCGAAACAGCCATACTAGGGCCGAAAGTCATAAGAATTTGCACTCGGTACCTCGGACGACTTTCGAGGCTTATTGGTTCGGGTCGCCGAAATGCGGACGACTTGCTCAAGGCCGACGATTTGTCCGACGAGAGGATGCGACGTAGAAACTCGAGGATTCGGCCGCAACTATCCGTGAGAGCAGGTCGAGGCCGCAACCGGCCGGGAGGCCAATGAGGTCGAGCGGACCGTTGCCGGCGCGCGGGCCTGGCCCAGAATTGGTGGTTATACCAAGGCCTCTCTGGTGCGCCAGTTCGAGTAATGCCTACCAATTTCGCCAACTGGCAGTCAGCTCTGTAGCGCAAAACGATGCAGCACGGTCAGGTGCCGTGCGCGATACGGACCCGTTTGTGAGCGGGCCCGTCGGCGTCGGACACGCCGACTGAAACAGTGAGGATCCCGTTGTCGTACGTGGCAGTGATGTCATCTTCCTTCGCCCCCGGCGGCAATTGGACCGATCTCGTGAAGGTGCCGTAGGAGAATTCCGAGTGTCCGTCGGATCCCGTCCGCACCTTGCGCTGCGCCTTGATCGTCAAAACCCCGTCATGGGTAGTGATATCGACATCCTCAACTGGGTCGATGCCCGGTAGTTCGGCTCTAACCTCATAGCGGCCGTCCGTCATTCCGTCCTCCAGCCGAATCGGCTGACCGCCGAACACCGGGGGAAGCGTCGCCCAAGACGGAAATCCGGCAAACCACTCCGAGAATGGCGAGCGCTGCAGCCGCGAGGGGAGCTGGCCGGATTCGCCGCCGATCAAGTTTTGTGCCTTGTTGCCGGTGCTGTGCGCCCAGGGACTTTGCCAGTTCGCGATGGCCCAAATCACGAAGATGTCGAGCGCGATGACCACAATGGACGACGTCGGCGAATACGGCAGCCACATGAACATGCCGATGATGGATATGCAGGCGATGACAATCGCAGACATTCGTGCCCATAGCTCACCCCGGAAAAGCCCGACTGCAACGGCGCCAACCAAGGCTCCCAAAACGATCAAGATGCAACCCCAGGCCGTGGGGTTTAACCGGTACAGGTAACTATCCGGCACGCGGACGAAGAATTTGCCACCGGTCAGTGCCGAAATGCCCTCAAGAACGGTCACGACCGCAGAGATCATCAGTATGATTGCAGCCGCCAGGCTTCCGGTGCCCGCTAGTGCCCGAAGCGCTGAATTCTCGCCGTCTGTTGACTTTTTGGCCATGCCTGCCTCCTGTTGCCGCATTGGTCTTAAGCCGTGACAAGTGATTCGGTAGGCCCTCTTGCCCGCCATAGTTGCGCGGCTCGGGTTCCGGGTATAGGGGCCAAAGTCCTTTGCATACCAAACTTCGGTCGCATGCGCTCGATGGTGGTGACTTGAGCGGGTTCCGACCAGCCCGCCTGGCTTTGCGGGACGTCTCGGCATAGGACCTTTGGCCCTAGCGCGGCCTGGGCCGCAGCGCAACGCTGGAAATTTCAGGAAAGGGTGTCATTTTCCCGCCTGGGAAAGGGATTCAGTCGTGAAAACCAAAGGAAGAACTGCAGGCCTGCGCGCGTCGTTCGACCCCTGACATGGGTTAGCCCGGCAAACACTCGATCGGTCAAGAAGCGATCGTCGCCGGCAGCGATCTCGACACGACCGCGGCGGGACAGGTGAATGTCGCGGACGCGAAACACATGCCGTGCCATGCCATTACATTACGAGGATAGAGATTGCGGGCCGCGAAGATCAGACCCGACCAGTGCTTGTTGACCACACCGAAGTCATTTGCGGACCAGGAGAACACCGTGCGCAGTGAGCGAACGCAATCCACGCTCGTAGTCTGCGTCGATGGCAGCGGACCATCCGATGCTGCTGTCCGTTGGGCGGTAGGGGAATCCGTGATGCGCGAGCGGCCCATCACCTTGATCCATGTTGTGGCGCCGACACCCATCGACTCAACAATGACGCCTGATGGGGCGATCCCGCAGGTGCGGCTAGATCAGGCACGCCAGATCGTGCAGCACTCACGAGAGATAGCCGACGAACTGACTGACGGGAAGCATCCTCGCATGCAAACCGAGATTACATATGCCAGTGTGGTTTCCACGCTCATCGAAGCATCGCAGCATGCGTACATGATGGTGACAGGAAGCCGCGGGGTTGACGCCTCGAGCGCCTACAGGCTCGGCTCGGTGAGTGCGGCGTTGCTCCGCGACGCGCGGTGCCCCGTTGCGGTTGTTCACGACCGTCAGCATGTCGGCCAGAATGTCGCTGAAGCGTCACCTGTGCTGCTCGGTATTGACGGAACACCGGCGTCTGAAGCCGCTACCGCGTTAGCCTTCGACGAGGCCAGCCGCCGGCAGGTGCCACTGCTGGCACTGCACGCATGGAGCGATGTCGGGGTGTCTCCGATTCTGGGCATGGATTGGCATGTCAATCGCGACCAAGGCGATGAGGTGCTCGGCGAACGGCTGGCCGGATGGCACGAACGATACCCCGACGTGCAGGTCGAGCGAAAACTGGTGTGTGACGTGCCGGCCCGCTGGCTAGTGCAGGAATCGACGAGAGCCCAACTGGTGGTTCTGGGCCGACGCGGCCGCGGCGGGTACCCGGGCATGCGGCTCGGGTCGGTGAGTTCGGCGGTCGCCCAGTCCGCGCGCGTTCCGGTGATCGTGGTCCCCGACGACCAGCCTTGGGATTAGCGTCGGATGGCCACTTTGTCGAGGACTTCTCTTTCGTTGCGGCGCCGGGCTGGGCGGCGAGCGTCATCGAGGCAGCGCTAACCCGTATCGGTCGGGAAGGGTGACGAAATGGTGAGTGGTAGAAGGTATCCCGGGGTTGTCGTCCCTGTTGACGCCGATGCCGAAACTTTGCGCTGGGCAGCACGTGATGCAGCGCTGCGCAAGGTGCCGGTCACTCTCGTCCATCTTGGGCCGATGCCTGGCTTCCACGACTCTGCACGGCTTTTGATGACTGCTCCGACAACAGACGAACTGCGTCAAGGTCATGACGATGCAGCGCGACAATTACTCTCGAATGCGATCAAGGTGATCCAAGACGGTGCCGATGGGGGCGACCTGCCTGCCATCAACAGCGAACTGCTCTATTCGGCACGTGTGCCGACCGTTGTTGAGCTGTCGAAGGAGGCTCAGCTAGTCGTCGTCGGCGGTCGGCAGCGCACTGCCCCGGGCGCCCGCCTAGACGCTTCACTCACAACCGATTTACTACACCTTGCTCACTGCCCCGTCGCGGTGATCCACGACGAGGGATCGGCAGCATTGCCGTCGGCGCAGTTGCCAGTGCTGGTCGGAATCGACGGATCAGGTGGGTCGCAGCTGGCCGCCCAAACCGCGTTCGTCGAGGCCTCCATTCGACACGTGGAACTAATTGCGCTGCACGCCTGGAGTGACGGTGCGACGTCGACGACGTCCAAAGCGCACCAAGTCCTCGAGGAGGGACTGGCGGGCTGGCAAGACTGCTATCCCGACGTCACGGTTCGGCGCATTGTCGTACACAACGACCCGGCGCGACAGCTTTCTGAAAAATCCTGCTCGGCACAGCTGCTGGTTGTTGGCAGCCATGGTCGCGGCGCACGTCCGGGCCTGATGCTCGGATCGGTCACCACCGCCGTGCTGAAAGATGTCGGCATACCGGTGATTGTGGCCCGCTAGCCGGGTCGAGACGGCAATCCGGGTGGGATCAAGTGTCTTTTGGACCCTTGTACACCTGTCGACGTTAGTGAAAAACTCTGATACGTCCGCGCACCGTTCGAAACGAAAGCGGCCTGCATGATCCCTTACTCGGACGGCATTCCGGCCCGCCGGTTCCCCTGGGTGAATGTCGCGCTGATCGCAGCCAACTTTGCCGTCTTCGTGTTCTACGAATTGCCGGATCCGGAGGGGGCCGTCAAACAGGCCTCGTTTTATGCATGCAATGTCGACCACGCCTGCCATATGGGTTACCCATGGGGTATCAGTTGGATCACGGCGATGTTCCTGCACGGCAGCTGGGATCACATTCTCGGCAACATGTGGTTTCTGGCGATCTTCGGCAAGAATGTCGAGGACGCGTTCGGAAAACTGGGTTACCTGGTCTTCTACTTTGCCGGCGGATTCGCGGCAATGTTTTTGCAGACCGCGATGACCTTGCTCTTCGGCAGCCCGTCCGACGCCCAAGTACCGTGCCTGGGCGCCAGCGGTGCGATCGCCGCCGTCATGGGCGCCTATTTCGTGATCTATCCCAGCTCGAGCATTCGCACGCTCGTGCTGTGGTTCCCGGTCAGCATCCCGGCATGGCTTTATCTCGGCGGCTGGTTCATCTACCAGTTCTTCGAAGGGAACTCTGCACTGGTGGCAGGTAAGAGTGGTGGCAGCGGCGTCGCATTCTTCGCACACGTCGGAGGATTCCTTTTCGGCGCGCTCATCACCGGCCTTTTGGTGAGCAGTGGACGAGTGGTGGCCCGGACGCCGCAATGGTACGAAACGTAGGTCCACTGATCGTGATGGCGGGAATCGTCATCGCGGTCGTCGGCATCCTGGTGTGGGCCGGTGCGTTCTCGTGGTTCGGCCATCTTCCCGGTGATATCCGCATTGAACGCGACAACGTGCGCGTCTACATCCCGGTGGTCTCGATGCTGTTGATCTCGGTCGCGCTCAGCCTATTGCTGACAGTCGCCGAGTATCTTTTTCGGCGGTGAAGCCGAGGCTTCTCTCGCCCCGCCTTGCACGGCTCAGGGAGAATCAGTCGTGCCGACCTTGGGCTCGCCCAATTCCCTTTCGGAGATGTAGATTCGGTACCCGGATATGATCTCGAGCCCACCCAGGACCACCAGACAGATTCCGACGACGGTCGCCAGCGTCGTGATAGAAGAGAACGGCAATGCCATCAGGATGACTCCGGCAGCAGCTGTGATCGTGCCGAAGAAGATGGTCCAGCCGCCAATGGCATCGGACTCGGTGATTCCGTAAACCATCGCTGCCATGCCGCGGAAAAGGAACGGTATCCCAATCGCTATCGCCAGCAGCTGCACTGCGTGGGAGAGATCGCGGAAGGCCAACGTCCCGAGTACAAGCGACGTCGCGCCGCTGACGAACGACAGAGCCTGGCCGCGCGTCCGCTCGACCATGCGGAGTCCAATAATGAGCTGCATTACGGCAGAGGCCACCAGGTATACACCCAACAAGGTCGCCGCGACCTCTGTCGAGATGTCGGGCCACAGCAGCACCGCACTGCCGACCAGGAGGGCGAGCGCGCCGGAGGCCAGCGTCGGCTTCCACAGGTCGTGGGGTTCTGGGTGAGAAGTGTGGGTCGTCATCGCGAAAGCAACTTCACTCGTGATCTCGCGGCCGTCAGCTGCGGTCGACCGTGGGTCGGGCGATGGCACGCACATCGAGCAGTTGAGTGATATCGCTTGCGGTCACGATGCCCACCACTTGGCCGTTTTCCATGACCAGCGCGCGCCTGCGATCTGGTGCCATCCGTTCCATCAGCGCGGTCAGCGGCTCATGCGGCGACGCTATAGGCACTTCGTTCAGGGGTATGGCAACGTCACGCACCAGCGTCGTGGCGCGCTGGTGCGGCGCCAGTTTGCGCAGTTGTGTGAGCGTGATCAGCCCAGTGATGGAGCCGTCCGAGTCCTCAACTGGGTAGGCCGAGTGGCGATCACCGAGCAGATAGCGCTGAATGAATTCCTCTGCTGTTATCCAACCCGGAGCTGTTCGCGGGTGGGGCGTCATCGCCTGATCGACAGTCACACCGGCCAGCGATTGTCTGACCAGTACCTGTGCCTCCTCGTCCCGGGCGGCGGTCAACAGAAACCAGCCGATAAAAGCCATCCACGCGCCACCAATCAGGGAGCCGTTGACGAATTCCGCCAGGCCTAAACCGATAAGAACGTAACCGAGAACCCGCCCGCACCGGGCCGCGGTGACCGCCGCGCGCGCAGGGTCGCCGGATCGGCGCCACAAAACAGCGCGCAGCACTCGGCCACCGTCCAGCGGCGCAGCAGGCAGCAGGTTGAACAACGCCAAAAACAGGTTGATAGCGGCCAGCCACCAGGCGACAGCCACCATGATGGACTCGACACCAAGGTGGTGCAGCACCTTAGCGGTCCCCGCAAACACGGCTGCCAGCGCCAGACTGACCGTCGGACCCGATGCCGCGATTTTGAACTCGGATTTCGCTGTCTTGGCCTGGCCGCGTAGCCGTGCGACGCCGCCGAACAGCCACAGCGTCAAGCTATCCACGGCGACTCCCTCACGACGGGCAACCAACGCATGGGTAAGTTCGTGAGCCAGTAGCGACGCCAGCAGCACTAGGGCGCCGATCAGCCCGGCGAGCCAGTAGTTCGATGTCGAATAGCCCGGACTGGCATGCGGCAGCGACGTCGCCAAGCTCCACGTGAACAACCACAAGATCACCACGGTGCTCCAATGGATGGGCACCGGAAATCCATCTACCGTGCCTATTCGAATGTCCTCATGCATTGCGTGCTCCTCGGTTCACGGGATAGTCGACATAAGGCCCATCGCAGAGGAAGTTCTTGTGACGTTGGACCTTTAACTTTCGCCGAAGGGAGGCTTCTGCCGGGCGAACTATTCGATGACCAGTTGATCGTCGACGTTGTTCACGCCTGACACCGACCAGGCTGCGCGCCGCGCAGCCTCATCTTCTGCCCATGAACTGACGGTGCCGCGCAAAGTGACACGGCCATTACTCGTCTCGATAGAAGTCGTCGACGTCCTGATTCACCGTTCGCGCCAGTTCTGTCCTGATCTTCTCGCGCACGTCAGCTGCCCGCGGGCCGGCATTCAACTCGATGTTGTTGGTCACGCCCGTCACCCCTGTGAGGTGTCTAATCGCAGTCTCGGCCGCGCTGCGCTGGAACTGCCAATCGACCTTTCCAGTGAGAGTCACCCAGCCGCTGTCGACCGTCGCTTCTACCGAATCAGGCACATCGCTATGCCATTTGATCGCGGTTGCCGCCGCGGACGCGATATCGACGTCGTCGCGGACGTGAGCGTCAGCGACTTCAACTTTCACATCATTCGCAACAGCCTGCACGCCGACCACCCGCCTCGCAGCCTTTGCGGCTTCGACCTTTTGCCAATAGGTCGGCACAGATCCCCGCAACGTCACCACGCCGTCATTCACGGCGACGGCAATACGAGAGGAGTCCACGGCCGGGTCGTCTTTCAGCTCCTCGACTACATCGTCGTTGACGAATACGTCGTCTTTGCTCACCGGGTTTCCTTCGGACGGGTAGAGATTCGTGTGCAATCCGCAATTACGAGCCTCTTCCGGTGCCGTAACGAATCAACAGTGTCGGAGGTCATCCGGCACAGGGCCAAAAGTCACTCAGCGCCTGGATTCGCCAGTTTGTCGACGCTCCGGGATCAAACGCCCGCCTGACATGCTGCTGTCTACAGCCCTCGTCGAATTGCCTGCGATGCCTGGCATTTGCGGGAAGAGCGGTTCGCGCCGCGGGTAGCGAGAAAGGCGGCCACCTCAAACTCACGAAGACCGTGACAACCTCGGTTAACGTCGTCTACCGTAGCCAAATGGGAGTCAATGCGGAAATGGTGCGGTGCAGTGAAGTTGGCTCGGCCCAACACGCCGCTCGGGCAGACCGCGCGATCATCCCACCGTCGCACGACGGCCGGCCCTTCCCCCCGCTGAGTCGACAATGACGCCGCCCGACCGGCTCCGCAGATCACGCGCGAGTAAAGCGACAGCCCGGGCGGTGCTTGGCGCCGGGATCCACGGCGTGATCGGCGGTATTCGAGGAACCGCCAACGGAATCCGCGATGGCTGGCAGCAAGGTAGTCAGTCAGTGGCCGGGCGGCCGGGCGAGGCCTGGTATCGGGGCGTTGTCGGCGGCATCCGGGGGACGCTCAACGGAATTCGCGACGGTCGGAGCGGAGGCAGTCAATCCCCCCGGCCGCCGCATTGACGTCGCATCGCTGGGATCCAAATGATGGCGGCATCCTCGAATGGTTCGCCGGTCTGTCAAACAGCAGGAATTGCAATCACTTACACAACAGCTGAGATCGGACTTGGCCGGCTAATAGCGTAAGTCGTGATTCAACTTCAGCTCCCGACAGCGCCTTTCAGCTCCTGAGCGAGCTGATCAGTTGTCGAGTCAATGGTGTGCTTCACTGTCTTGGCCGCGCGGGTGACAGCCTCATCGAACGCCTTGTCAAGGGTTGGCTCTCCGACCATGATCAGCGCTGCCTGGCTGCCGCTCACCTCGCCAGCGGCTTCTTTGAGCTCCTTGCGGGACAGCGGCCCCATGCCGAGTTCTTCTGGAATGATGCGGATCCGGGGTCGATCGAGCCGCTTGACGATATGGGGCTTCCCATTCTCGTTGTCGACGACAGCCGCATCGAATTTCCCAACCACCTCGTCCTTATGGAGCTGTTCGACAGCATCGAGATCGGCCTTCGCGGCATCGACGCTATCGTAAACAGCAACGTAAAAGGCACTATTGTTGTCCGCCATTTGACCTCCCAGTCTGGAAAATGAAGGCGACAAAACACCTTCCCCCAGAGGCCAAGGCGCTGCAGGCTGCCGTCCGTAGGGCCGAAGGTCCCATCTCCGCGCCGATCCGTAGCGCCTGGCCGAGGTTCGGTGGTGGGCGGCGAACTCGTTGGCACGGCAGATGCCTCGCGCATGCTCAGGGCACCACGACGGCGCGGCCGTACACCTTCCCGTCGCGGAGGTCGCGGTAGGCCTGCGCTGCGTCGTCCAGCGAGTAGATGGTCGTCTCGGTGTGCAGCAATCCCCGGGCCGCCAAACAGATGACTTCGGCCAGCTCGAAACGGGAACCCCAGTAGGTTGTCTGGATGCTGACCTCGTAGGGCTGCGAAAAGAAAGACAGCGGGATACTTCCCCCGGCAATGCCGACGATCGTGGCGTCACCAAGCGTGCGCGCAGCTGTCCGAGAGAGTTCCATCGTCGACGTGGCTCCGACAAAGTCGAGGAGCACATCCGCGCCGTAGCCTCGAGTGAGGTCCTTGATGGCCACGGCCGCGAGATCGTCGGATGTGAGCACATGGTCGGCGCCCACCTTCGTCGCCAGATCCAGTGCCTCCTGCCGATTGTCGACCGCGATCACCTCGGCAGCAGTTGTCGCCTTGATGAGCTGGATGGCTACGTGGCCGAGCCCGCCGACGCCTACCACCACCACGGTGGACGTCGGCGTGATCTTCGACCATGACCGGCGGATCGCGTGGTACGGCGTGAGCCCGGCGTCGGTGAGTGGAGCCGCCGTCGCCGGCTCAAGGCCGTCGGGCAGCCGTACCAGCAGCCGCTCGGCCGGCACGAGCAAGTACTCAGCCATGCCGCCGTCAAGGCCAAGCCCGCCACCGCCGCCGACCACTGGTGCCTTGGCCTGATCCTCGCAGTAGTCCTCGAAGCCCTGCTCGCACCGGCTGCATTTGCCGCATCCCCACGCGCCATAGACCGCGACGGCGTCGCCCTCCGACACGCTGGTGACGGCTGCCCCGACCGAGTCGACCCACCCGGCATTCTCGTGTCCCAGTGTGAACGGCATCGTCCACGGCATCATGCCCGGCTGGAAATCGTGCATCAGGTGGAGGTCGGAATGACACGCCCCGGCGCCTCCGATCTTGACGACGACCTCGGCTGGACCCGGTGTTGGCTTTGGCACCTCCATCAGCTCTGGATCGGTCTTCCAATCAGTCAATCGCAGAGCCTTCATCAGTCACCGTCCTGTCGCCGCTTCAACCTTGACAGTCAACAAGTTTCGACATGTGCTTACCGGTTCATGCCGCCGATTCGCGCAGTTATGTTTCTTTGTCGTCCACGACATCCACGACCACGCCCCACGGGGACCTGACGAAGCCTTCACCGAGGTCGACTTCGACGGCTTCAGGGGCTGGTTCAATGGGGTCGTACAGCTCGACGCGGTAAGCGGAGAAATCGGCACGCTTTGCGGCGATCGCCCGCGCCATATCAAGGCGAGTCGTCGCGTACGTGTACTCCTTGCCATCATCCGGGTTCAAGGTACGCGTAGTCGCGTCTCCGGGATTGAGTCCCTGTGTATCAGCCCGGTGATAGGCCGCGTCGTCACTCATCTCGTCAGTCTCTCCGTCCGTCTTCTGTCACTCAGCCGACGGCATGGGGGGTCAGTTTAACGATTCACTTTGCTGGACCTGTCCTGTTTGACCAAATTACGCATATTTGGAAATCGACGAAATTTTCGTCGGGCACAACCCGACCAGGACATCGCCCTTGGTCACCCAGCGGATGGCTGTCAGGCCCGGTCGATGTCGGGCTCGATGTAGACGATTCGAGCTGCCGGAACGGCAGTCCGTATCTTGACCTCGGCAGCGTCGATAGCGGAGGCAACGGTCGCCAGGTCGACGCCCGGCGCCACGGAAACCTTTGCCGCAACAAGCAATTCGTCCGGGCCCAGGTACTGCGTGCGGAGGTGGATTACACGATCGACATAGTCAGTGGACTCCAACGCTTCCCGGATCTCCGCAGTCTCCGACGCGGTGGCGCTCTCGCCGATCAAGAGGCTGTGCATCTCCACCATGAGGAACACCGCGACTGCGCCGAGCAGCACGCCGATCGCCAGCGTTGCGACGCCGTCCCAGACCGACGAGCCGGTAAGGACGGTTAAACCTACACCCACCATCGCCAGCGTCAGCCCGATCAAGTCGGCGGTGTCTTCCAACAGCACCACCGGCAGCTCGGGGTCACGGGAATCGCGGATGAATCGCCACCAAGACTTGTTGCCCTTCAGCGAGCGCGATACAGTGCGAGCCGTGTAGAAGCTGTAGGCCTCTAAGCCTGCCGTCACGATCAGAATCGCCAGCGCCACAACCGGAGACGTGAGCGGTTCGGGGTGAGCCACCTTGCGACAGCCCTCGTACAGCGCGAAGCCTGCCCCTAACGTGAATATCAGAAGGGCCACCACGAACGACCAGAAGTACCGGCTGCGACCGTAGCCGAAGGAATGCAGAGTGTCCGCCTGTTTCCGGGCAGAACGCTGCCCGAGCAGAAGCAGGCCTTGGTTGGCGATGTCAGCAACCGAGTGGACCGACTCGGCCATCATGGCTGCGCTGCCCGTGATCACGAAACCAGCGAACTTCGCGGCGGCGATGCCGAGGTTGGCTGCCAATGCCGCCACGATGGCTCTAGCACTGTCAGGGTGATCGGTGGCGTTCATTGTCTAACATCATCGCTTCGCCATCGACCGCACTGGACATCTTCGCAATCTGGGCAGTGGCAACCTCCGAGAGCCCGCGCTGAATGTTTCCGCCTGGCCATGCGTATTCGGCTCAGTCGTCGTCAAGTTATAGGTTGACTCGATGGCGCCGCGGACATCGCCGGGACTGCGGCAGATCACAGAAGGCGTCGGTGCCCTCGACGCTGGGTGTTCGAGGCGATCGCGAACTCACGTAGCCACTGCTCGACCGCGCGATGCCGGCGCTCAGCCGTGCCGCCGACAATGGCAAGCTGTGGTTTGCGATTGGGGCCGCGCTGGCACTGTCGGGCAGGGCAATTCGCTCGGTGAGCAGGTCGTGACCGTTGTCGCGTTGTTTCTGCCAATCCGTGCCGAGCACAGGGAAAAGCCCGACATCACTCCAGCTGTGAAGCGCCACCAACGGCCCACCACGTCGGGAGGCCTCGTCGAACGCTATGCCGGTAGCAGTTTCCGATGCCGGCGACCCGTCGATCCCGACCAGGACAGGCGCGTCTCCGCGAATGTTGTGCTCCAGGTGGCCGCCTTGGTGCACCACCACGACGGGGCAGCGTGCGCGGCCAAGCAGTCCCAGATTGATCGAGCCCAGCCTACCGCGGATGACACCATCCTTTCTCCGGCCGCCAACCACGATCATTTCCGCTTGGCGCGATTCGTCGACCAAGCCACTTACCGCTGGCGCGGATTGCATCTCGGTATGGAGTTCGTCCAACACGTGCCCGGCGGCCTTCTCCGCGATCGCGGCGGCTCGGCAAAGGACGCGATGTGCCACGTCCAACTGTCCGTGCGATGCGGTGCTGGGCGAGTTCGTCAGCCCCGGCTCGATTACGTGCACCAGCTTGAGTGCCACTCCGCGCATCGCTGCGTCCCGAGCGGCCCACGAGATCGCTGCATCGGAGGGGTTAGATGCATCGACGGCAACCACAATGGCGTCGTGTTCCGACTCACGAGTCAAATTCTTCTTCCTGATGGGCTCCGATCGCGATTCGATCGTTGAGCCCAGCGGCGGAGATGTCGACGCCTACGCCATTGACGAGGCGTTCCACCACTATCAGCGAGCTGCCCGCGAACTCTGGAAGTTCTGTTGGTCCGGCGGCGGGGGAACGCACATCGAGATCATCGCTCACCTCATCGATCAAATGGCCACCGACGATGAGACCATCAACTGGTGGGAACGGGCCATGCCGCGACAACGCGAGTGATCGCCCACAGCTGGACCCAGCGAATCGCGTGACGTCCACTGCCGTCTGTCTCGTACTAGAGATTCGGGAGTGATCGTTTCCTGCCTCAGATCTTTGAGCTTCGGGAGTATCGCATCGTGTCTCATCTCGCCTGAGACGAATCGCTGTTCCGATCGCGCGGAAGTCAGCTTCGGAGTACCGGCAGTAGCAGCCGCGATGAGGAACGGATGGTGTTGATGGTGCTGGTGCCGACGGGAGCATGGCGAAAGTTCATGATCGCCGGAACTTCCGGGTTCTGGTCGTCGCTGGTGAGCGCCAAACGGATGCGGTGTCCGCTCCGGAATCGACGGGCGTTGGGAAGCAAGGGGATTCGGTAGACGACGTCTTGGCCGACCGGGACCGCGGCCGCGGTCCGGCACGGCAGGACCGGAGCGCCCGGGCGGCTGGCGTCTTCGTCGATCTCGCGCAGGCTGGCCCGCAGCCACCCGCTGGTGAGATGGTCGACGAGCGAGCCGTCTTCGGCGATGTCGGACACGACCACGATCCATCCGGTGTCCAACGCCGTTGCCGAAGCAACCAGTCGCAGTTCAATGTCGCCGGCCACGTCGAGGTCCTCGTCCAGCGGTGCGCTGGTCCAGCTCAGCATCGAGGGCGGATCGATCGCGCTGGGCCTGGCTCGGTTGAGTCCTGCTCCCAGGGTCATGTACTCGCGGCTGCCGGGTTCGCCCTCGTCGGTGGCTAAGTCCCCGTCGGCGCGCAGCGCGAATTCACGGTGCGAGCTGTCGGGCGGTGGCCATGACTCCACCGCCTTCCACTCGCCGGCTTCGGGCAGGAAGTAACGGAATTCCGGACCCTCGAGGACGCCGGTGTCCTGTCCCTTGAGCCAATGGTCGTACCACGCGAGCGCTTCGATGTGCAGGCTCTCCCACGGCCAGGTCATGCCGTACTTGCCGAGCATTGCCACCCGGACACAAGGGCTTTTGATCAGCAGCGGCAGTGCGGAGAAGGTCGACGGCAGGTGAAGCGGCGCGTTCTCCCAGTCACAACCCAAGTAGACCGGGATATCGATGTTCTCGAGCAGTGGTGTCAGGTCGCGGTCGTCCCACCACGCATCCCGCAGCGGATGCTTGACCACGGCGTCCTGCCACAGCTCATCCCACGGCTCGGGTGGGTGGGGCAGCTTCATGAGCAGGTTGAGGATTGCATTGGAGGATTCGCCGTTCATGGTGGCGAACTTCTTATGCACCGCCGGCAGGTTCAGGATGCGGCGGGCCACGGCGAAAGGTGCGCTGCGGTAGAACCGGTCGCTCCTGGTTGCCGTCAGCCCGAGCACCGACAGAAACGAACTGAGAAAATTCGTGCTGGGCAGGCCGTGGTGCGACGCGGCATCGTAGAGATCGATGGTGGCACCGAACGGAAAGATGGCCTTGAGGTATGGAGGTCGCTCGACGGCGGCCTCGAGCTGCGTCATGGCGAAGTAGCTGATGCCCAACATCCCGACATTGCCGTCACACCAAAGTTGTTGACCCACCCACTCGATCACGTCGTGCATGTCACGGCGCTCTTGACTGTCGAACAAGGTGAAAGTCCCACCGGAGCCGCCGGTTCCGCGCAGATTCACGATGACGTGGACGTAGCCGCGCGGCACCCAAAAGTCGGTGGCCCCGGCCTCGATAAGTCCGGCCGGCGCGCCGAGGTCCTGCACTTGCCGGGCGTACGGGGACGCGGCCACCAGTGCCGGAAACGACCCTTCGGCGTCCGGGCGAAAGATGTCGGCCACCAGCTCGATTCCGTCCCGCATCGGAATCTTGACGTTGATGTGCCGACGTGTGTGGTACCGCGGTTGGCTCAGGTTGCGGAACCCACGCCCTGATGTCTGCGGCCCGTTCAGTTGGCGTTGGCCTGGTTCGGTTCCGGCTACGCGCTTCGAGATGGTGCTCATGGTGCTCTCCAAAGTTTCCTGTTGCGTTGAGATAAGTCCGGCAGGTCCAGCAGTGGTAGTGCCGGCAGGTGATGTGCTGGGAGCGTCACAGTCATGTCGGCGTCAATCGTGATGTGAGAGACTTTGGCCGCGGTTATGCACTAAGGCGGGGGTAGTCGGTGTAGCCGTGCTCGTCGCCGCCGTAGAAGGTAGCCCGGTCGGGGCTATTGAACGGGCCTCCGGCGGCCAGCCGCGCCGGTAGGTCGGGGTTGGCCAGGAACAGGCTGGCGAACGCGATCATGTCGGCGGTGCCGTCCTCAATCAGCTCGAGGGCGTCGAGGTTGGTCAGCGAGCCCGGGGTTGCCGGGCTGAGGATGAACAGGCCGGCAAAGCGCTTGCGCAAATCGACGGTCAGTTCGCGGTCGGAGGCTTCCATGACGTGCAGGTAAGCCAGGCCGATCGGCGTTAACGCGTCAACCAGCGCTTGATAGATGTCGCGGTAGCCGTCCTCGACGATGTCGTTGAGCGGGTTGGTCGGTGAGATTCGTAGTCCCACGCGGTGGGCGCCGATCGCCTCGGCGAGAGCGCGGGCAACCTCAACGGTCAAACGGATCCTGCCGTCGACTGAGCCGCCCCAGCGATCGTCGCGCTGGTTGGCGTTGGTCGACAGGAACTGGTGCAGCAGATAGCCGTTGGCGCCGTGCAGTTCTACTCCGTCGAACCCGGCGGTGATCGCGTTGCGGGCGGCGTGCGCGAAATCGTTGATCATTTGCGCGATTCCGCCCTCGTCCAACTCAACCGGGGTGACGAAGTCCTTCATTCCCTCCAGCGTGAAAACCTGGCCCGCCGCAGCGACCGGTGAGGGGCCCACCGGTGTGAGGCCCTCGGGCAGCAGGCTGGGGTGGCCAATGCGACCGGTGTGCATGAGTTGGGCGAAGATGACTCCACCCTCGGCGTGTACGGCGTCGGTCACCTGTTGCCACCCGCCAACCTGCTCTGTCGAATGCAGCCCGGGGGTGTTGGGGTAACCCTGACCGATCACCGATGGCTGGGTGCCTTCGGTAATGATCAGCCCGGCGGTTGCGCGCTGGGCGTAGTAGGTCGCCATCAACGGTGTCGGGGACTGGCCGAACCCGTAGGCGCGGCTGCGGGTCATCGGAGCCATCACGATCCGGTTGCGCAAGCGCATCCCGGCGAGATCGATGGGGTCGAATGCGGTGGTCATGGTCTTCTTTCCTGAAACGGCTCGATTACCTGTCCGAACAAGGACATCACAGAAGTATTCCATGCGCAAGCTTTTGCTCTCATCGACGGACCGATATACTGATCGATCAACTAATTAAGGAGTCACCGGTCATGGCCCAGCGCAAAGCGGCAACCACCACTCGCGATTCGACCGGCGGTACGGTGCCCATGCCCGCGGCCGCGCAAGGCGGTCCTATCAGCCATGCGATCTTCCGAGTGGCCCGTGTGCACCGGATGATCGCCGGACAGCTGTTGCGCCGTGTGGGTCTGCACCCCGGCCAGGAGCTGGTGATGATGCATCTGTGGGAACTGGGCCCGCAACGCCAGGTCGACCTGGTGGAGTTGCTCGACTCCGACCCCGCCACCATGACCCGTACCATCCGCCGCCTCGAGCGCGCCGGCTTTGTGCGACGCTCCCCCAGCCCCGGCGACAAGCGCGCCTATCTGATCGAAGCCACTCCGGCCAGTCAAGGATTGCGCCGGCAAGTCGAAGACATCTGGGCTCAGCTTGAAGAACTCGCCGTCGGCGACGTCGGCAAAAACCAACGGCAGACAATCCTCGAAGTCTTAGAAGGACTCGAGGGACGGTTGTCCCGAGCAGCTACTATGCCAGCGCACTGACGGGCAAGCCTCACATCCCACATGACGGGCTGAGCCTCGGTCGCGTGCTGGTGGTCAAACCCCACCTCGATCGTTACGCGGCATACCGATCTGGTCCGAAGTTACCCGGGCCGTTCTCGGCTCAAACGCTAATCAACGGGCACGCGAGTTGAGGCACCTGTCAATGGCGTCGGCTGGGCATGCGGCGCGGCACCGACGCCAGTGCTAAACCTATTGGGCGCGCTAATGTACTAACGCTTCGGTCGGCGGCGACCAACCCGGCCGGACGATCGCGCCGCGGCCAACTCCGTCAAAGTGCGCTCGCGCATTGGCACCCCGTTGCACTCCCGGGCCAGCTAAGGATAGGCGGTTGGACACTCCACGAGGGGCCGTCGGCGTCCACGGTGATTCCGACACAGAGTTTTGAGAGCCTCGTATCTCGTCGTTTCCGAGACGCCGCAGAACCGCCGCTCGGCGGGTCGGGCGAGGTTGCGCCGCCATGGCGGCCCGCGTTGGGGGCGCTGTCAGACTGAGGGCATCTCGCGCAACACCATCCGACATGTAGCAGCGCTAATCGGTTTCTCACCTTTTATGGCGGATCCGCCATTTCTAAGTCACGAAGTTGAGAATTCCGCCATGTTGGATGAGAACCTACAACAGTTGGTGAGGCTTGGGCCTTGGGGCCCAGGCCATTTGTTTGCCTTCTGGCTTTCCGATTGTAGGCCGGCGGTCCACTGCGCTCAAGGACACGGCCTCCGCTTCGCTACGGGCACAAGGCTCGCAAACTTTCCCGCTTCGCTCGCATGCTCGCGCGGGAAACTTTGCGCCCGGACCTTGCGCTCCGCGGCCCTCGTGCCGGCCTCAATCTCCTTTGCCAGAAGGCAAAAAGAACGGGCGGCCTATCGGGACGCCCTCTCACAGAAAGGGTCACCATGACCGACACCACCACCGAGGTTCAGGACAGCAACGCCGTCGAATCGATCGGCACGCTAGAACACCTCGACCCTGCGCTGCTCGAAATCGGCGAAAACGTCCGCGACGACGCCGCCCTGAGCAAGTCGTTCATCGCCAGCATCGCCGAAAACGGTGTCCTGGTACCGATTACCGGCGTTCGCGACCCCGAGAACGCGGGAATTGTCCGCGTTCGGAATGGTCAACGCCGACCAGCCAGGGCGATCGCCCTTCCGGCGGCTACACAATAGGTTGGCTTCCCGACGCGGATCAGGACTACCTCGCGCCCTTTAACGACGCGGATCAGGATCACTTCGCAAAGTTTGACGACGCGGATCAAGGTCACTTCGCGCTGTTTGACGCAAGGAAGCGGGTGACGGCGGTCGATGGTTTCGGTGAGGTCCTGGCAAGAATCCGACTCTCCGATCTGGCGGTCTATCTGAGCCACAGCCCCGAGGAGATCAAGGACTCGTTTCGGGATCCCGAAGGCGGGTCACTCCTCGCCGTCAACGAGGGCGAAATCGCCCGACCCGGCTTGGCCGCCGGATGCTGGATCGCCTCACCGCTCCCCCGGCGCGCGCATAGGCGAACCTCGCTCCCCCTTCCCCAGACAATATGCGGGAATCGAATATGCGGCCTTACCGGTAGTGGTTCTCCGTATTCACATGTGCCACAACAATTTTCGGATGTCGAAGACAAAGCGTATTGCCTGGTCAATGGCTTGTATCTGTTCGGGGTCAATTATTCCATGACAAGGTGAGGCGGTCATCGCGCACACTAGGACACGCATCCGACGCCTGGAGGACCCATACCGGAATGAGCCCGGTCGCCGAATTCGACTTCATCATCGTGGGAGCAGGCAGCGCAGGCTGCCTGCTCACCAATCGGCTCAGCGCCAACCCTGATCGCCGTGTGCTCCTGATTGAGGCCGGCGGCAGAGATGACTGGTTCTGGATCAAGGTGCCGGTGGGCTATCTGTACACAATCGCCAACCCCCGCACCGATTGGTGCTTCACCACCGAGGCCGACCCAGGCCTGGCCGGCCGCAGCATTCACTACGCGCGGGGCCGCGTGATCGGTGGCTGCTCATCGATCAACGCGATGATCCACATGCGCGGACAGGCGAGCGACTACGACCTGTGGGCGCAGGCTACCGGTGACGAGCGATGGCTTTGGGGTGGCTTGGACTGTCCAGGTGAGACGCTGGCAATCTACAAAAAGTTGGAAGACTACTTTGGTGGCGCCGACGAGTGGCACGGCGCCGGTGGTGAGATCCGCGTCGAGCGTCCGCGTGTCCGCTGGAAGATCTTGAACGCCTGGCAGGCCGCCGCTGCCCAGGTGGGCATTGACCCGATCGATGAGTTCAACCGGGGCGTCAACGCCGGCAGTGCGTACTTTCATGTCAACCAACGGCGGGGCCGTCGCTGGTCGATGGCTGATGCTTTCTTGCATCCCATCGCCCACCGACCCAATCTCACCGTCTACACACAGACGCATGCCTTGCGGCTTCTGATGGACGACCAGGTCCACGAGGATCAGCGTCGCGGTGCCTGGACCACGGCGCAGCAGCGCGTCACCGGCCTGCGCCTGCTCAAAGGTGGCCAAGTCGTCGACGTCCGAGCCCGCCGGGAGGTGATCCTGAGCGCCGGAGCTATTGGCTCGCCGCATCTGATGCAAGTCTCGGGTCTGGGCCCGGCTGGCCTGCTTGCCCAGCATCACGTGTCGGTGGCCGTCGATCTGCCAGGAGTGGGCGAAAACCTCCAGGACCACCTACAGCTTCGAACGGTCTACCGGATCCGGGGTGCCCCGACCGTCAACACGCTGTACCGGAATTGGATCAGCCGTGCGGGCATGGGACTTCAGTACCTGCTGTTGCGATCGGGGCCCATGACCATGCCGCCTTCCACCCTGGGGGCTTTCGCCAAGAGCAACCCCGCGCTAGGCAGTCCCGATTTGGAGTGGCATGTGCAGCCCTTGTCTTTGCCGAAATTCGGCGAACCCCTGCACCCCTTCGGAGCGATCACTCCCTCGGTCTGCAATTTGCGACCCAGCTCGCGTGGCCATGTACGGATGGCCAACGCAGATCCACTGACCAACCCGAAGATTTTCTGCAATTACCTTTCCACTGATGCCGATCGCAAAATCGCCGTGAGGGGCCTCCGGATGACCCGGCAGATCATGGCGGCGCCAGCTCTGGCCCGCTACTGCCCGCAAGAGTTGCTTCCCGGCCCGCAACTGGTGAGCGACGAAGAGCTGCAGAAGGCGGCCGGTGAACTCGGTACGACTATTTTCCACCCGGTGGGCACCTGCGCGATGGGAGCGTTTGACGCACGCGGTCGGCCGCGGTCGGCCGCCACGGTGCTCGACACCGACTGCCGCGTGTATCGCGTCGCCGGCCTTCGAGTGGCCGATGCTTCGGCTATGCCCACCATCATTTCCGGCAACACCAACGCGCCCGTCATGCTCATCGCAGAGCGCGCAGCGCGGGCGATCATGGGATAAGTCGGTTAACACCGAGACATCAATCTGCTTGCGCGGCCGGCGGCGATGCCTAAGCCGCTCCCCCGCGTCGCGCGAGACCGCTCGTGCGCGAGGTTACCAGTAAAGTACTGCGTTTTCGGTTGTGGGACAACGGCTTCGGCCATGGCGCGGCACGCCTGCACTACGGCTTGGCAGTGTTAGCCCCGGGCCGTAATCGCGTGGGGGGTGGCGTTCACCCCGACTCGTGGCGGTGACGACGCCTCGACGCTCTTGCCATTGCTGCAGCCCGCAGTGATCAGCGCAACGGCCAGGCCGATGACTGCTGCGTGGCGGTATGCGTTCGTTCTCACGAGCTTACTCTCGCGTTTTCGGACGGTGTGGGTCAAATTGCGGCTGCCCTTGCGCTGGAGCAATAGGAATACGCGCGAAGCGAATATGCAGACTTACCGGTAGAGCCGTATTACGCTGTAACACAACGTGATACGCTGCTCTTAGAGTGCCGATAAGGATCGCTCGCCGGGCCGACCAGTCCCGCAGTTTAGACCTGTTTGATTGTCGCGAAACCTGGGCCCGTGCGCCGTCGTCGCGGCATCTGGTCTGAATCCGGTCCGGTCCGATGGCGGCGACATTTCGTCTCGCGATGGCCTCTGACGCCAATAGCGTCGAAGACCGAAACGCACTCTCTCCCTAGCAATTACGTCACTGTGACGTTTCTCGCGGTCTCCCCTGTCCACCTATGCTGTCGCTCAGCATGTTTCACCATCATGGATAATTATCGTTATGCATGAAAAACATCGGATGAATCAACCTCCTCATCTCCGGTTCGGCCGTACACAGAGTCTTCGTGAGCGAGATCGTGGTCACCGACGCCGAGCAGGCCGGCGAGATAGCCGCAATCCTCAGGGCAGCGTTAGGCAGGCCATCCGGTCGGCCAGTACCCGGGCCGGAACGCCACCGACCGCGCCCAGAGCTTCGGCGATCAACGCTAACGTCGTCGATGCGCGCTGATCGCTGGCGAAAACGTACCGATCGGCGGCCGCGTTCGGTAGCTGGGGGCTACTCGTGGCGCGCCGGCAACCGCAGACCTTCGCTGTTGGCTAATTCCTTTGTGGCGCCCGGGTATTCAACACGGCACCGACGCGACGGGAGAGGCAGTGTTGCCGGCTTACTGACGGGCCTGCGCGCGTCGGGGCCTGAGGTCCTCGATGCGATCGAGGACCTCATCGAGTGCCGTTTCGAGAGGGGCAGGGTCGCGGCGAACCTGCGCGAGCATGATGCCGCCTTCGACCGCGGCCAACAGCGCGGTCGCCAGGCGGTCGGGGTTGGCCTTGCGGCGGAGATCGCCCCGGTCGCACATGGCCTGTAGGCCCTCGCGGATCGCCGCTTCCCACTGGTCGAATCCACCGGCGAGGTCAGCTCGACACTCCGGGAAGCGCTCGGCCAGCTCCCCGACCAGCGACCCGACCGGGCAGCCGCCTTCGCAGTTCCGCTGGCGATACGTGTCGACGACGAAGTCTCGCCAGGCTCGCAACCCCTCCATGCTGTCCAGCCCCCCGAGCGTTGCGAGAAGAGCGTGGATGCGGTGGGCGATGACGGCCCTGATCAAGGATTCCTTGTCCCCGAAGTAGTGATACACCTGCGAAGGACCAACGCCCGCCGCCTTCT
>NZ_DATFZD010000040.1:0-5671 GCF_035314665.1 Mycobacterium sp. | reverse complement strand
CCTGGGCGACCAAAACCGAGGCGCCAGCTATGGCCGCACAATCGATCCCAATGGCCCCGGAGACATGCTTTACACCTCGGGCACAACCGGGTCGCCCAAGGGCGTGCTGGTATCTCATGACGCCGTCCTGCGGACCGCCTTCGCGTCGGCGCTCACCCGCGCCTACCAAGACGGGCGGCGGATTCTGTTCTCGCTGCCGTGCTACCACATGTTCGGCTACGTGGAGGGCCTGCTGTCGGCCAGCTTCGTTGGCGGCGCAGTCATCCCTCAGACAAGTTTCAGCGCCGAGGGCTACTTCGCAGGCATTCAGCGGCACCGAGCCACCGACGTCTTGTGCGTGCCGACGATGGCGGTGGCGATGCTCGAGCACCCGGCCCGCGGCGATTACGACCTGAGCTCGCTCACCGCAATTCTGTGTGGTTCGGCGCCCGCGCCGATCTGGCTGTGGGAGCAGATAGAGGCCGACCTCGGGGTCAGCGAGATCGTCACCGGCTATGGGATGACCGAGTCCGGAGGCGCGATGACGCTGACCCGTCCAGAGGATCCGTTGGAACTGACCTCCGACACGGCGGGGCGACCAAAAATGGCCGGACCTGCGGGAGTCCCGGGCACGGATGCACTCGTGCAGTACCAGGCGGTAGACCCCGAAACGGGCGTCGCGCTGCCGCCTGGCCAGGAGGGCGAACTCGTCTCGCGCGGGCCGACGACGATGCTGGGCTACTGGAATCGACCCGATGACACCGCCGTCACACTGCGGCAGGGGTGGTTGCATTCAGGTGACCTCGGCGTGGTGCGGGACGATGGCTATCTCCAGGTCACCGGTCGTAGCAAGGAGCTCTACAAGAGCGGCGGTGAGCTGGTCATGCCCAAGGAGATTGAAGATCTCCTGGCCGCTCATGATGCGATCAGTCAAGTGTTCGCTATCGGGCTACCCGACGAACGCTGGGGTGAGATCGGTTGTGTCGTCATAGTTCCGGCTCCGGGGGCTGCGCTCACTGAGGCCGACGTGCTGGCCATCTGCCGCGCCAAACTCGCGAGGTTCAAGGTACCCAAGCGCGTCGTTTTCTGTCGCCGCGAAGATCTACCCACCACGCCTACCGGCAAGGTGCAGAAGTTCCGTCTCGTGCAACAGCTCCGCGCCCCTCAGGGACAACGCTGATGCATCCACTTCGGTTCGAACTTGCTTGCGGCGCTTGACCTCAGCCTTCGGCTGCTGCACCAAGGGCAGCAGCAGCGATGGTGGCGATGATGGTCTCTTCGTCGGTTTCGACAGTTCCGTCTAGCCAGTCCACGATCAGCTGGGTGGTGCCGGCGGTGAGGATCCGCGCCGCGAGGTCACGACGGATGCCGGTGGGCGGATTGCCGGTGAACGGTATGACATCCGCCGCCATGCGAGCGCTGAATTCACGAATCGCACGCTGCTGTCGCTCGCGCAGGCGAGGAAACGCAGGGCATTCTGTATACAGCCGTGCCGAGGCTGGGTCGGAAGCCAACGTATGTACTACGGCCTGTGCCGCCGCACGAACGCGCTTTGGTCCCGACCCAACGGCGGCCACCGCGCCATCGATTGCATTCCAAAGTCGGGTGAACAGCTGTTCGGCACAAACATCTAGCAGGTCGTCCTTGCCGGAGAAGTCCACGTAGAAGTAGCGCTTGGTCAACTCGGCTGTCTGGCATACCTGTTCGACGGTCAGCGCGGCGACGCCGTGTTCGGCGATCACCGCCTCCGCGGCCCCGATTAACCGTTGCCGCCGCGACTCTGCGCGCGCTTCGGCGCTCACGCCACCGTAGGTGCGACCTACGTCGGCCGCGGAGGTTTCTTGACTCATGGTGACCGCCATTATAATCTGACACGTGACCGTGTCAGATTGCGGAAAGGCAGACGCGCGTGACGCACAGCACCCTTACGGGCAATGGCCTGCTAATTCGGGAGGCATCAGAGATCACCGCTCGGTGGCTCGAGCGTGTCTTGAATCGCCCGCGACTTCAGGCCACAGCGGTCGAACGGATCGGTACAGGTCAAATGAGCCTGACTTACCGCGTCTCGTATATCGAGGCCGACGGGTCCGAGGCGACCGTGGTGGTCAAGTTGGCTGCTGGCGACGACATCAGCCGTAACACCGGCGTGGGCATGGGCGCTTACCTCCGCGAGGTGGCCTTCTACCAACATCTCGGCGGTCGCCTGCAAGGACCGCCGCGCTGTCATCTCGCCGAATACGACGTCGCCGAGGGGTGGTTCACCCTCGTTCTCGACGACGTCGTCGGCGCACAACAGGGCGACCAGATCGCCGGCTGCGGCGTCGACACCGCGCGCCTGGTGATGCGAACTCTGGCCGGACTACACGCGCCCGTGTTCAACGACCTCGCCACCGGAACCCTCGACTTCCTCAACCAGCCCAATCCACTCACCCAGGCGGTGATGACGGCGCTGCTACCTCAACTGCTTGATCGATACGGCGAGCGCATCGACCCCGCGCACGCCGAGGTCTGCAAACGTTACGTCGCTATCGCCGATGCCCATGCCGCAGACATTCGGGCGCCGTTGGGACTCATCCACGGTGACTTCCGCCTCGACAACCTACTGTTCAGTGGTGACACAAAATGCGTCGTCGTCGATTGGCAGACGGTGCAATGGGGACCCGCGATGGTCGACGTCGCCTACTTCTTGGGCGGCAGCCTAGAGATCGAGGACCGGCACGCACATGAGCGCGAACTAGTCCGCAACTATTACGACGGGCTCATCTCTGCCGGCGTTACGAACTTCACCTGGCACCAGTGCTGGGAAGAGTATCGCCGCCAGCCGTTTTGGGCGCTGGCAGTGGTTATTGTCGCCGCGATGGCCGTCGAGCGAACCGCACGCGGTGACGATATGTTCATGGCCCTGTTGCGGCGAACCTGCCAGCAGATTATCGACTTGGGTTCACTGGAGCTGCTCCCCGAACCGGGAGCCGGCCCGTTGGCCCTGCTTCCTGCAGCGGGCGACGAAGCGCCGCACCAACCGGGCGCCGATCCGTTCTGGAACGAGAGTTGGTACTTCGACGGGATCAGCCTTGGCCAGCGGGGGCCCGAGGTCGGGGTATACCTGCGACTCGGCAACGTTCCAAACCAAGCTGGCGGCGTGTACTCAGTGGCCGTGGTCCGCCCCGGGCGTCCGACGGTGATGGTCACCGACTATTCCTGCCCGCACCCCATTCTGGGCACCGACCACCAAACCGTGACTGGCACCGATTACCACGCCGTACACCACTGCATGCGGCCGCTGGAGAAGTTCTGGCTCCAGTTCGACGGCGCTGCAAGCGAATACGCCGACGACGCGGACCCTCTCAATGGAAAATCGGGGGATCCGGTGCAACTACACCTCGACCTACAGTGGCTCACTGACGGTGCGCCCTACCAATGGCGTGCAACCACGCGCTACGAGATTCCTTGCCGGGTAACGGGAACGATCATTATCGACGGCGAGGAGATCACCATCGCCGGTCCCGGACAGCGTGATCATTCCTGGGGCAGCCGCGACTGGTGGGCCAACGACTGGATGTGGACAGCCTTCCATCTCGACGACGGAACGCGGGTGCATGCAGTCACCCTGCCTGATCATCCCGGAATGGCAGTCGGCTACATCCAATCCGATGGCCAGGTGGTCGAGGAGCTGACAGTAGGTTCATCCACCGCGATACACGCCTCCGACGGACTCGTGACCGCCGCGCACCTAACGTTGGGCTCCGGTCCGCTCGATGTCGACGTGCAACCGCTCGGCTTCGGCGCGCTGCGCATGGAGGCGCCCGACGGGCGGGTCTCCTTCTTTCCGAGGGCAATGGCCGCTTTCCGAACCGAGGACGGTCGCCGCGGCGTCGGCTGGATCGAATGGAACACCAACCAGAGATAAAGGCTGGCTTAACCCAGCTCAGCACATCGGATTGATCGGTGTGTGCTTCCACCGAGGTCAGCCGTCTCCGCCGCGGACTTCCTTGGCGTCATGCAAAGGCAATGGCAGCGGGATGCGTGATCGCTAAGATGCGTGATCGCTAACTTGTTCGGGCTGCCCAAGTTACCATCGCGGCTCATCGTGCCAGCGGTGTATAAAATTTAACACAGACTAGAAAATGATGATATGCTGCAACCAGGGTGACTAGAAAAGGGCAGTCCTTATTTGAATCACTGTTAATTTTCAAGAAGCCGCGGGCATCGAGAGGAGCGGTCACGGGACTATGACGGCTGATCACGCCTTCGACACGAAAGTATCCACCGCCCAACAGCTCTACCGAGCACTCGCCGCAGGCGACCGCGAAGCGCTCCCGATGCTCCTCCATCCCGACTTCGTCGGGCAGGTGACCGATGGCCTTCCGCTGAACATGGGCGGACGTCACGACGGTCCAGAGGCGATGCGGCGTGACGTGTGGTGGACCATCGGACGCCACTACAAGGTCGAAGCGCAGCCGGAGGAATTCCACCTCCTCGATGACGACAGGCTCTTCGTCGCCGGGCACTACCGCGGCGAGGGCCGCGCCTCGGGACGGCGACTCGACGCGGCATTCATCCATCTCATCGCCTTCGCCGCCGACGGGCTCATCGTGTCATTGCAGCAGTTGACCGACAGCGCTGCTTGGGTGCAGGCCCTCAGCGACGGCGCGACGCTGCAGACTATCGACTACTCGGTCACCGATGCGGTCGCCACCATCTGTCTGAACCGTCCGAAGGCCCGCAACGCTATCGACATGCAGTTGGCCGAAGAAACCCTCGAGGTAGCGCGCCGCGTCGCCGCCGACGATTCGATCCGCGCAGTCCTCATCTGCGGCAACGGCCCTGCGCTGACCGTCGGCGGCGACATCGAGTACTTTCTCGCGCACTCCGACGAACAGTTCGGCCCGCTCTTCGCGCAGATGACAACACCGTTTCATGAAGCATTTCGTGTCCTGAGTCGCATCGAAGCCCCGATCGTGACTGCCGCACACGGCGCGGTCGCCGGCGGCGGTCTTGGCTTTGTATATGCGGCCGATCTCGTTATCGCTGCCGAGGGAACAAAATTTGTAACCGCGTTTGCAGCGCTGGGGCTTTCGGGGGACGGCGGTGGAACGTGGCATCTGCCCAGGCTCATCGGTGCCCGGCGTGCCGCGGAGGCGTATCTGCGCAACAAGCCGATCGAAGTCGCAGAGGCGCTTGAGTGGGGATTGATCAACGAGATCGTGCCTCCCGAGGAATTGCGGAAGCGCGCCGAAGCGGTGGCGCGGGAATTGTCGAATGGGCCGACCCGCGGTTTCGCGAGCATGCGTGCGCTGCTGCGCGACGCATGGCGCAACGACCTGTCGACTCAGCTGCAAGAAGAGATCCACGCGCTCCGACGCACCGGCGACACCGCCGACGCCGCAGCGGCGATCAAAAGCTTTGCGGCCAAGCGCCACCCCGAATTCACCGGAGAGTAGGACATGGGACTCATTCAGGACTCTGTCGAACACAAAGCCATTCGCGAGACCGTGGCTGGCATCGCCTCTCGTTATGGGGCGCAATACTTCATCGAACGCGGCCGATCCGGCGGCGGTATTGATGAACTGTGGAAGGACCTCGGGGCCGCCGGCCTGCTCGGGTTGCACCTGCCCGAAGATTACGGGGGCGGCGGCGGAGGCATGTCCGAGGCCGTCGTTGTGGTCGAGGAACTCGCCGCGCACGGCATGCC
>NZ_DATFZD010000039.1:0-4646 GCF_035314665.1 Mycobacterium sp. | reverse complement strand
CGCATGCCGGCCCTGCCCTTAGACTGTTTCCGGTTGACGCCAGCGAACGAGGCCGGGTTACGAGGTGGAGCAAAGCATGTGGCAGGTCCGTTCGGTGACCCGTCCGCGGCGTTCGGCCTTGCTGGCGGTGGTCGCGCTGATCCCGGCGCTGGTCGTGGTCCTCGCCGCGTGCGGCAGCGATTCCGCCCCGCCGCAGGCGAAGGTGATCGCGGACAAAGCCACCCCGTACGCCGACCTGATGGTTCCGAAGCTGCAGGCGTCGGTGACCGACGGCGCGGTCGGCGTTGCGGTCGATCAGCCGGTCACGGTCAGCGTCGGCGACGGGGTGCTGGGGGCGGTCACGATGGTGACCGCCGACGGCAAGCCGGTTGCGGGCCGGCTCAGCCCGGACGGCCTGACGTGGTCCACCGCGGAACCGCTGGGCTACGACAAGCAGTACACGCTGACGGCGGAAGCCCTTGGGCTCAGCGGCATCACGCGCAAGGCCATGACGTTCCAGACCCACGCGCCGGACAACCTGACGACGGCGTACGTCCTGCCCGGCGACGGCGAAGTCGTCGGCGTGGGTCAGCCGGTGGCGATCCGGTTCGACGAGAACATCCCGAACCGGCTCGCAGCGCAGCGCGCGATCAAGATCACCACCAATCCGCCGGTGAACGGTGCGTTCTACTGGCTCAACGACCGCGAAGTGCGTTGGCGCCCCGAGCATTTCTGGAAACCCGGCACCGCCGTCGATGTCGCGGTCGGCATCTACGGCGCCGACCTGGGCGGCGGGTTGTTCGGCCAGGACGACATCACCAGGCACTTCACCATCGGCGACGAGGTGATCGCGACCGCCGACGACAACACCAAGTCGGTCACGGTGCGGGTCAACGGCCAGGTCGTCAAGACGATGCCGACCTCGATGGGCAGGAACAGCACGCCGACGAACAACGGCACCTACATCGTGGGCCAGCGCTATACGCACATCATCATGGATTCGTCGACCTACGGCGTTCCGGTCAACTCGCCCAGCGGATATCGCACCGACGTCGACTGGGCCACCCAGATCTCCTACAGCGGCATCTTCATCCACGCCGCGCCGTGGTCGGTGGGCGCGCAGGGTTACACCAACACCAGCCACGGCTGCCTGAACGTCAACACCGCCAACGCGATCTGGTTCTATAACAACACCAAGCGCGGTGACGTCGTGCAGGTCGTCAACACGCTCGGCGCCACTCTGCCGGGCACCGACGGCCTGGGCGACTGGAACATTCCGTGGGACCAGTGGCGCGCCGGCAACGCCGGCGCCGCGACACCGCACGCTTCGGGGTGAGTGACGGGACTCGAACCCGCGACATCCAGGATCACAACCTGGCCGCAAAAAGGGCTTGTTTACGCAGTTCAGAGGCTATTTCTTGGCTGACTCTGTGCAACCTTAATGTGGACATATTCCCATATAAATCCGCAGGTCAAGGCGTACTAGCGTTGCGTTGCGGTTGCGCGATAAGGTTGCAACATGACATCAAGGACTTCCAGAAAGGCTCCTAGGAGGCGATCCTGGGGCACGCTACGGACCATGCGCAGCGGTCGCGTTCAGGCGTCATACATCGCCGACGACGGCAACCGCCACTACTCCACGCACACCTACGAGACACGGGTGGACGCCGAGGGGTGGCTGGCGAATGAACGCAAGCTCATCGAGTTAGGGGAATGGTCGCCCCCGGAGAGTCGGGCGGCAGCCAAGGCGGTCGAGGGCATCACCATCCGCGACTACGCCGAGAAGTGGCTGACCCTGCGCGACCTGACACCCAAGACACACGCGCTCTACCGCGATCTGCTCGACAGGCGGATCCTGCCCGACCTCGGTGACGAGATGCTGCGGGCAGTTACCCCGGCGATGGTGCGCGCGTGGTGGGTGGGCCTGGGGAAGAAAACACCGACCAGGAACACGCACGCCTACCAGTTGCTTAGGGCGATCTTCAACACTGCCCGCGAGGACAAGCTGGTGGTGGAGAACCCCTGTCAGATCAAGTCGGCGGGGAAGCCGCCCAAGCCGCGTGATGTGCAGGCGCTCACGCCCGCCGAGTTGCAGAAGGTGGCCGAAGCCGCACCGGAGGCGTATCGGGCGGCGGTGCCCTTGGCGGCGTGGTGTGGTTTGCGGTTCGGGGAGTTGATCGAGCTTCGCCGGAAAGATGTGCATGTGAGCGGTGATCGGATGGTGCTCAAGATCCGCCGGGCCGCAACGTACATCGACAACAGGGTGGTGATGGGGTCGCCCAAGACAGACGCCGGCATCCGTGATGTCACGGTTCCACCCCATGTTGCTGCGATCCTGCGGGCACACATGGCAGCGCATACGGGCAACGGGCAAGATTCGTTCGTGTTCACCACGACGCGGGGTCAGCGGTTGTCCAAGACGGCGTTCACCAAGTCCGTAAAGTCAGGCTTCGCCAACGTGGGCAAGCCGGATATGCGCGTGCATGACTTGCGCCACGTCGGCGCGACGCTAGCCGCTCAGGCTGGGGCGACCACCAAAGAACTTATGCGGCGGATCGGGCACACGACGCCCGCTATGGCGATGCGCTACCAGATCGCCGCAGCGGAGCGGGACGCCGCGATTGCGGACAGGCTCTCGGAGCTAGCCGGTTCCGTCTCCTAGCGGCCCGTAGAGCCACGAGCTTAGGTAGTGTGAGGGGGCCGGGGCCTGGTGGCCGTTCCTTTTGTCGCGGCGCAGTCGTAGCGTTTACCCATGAAGCTCGTCAAAGGTCTCGCCGGGCTGACCTTCTACAGCCTGCTCGGCACCTCCATGTTCATGCTCATGGGCTTGCCGTGGTGGGGGTTCTTCGTAGCGGTGGGGGTGCTGCTGGTGGGGTTGTGCGTCAAAGATGCTGTGCGGAAGAAGCGCCGACGCTCCGACGTTGAACAGCGCTTGGTAGAACTACAGCACGAATACATCCCCGGCTATCAACATCGTGGCTGGGAAGCCGAGATAGTCGACCTGGACAAGTAGAGGTTTGAGGGTCGGGGGGCCACGCGCAAGTAAAGAGTAGAAAACGCAGCCCCCGACCATGCACGGGCAGGAGGTGACCCGTGCGGTTGCCGCGGAGCAGCCCAAGGCCGCGTAGCGGAGCGCCTGAGGTCGACGGATTCGCTGACGCCGACCTACTCGATGCGAACGAGACAACATGGGCGTTTAAGCCGACTGACCGCGTTGGGAGCGTCCGAAAGGCGCAGGTCACCGCGTTGAAGCAGTTGGGTGGTTAAGACCGTCATCGAAACTACTGCGGACTGACTGCGGACTGGTGTGGAGCGCCGCGGAACGCGAAGCACTGCAAGCGATCGCCGCTGACATCGACCGGCGTGTAGAGCTAACAGCGACCTACCAACGGGGACGCAACGCGATTCTAATCGCTGGCCATGATCCGTTAACCCCCTCAGTCTCTGGGCGGGCAGCCAGTCGAGCGCCACAACCCTGACGCGCTAGGCCATCTGCACATGAGCAACCGGCTCCGGCTCTGGTAACAGTGTTCAGTTCTTGACCGTCGTCACCACTGTTTCGTGCACGCGAAACGGGCTGCGCCGTGAGCGCGGATATTTGCGAAATGTCTTGTATCTCCAGGCCCATCCGACAAGCTCTGTTCCCCTCGGGAATTGGTCAAGCACCTCGTAACCAAGCGTCCACGCGAGGGCACCGTGCTCCTCCACCCGTGCCGGGAGGTCAGGTCCGTCGATCTGCACGCCTTCATCCCGGCTGCGCTCAATATCGAGTTGTCGTGAACGATCGTGACTTCGCAGTCCGACATTCGCGATAGTGGCGGCTTCCGCGCCATTGTTTACGACGATCAGATGCAGCTTGTCCCTCGGTGCGACAGGGTGCTCAGGCGGGGAGCCAAGGTGAGCCTGGATGAACACGCTCTGCCGAATCACCACGCCGATACGGGGCCAGCGAATATATAACTGGGCTACCTGCCACAGCAATAAGGCCAGGGAGACTGCCAAGGCGAGCCATGCAGTCGTGTTGGACCCGTGCTGGACTACGACAACAACATCATGTGGTGGCACGGTAGTTCGCTCACCTCCCGCTCTGGGTTGGTGCTGGCCCACGCGTGACGCTGACTCAGCGTGGCTGTCTGGGATGAGGATTGGCCCGCTGTGCCTCGTCGGCTGCCTCGGGCTTAGGAGGCAGATTCGGGAAGACAACCTTAGGGCGTTCGACTGGGACGTCGAGTGAGAGGAGTTCGGTCGAAGTAATAAAGTCTTTTGCACTGATTTCGGCCAATCCGCAAGCCCACCCGTACAACTCCATGCCAGCGAGGGAAGGCGTTACACGGCAGGCGTAGTCGAATGGCAGGTCAGCGGGGACCGATCCGGTCGGGCGCATTGTTGCGGTTGCTCCCCAGTTGGCTTGACCTTCAAGGAGGCCCAGTCGCAACAGGCCACTGAATACGTGGGCCAGCATCGACTCGATGTTGATGTCGGGCACCGTCTCAAGCAGGATGCGATTGGTATGCTCAAGATCGACATACATCTGGGCCTCACGGCGCGCTGTAGTGATTTCGAGGTCGGTATGCCCATGCAGAGCGTGTGCCCACTCACGGTAGAGAATGAAATGTGTTCGCACCTGCAGGGGAGGTTGTCCCGGTTTTCGTGGAATTTGAGGTGGC
>NZ_DATFZD010000038.1:0-3844 GCF_035314665.1 Mycobacterium sp. | reverse complement strand
GTCCATGATGTCGACGAAACCGCTCGACGTGATCGAGATGTTTCCTGCCGCCGACGTGACCGCCGGCCCGATCGTGACGCCGCCGGAACCGGCGAGGGAGATGTTGCCGTTGGCGCTGATCACGCCGCCGTCTCCGATGGTAGACCCGCTGATCGTCACGCCGCCGCCGGTGGACGCGATCAGGTCGTTCGTAGTCACCGATCCCGGTGTAATGATCGAGACGTTGCCGCTGGCCTGCAGGGTGGAGCCCAGGAGCTGGTTCACCCCGAAACTTCCGGCGTTGACGGAGATCGTGCCGCTCGCGGAAACGGGAGACGCGACAGTAACGGGACCGAAGTCGGTGAAGATTACTGTCCCCAGGGTCACCGAAGCGCCGCCGAGTGTGACAGACCCGTTCGTTGTCGTCACCGCGCCACCGAGCGTTAGCGCTCCGACCCCGGAGGGCGTGCCCGCGGCCGCCGAATTGGCTACGAGGTCGATATTGCCTTGCGTCGTGATCGAGTCAGATGTGATCAGCTCACCAGAGGACAGGATGGTGAGCGGCTGCCCGGGGCCGGTCAGCGTGACCGGGGCGAAAATGTCGACTGTCGCGCCCGTGATCGACACCGGACCGCCGCTCGACGCGATGGGACTGTTCAGGCTTGCAGTTGCCGTCCCGGCGTTGATCTGGATCGCGCCGCCAGCCGTGAGCGATCCCTGGAAGAACGTGTCGATGGCGGGGCCCTCGCTCGCACCATCTGGACCGGTTGCCGTTAGGTCAATTGAGGTCGCCGCTGTGATCGGAGAGGGATCGACTACGTTAAGGCCAGTGATCGAGACCGCGCCTCCAGTCGAGGTGATGGGAGCACCGAGCTGCACGACGCCGGTGGAGAACAGCGAGATATTGCTGCCTGCCTGCAGCGGGGACACGGAAAGTTGGGTGATTCCGAACGTGCCGGCAGTCACTCCGATCGTGTTACTCGCGGTGATTGGCGCGGGCGGCGGATTGGCGCCGGGATAGCCGAGTTGGACGTTCCCGCCGTTCAGGTTCACCGACCCGCCAGTCGAGTCGATCGGCCCATAGAGCGCCAGAAAGGTCGACGCCGAAATCGAAACATCGCCCACGGCGTGCAGGCTGGAGCCGTTCCATTGGGTATAACTCGGGGCGGTGACGGTGATCGCGCCGCTTGCGGTGATGGGAGCAACAATCGTTCCCGGAAAAACGAAAGATCCGATTTCCGCGAAGGCACCTGTCAGGTTTACCGATCCGCCAGTCGTGGTCACGGACGCGTTCAACTGCACCGTGCCGCCCCCGGAAGGTGTGCCCCCGACCACATTGCTGGAGTTCGCTTCGAGGTCGATATTGCCGTTAGTCTGGATCGGCGCGTTGGTGGTCAGGTTGCCGGCCGATTGCAGCGTCAATCCCTGGCCAACGTTGCTTAGCGTGATCGGCGCGTTGACCACAAGGAACGTGGTTGCCTGCAGGACGACGTTGCCGTTCAGCCCATCGACCGCGGTGTTGCTGACCGTGAGAAAGCCGGTGGTATCCGGCGTGTTGCCGAATAATGTTCCGCTGGCGACGAAAGGGTCGCCCGAGGCAGTTGTACCGGAGACGATGTCCAGCGTGCCGGGATCGAGCAGGATCGACCCCAGGCTGCCGTGCGACGCGCTGACGTCGACGCTGCCGCCAAGTCCGACCTCTCCGTGGCTCGAGATCTCGACCAGGCCGCCGTTGCCCGACAGCGTGCCGCCCCGCGCGGTGACGTGGCCGTTCTGCACCGTCGCGTCCGTGGTGAGCAGGGTGACCCTGCCGCCGTTTCCCCTCCGCCGGGCGTCCGCGCTGATGCGCGCGCCGCGGAGAACCGTGACCCGTCGCGCGATCTCCGTCGGAGTGACCGACGCACCGCCGCTCGCGCGAGCGAGGTCGGTGCCGATCGCGACGGTGCCGCCGCCGTTGGCGCCGGACGCCGAGATGCGCGCGCGCGGTCCTACACTCACGTCGCCGGGGCCAGCGATTTCGATCGCGCCGCCCTGTACGCCGCCTGCCAACACCCGGCCGTCCACCAGCAGCGCACCGCCGGTGCCGGCAATAGCGACTGTGCCGAGGTGATTGCCGATGCTGTTCGCGCCGATCCGCCCGCGCGCATCGACCAGCGTGGTGACGACGTTGTCGGCGGCTGCGGCGGTCAGCTGCACGGTGCCGCCATTTGCCTCGATGACGCCGGTGTTGGTGACCAGCGCCTCGTGTCCGTCGGGCGCTCGCGCGACCTGCCGCGTCACATCGATCGACACCAGCCCGTCGCCGTACATGTCGAGCGTCGCGGCGTCCGCGCCGGCGAGCGCCACATGACCGAGCCTCGCGGTGATCGTGCCCCGGTTGCGCACCTCGGGCGCTACCAGCGCGCCGAGCCCGGCCTGCCGGATCGTCAGGTTGCCGCGGTTGACCACCGCCGCACCCGGCTTGGCCGGCTGGTCAAACACCATGCGGCCGGCCATGAAGTTCCGGTTGGTGATGCCGGGCGCGCTGACCACCAGATTCGTCGCGTTGACCTCCGCGCCGTGGTAGAATACCACGCCGTCCGGATTGGTGATGACGATGCCGCCATTGGCGTCGATGTGCCCGGCGATCGCCGACGGGTCCGGACCGGTGACGCGGTTGAGCGTCATCGACGAGGTGGACGGTTGTTCGAACGTCACCGTCTGCTGGCTGCCGACGTTGAAGCTGTTCCAGTTGATCGCCGCGCGCTGTGTCGACTGATCGATCGTCGTGCTGCTCGGGGTCGTGCTGATCGAGGCGCTGCCGGCGACGACCTGTCCGCCTTGCGGCCGTGCGTTCTGCGCCGGCTGCGCCCGGGCGGGTTCGGCGCGCATCAGGATCGCGGCGGTCAGCGCCGTGGTGGCGAGCAGGCCTCCGCGGATGCGACGTGCAGTGCCATCACGCGAGCGGCTGCCGGCCATGTTTTTCCCTCGCCTAGAACCGCGCCAGCACACCCCAGTAACCTGCCTCCGCCCGGATCGGCTTCACCGAACCCGGCGCGCCCTCGGGCAAGCGGCTTCGGATGTAGTCTTCCATGTCGAACGCAATTCGATCACCCTCAGGGGTTACTATTCCCCAAGCGAGAACAGAACACGAGAGGCCGCCCGCACGTAGACCGTCTCAAAAGCCGGCCCGCGAATGTCGGCTCCGGGTGTGCTCCGTGATAAGGCGACGTTCTTCCAGTGGGTGAAAGGCCCACCCGGCGAATCGCTCCAGCCGGAAGCAGCCGGAGCAGTCATGGAGGTAACGAAATGGCTGAAGCCTTCGGAATGCGGGTCACGAACTGGTGACCGCGCGAGTGTGCAGGCCGCAACGGCTCGGTCCGACGCTCGACCTGCAGGCGCTCGTCGACACCGGCAAGGACGTCTCCCCAGAGCTGGCGACCGCCCCCGTGCTGTAGGTCCGCTTGGGGTCGGGTGCAGCGGTTCGGCGCGGGCGACCCAGCGACCGCCGTTCGGGGTGGAGAGCCGATGACGTTGACAGCCATCGTGGGCCACCCTGTGGCCACCGCTGACCGTGGTCCGGTCGAGCCGGTCGCGCACGTCACGTGCCCGCGTCGTCGTACAGGTGTCCCATCTGGGTCATGCGCCAGAGATGCCGGCCATCGTTCGGATTGAGCGTGTAGAACACGCTCGGCTGCTCGGTGCCGGCGCCACGGAAGAACTCGCGGAGCACATCAAAGACCATGGGGATCCGGTAGCAGCGGAACCGAAAGTTCGATTCAGCCCTCATCGTCTCTGATCCTCGGGTCGCGCAAAGGCCTGAGCTCTCCGCGGGCGACCATGTCGGGCAGTGTGAAGGCATAGCGGCCAAGCATGTTGATATGGT
>NZ_DATFZD010000037.1:0-25063 GCF_035314665.1 Mycobacterium sp. | reverse complement strand
CGTGATCGAGCAATGCGAGCAGGGCGTGGACTACATGACCGTGCACGCCGGCGTGCTGCTGCGCTACGTGCCGCTGACCGCCAAGCGGGTCACCGGCATCGTGTCCCGGGGTGGGTCGATCATGGCGGCGTGGTGCCTGGCCCATCACCAGGAGTCGTTCCTCTACACCAACTTCGAGGAGCTCTGCGATATCTTCGCGCGCTACGACGTCACGTTCTCGCTTGGCGACGGGCTGCGGCCGGGCTCGATCGCCGACGCCAATGACGCCGCGCAGTTCGCCGAACTGCGCACCCTGGGCGAACTGACCAAGATCGCGAAAGCCCATGGCGCACAGGTGATGATCGAAGGGCCGGGGCACATCCCGATGCACAAGATCGTCGAGAATGTGCGGCTCGAAGAGGAGCTGTGCGAAGAGGCCCCGTTCTACACCCTGGGGCCGCTGGCCACCGACATCGCGCCGGGTTATGACCACATCACCTCGGCGATCGGCGCGGCCATCATCGCCCAAGCCGGCACCGCGATGCTGTGCTACGTGACCCCCAAGGAGCACCTCGGGCTGCCGGATCGCAAGGACGTCAAGGACGGAGTGATCGCCTACAAGATCGCCGCGCATTCGGCCGATCTGGCCAAGGGCCATCCACGCGCGCAGGAGCGTGACGACGCATTGAGCACGGCACGGTTCGAGTTCCGCTGGAACGACCAGTTCGCGTTGTCCCTGGACCCGGACACCGCAAAGGACTTCCACGACGAGACGCTGCCGGCCGAACCGGCTAAGACCGCACACTTCTGCTCGATGTGCGGTCCGAAGTTCTGCTCGATGCGCATCACCCAGGATGTCCGCGATTACGCCGCCGAGCACGGGCTCGACAGCGAGGAAGCCATCGAGGCGGCGATGCAGCAAGGCATGGCGGAGAAGTCGGCCGAGTTCGCCGAGCACGGCAACCGGGTGTATCTGCCGATAACGCAGTGAATTACCTGCCGCTGGCGCCGCCCGGTACGACGCCGCTGCGGGTGCTGACGATCGCCGGATCGGACTCCGGCGGCGGCGCGGGTATCCAGGCCGACATCCGCACCTGCACTTTGTTGGGGGTGCATGCGCTGTGCGCGGTGACGGCGGTGACGGTGCAGAATTCGGTGGGCGTCAAGGGTTTTCACAAAGTGCCCGGCGATGTCATCGCCGCCCAGATCGAGGTGGTCTGCCACGACATCGGGCTGCAGGCCGCCAAAACCGGCATGCTGGCGTCGGCGGAGATCATCACCGCGGTCGCGCGGAGTTGGCGCGAGCATGGCGCCGGCGCGCCACTGGTGGTCGATCCAGTCTGCGCGTCGATGCACGGCGATCCGCTGCTCGACCGCAGCGCACTGGATTCCCTTCGCGCCGAACTGTTTCCGCTGGCGACACTGGTGACGCCGAACCTGCACGAGGTACGGTTGCTGGTCGACATCGAAGTCATCGACGCGAAAACCCAGGCCGACGCGGCTCGCGGGCTACATGCCCTGGGGCCGCAGTGGGCGCTGGTGAAGGGCGGCCATCTGCTCGGGTCGGCCAGCAGCACGGATCTGTTGTTCGACGGCAACGACTTTCACGAGTTCACCTCGCCGCGGGTGGACACCACCCACGACCACGGCGCCGGCGACACCCTGGCCGCCGCGACGGCCTGCGCCCTGGCCCATGGCTACACCGTGCCGGACGCCGTCGCGTTCGCCAAGCAATGGGTAACCGGATGCCTGCGTGCCGCCTATCCGCTCGGGCACGGCCACGGCCCGGTGTCTCCGCTGTTCAGGCTGTCGCCGTGAACCATCTCGAGCAGATCGCAGGCGTCGCGCACGAACCCGAGCGTGCCCCGCCCGGTGGCCCAAAAGGAATTGTGGTGTTGACACACGGCGCCGGCGGTAGCAGGGAATCCGCACTGCTGCAACAACTTTGCGACGAGTGGGCCCGGCGCGGCTGGCTTGCGGTCCGCTACAACCTGCCTTACCGGCGGCGACGGCCCAAGGGGCCGCCGTCGGGTTCGGCGGCAACCGACCGCGCCGGCATCGTCGAGGCGACCACCGTTTGCCGCGACCTTGCCGCGGGCCCGCTTATCGCCGGCGGCCATTCCTACGGCGGCCGCCAGACGTCGATGGTGGTGGCGGCGAAGGAAGCGCGGGTGGACGTGCTGACGCTGTTCTCCTACCCGGTGCATCCACCCGGTAAGCCGGAACGCGCCCGCACCGAGCACCTGCCGGACATCGCGGTGCCGACGGTGTTCACCCACGGCACGTCGGATCCGTTCGGCACCGTCGACGAGGTGCGCGCCGCCGCGGCTTTGATTCCCGCACCGACCGAGATCGTCGAGATCACCGGCGCGCGCCACGACCTAGGCTCGAAGACCCTCGACGTCGCCGGGTTAGCGGTCGACGCTGCATTGAAGCTGCTGCGCTGAGCGACGCCGAATGAACTCGGCCGCGATGTCAGCGACCTTGACGTTGGTGTCTTGGGAGGTTCGGCGGAGAATGTCGAACGCCTCGTCCTCGGAGACGTCGTTGAGCACCATCAGCATGCCGACGGCCTTGCCGATCGCGCGGTTGCTGGCCAGCCCCCGGCGCAGCCCGGCCGCGTCTTCGCCATACGCTGCGGCGTTGGCAGCCACCGTGGCGAACGCCGCCAACACGAGGGCCCGTTCGACTGACTTGGTGTCGAATACATTGGGTGTGTCGGAAAACAGGTTGAGCGCACCCACTTTGGCGCGATCCACCAGCATCCGGACACTCAGAGCGCCGCGAACCTGCGTTTCGGCGACCACGCGGGCTGCGAATACCGGCCACCGACCGCCAGTGGTCAGATCCGACGCTATTTGAGCGGTTTGCTCGTCGAAGGCATCGAGGCACGGCCCACTGCCCAGCGCCAGCTCGAGTTTGTCGATCGCGTGCGCGACGGGGTCGCTAACGGCCGCCGTGCTGCAAGCGCCGCCACGGCTGATCATCAAGCTGGCATGGTCGCAGCCGGGAACCATCATTGTGGCCGCTACACAGATCGCGGCATAAATTTCTTTCGGCGTCAAACCCTCAGTGACGATGTCAGCCAGCGACGTGAACACGCTTGCCGGATCGACATGGCTGCAAGACGGCATGGCAAACTCCACTCTTTCTCGATCAGGCCGACGGCGCCGGGGCGGCAGCGGGTTCACACTGCGCGTCCCCCGCTGCCGCCACCGGACAATCAGGCGTCGATCACCTCGCGCTTGGCGACTTTGCTGTTGAGGGCGTCATGGCCGTCGCCGCGACCGATCGTGATCTTGCGAGGCTTGGCCTTCTCGGCCACCGGAATGTGCAGCCGTAGCACGCCTTGGGAGTACGAGGCTTCGATCCGCTCGGTGTCGAGGTTCTCGCCCAGAACCAGCTGCCGGCTGAACACTCCGCGCGGCCGCTCGGTCGCCAGCATGTCCCGGTTCGGATCAACGGCAGGGCGCTGCGCACGCACAGTTACAACATTGCGTTCGATGTCGAGGTCCAATGAATCCTGGTCGATGCCAGGCAGGTCGAACTCAACGAAGAACGCATCACCTTCGCGCCACGCGTCCATCGGCATCACCGCCGGACGGGCGGCGGTGCCCAGCGCCTGCTGGGTGAAGCGGTCCAGGTCACGGAACGGGTCGGTACGCATCAACATCGTGGTCACCTCCGACTCTCCTATCCTCTGCAGGATGTCATCTATAATCTGTGTTGAATGACACAGATTTGATATAGCATGCATGCGATGATGTCGCAAGTGTGTTACAAAGATTTCCTGTGTGTGCAGCCAAGGATAGCTTGTGATGATCGATCGACCTGGTACGCCAGACATGCCCGACCCGAGCCAAGGCGTCTACGGCATCACCGTGGCCGCCGAACTCTCCGGCATCCCGGTGCAGTCGCTACGTCTCTACGAGCGCCATGGCTTGTTGACCCCTTCACGCAGTGACGGCGGCACCCGCCGCTACAGCGCCGACGACCTGGCTCGGTTGCAGCGCATCAGCGAGCTGGTTGCCGCCGGTGTCAACCTCGCCGGCATCGCCCAAATCCTCAACCTGCAAGACGACAACGCGGCGCTGCTCGCTGCCAACCGGGCCGTCTCTTCAGCGGGCACGAAAGCCAAGGAGAAAGCCAAACCCAAAACCGACAGCGGCTGAGCCCGCGCGCTGGCGATTCCCGATACCAGGGGTACCGGGTATATTGTCGTTCCATGACTGCGGAGCATCTCGACGTCGTCGTCGTGGGCGCCGGCTTCGGCGGCATCGGTGCGGCGATCCAGCTGAAGCGCCTCGGCTACGACAACATCACCATCCTCGACCGCGAGGCCGACTTGGGCGGAACCTGGCACGTCAACCGCTATCCGGGCCTGGCCGTCGACATCCCGTCGACCACGTATTCCTACTGGTTCGAGCCCAACCCGAACTGGTCGCGGCTGTTCGCCACCGGCCCGGAGCTCAAGCAGTACGCCAACGATGTCGCCGCCAAGTACGACGTGCGCCGTCACATGCGGTTCAACACGACGGTGGAAAGCGCCCGCTGGGATGAGGACTCGCAACTGTGGCAGGTCGCGCTTGCCGGTGGTGAAACGCTGACCACGCGCTTCCTGATCAGTGCCACCGGCTTTCTGTCCCAACCGCACACGCCGGACATCCCGGGCATCACCAGCTTCAACGGCAAGGTCGTGCACACCACCGCGTGGGACGACAGCTACGACTTCGCGGGTCGTCGGGTCGGCCTGATCGGCACCGGTGCCACCGCGATCCAGCTCATCCCCGAACTGGCAAAGACGGTGGCCGACTTGACGGTCTACCAGCGCACCGCGATCTGGGTGGCGCCCAAGCTGGACTTCGGGATCGCGCCGGCCGTACGTCGGCTGTTCGCCCGGGTGCCAGTCGCCCAACGGGCAGTGCGCTGGGTGACCGACAACCTGCTCGAGTTCATGACGCTCACCGCCGTGCTGAACTACCGCTATTTCCGGCGGCTGTCCATCGCCGGGATGGACCTGTGCAAGATTCATCGGTTCGTGCAGGTTCGGGACAAAGAATTGCGGCGCAAGCTGACGCCCGATTACGACATTGGCTGTAAACGGCCGAGCTGGTCCAACGACTATTACCGCAGCTTCACCAAACCGCATGTGCACCTGGAGACCGGCGGCATCAGCCGTATCGAGCCCGATGGCATCGTCACCAACGACGGGCGCAAGGCCATGATCGACACCCTGGTGCTGGCCACCGGATTCGATCTGTGGGACGCCAACTTCCCGGCCATCGAGGTGGTCGGCCGCGACGGCAGAAATCTCGGAAAGTGGTGGCGGGAGAACAGGTTCCAGGCCTACCAAGGGGTGTCGGTTCCGTACTTCCCCAACTACCTGAGCCTGGCCAGCCCGTACGCCTTCTCCGGGTTGTCCTTCTTCAACACCATGGAATACCAGATGCGGCATATGGACCGGTTGCTGGGCGAGGTGAAGCGAAGGGGCGCAAGCACATTCGAGGTCACCGAAGACGCCAACGCGCGCTTCCTGGACCGGATGACCAAATATCTGGACAGCTCGGTGTTCTACGCGGGTGACTGCGCAACGTCGCGGTCCTACTACTTCAACCACAGCGGGGAGGCGACGCTGCTACGGCCGACGTCAGTGCGCAACGCCGTGCGGGACGGCTCTCGATTCCCGCTGAGCGACTACGCAATCGGCTAACGGAGGACTGCGAAAACCATGTCTCGCAATAGCAACCGCCTCGCCCGCTTTTCCGGTCTGGCACTGGCCGGGGCCGGGCTCTCGCACTTCACCAGTCCGCGGTTGTTCGAGCCGATCACCAAGGCCGCATTTCCACGTAACACCCGTCAGCACGTCTACACCAACGGCAGTATCGAGACGGTGCTGGGTCTGGGTTTCAGCAGTCGGCCGACCCGCAGCCTGGCCATCGTCGGGCTGATCGGCTATCTCGCCTACCTGGGCGGGAATGCTATTCGCCACTCCCAAACACCATAACCTGCATCAGTTTTCGCACACAAGCTTGCGGGTAGGCGGAGTTGTCGGCCGGGTGCTCGTATTGCACCAGCCGTCCCACGTCGACCACCATGGCCATCGCCGCGTGCACCAAAATGCGCGCCTGTGTCGGCGTCAGTTCCGGGCGGGCCGAGGTAAGCAGACGCATCCAGGAGTCGATCGTGGTGCGCTGCACACTGCGCAACAACTGCTCGTCCACCCGAGTCAGGTTGACCCGCTCGGTGTAGTAGATCGCGACCAGTTCCGGATTGGCGAACGACGTTGCCACGTAAGCCTCGATCAACAGCGTGAGCATCTGGCGTGGCTCGGTTAGACCGGTCAGGATCGTCGACAATCGGCCGGAAACCCGGTCGGCCGCCCGCCGCAACCCCGTCGAGAGGATGTCGCACTTGCCGGGGAAATACCGGTAGATCCCGGACACCGGGATACCGACCGCCGAAGCGATCTCCGCCATGCTCGTCTCGGGGTAGCCCTTAGCGTTGAACAACACCATCGACGCCTGCAACAGGGCTTCGTAGACACCGGTATCCGATTCGAAGATCCGCCAGGACGTAGGGCGGCTCAGCGCATCCTTTGGCTTGGGCAGCTCGGCGCCGAGCACAGCCGAGGCGGCTTCGGCCAGCAGCGTGCGGATCTCGGCGGCCGGCAGCGCAACCCGGTGGTCGACGATGCTGCCGATCACGCTGAGCAGCCCCGACGACAACATCCACCGATGCGACGACGTCAACGTCGGCCGAATCGCCATGAGCGGCCGTTGGATTCGACGATTGACCACCCGCAATTGCTCCATCAAAGTGGATTGGTCGTCGCCGTGCAGGTATCGGGCTTGCCACCGGTACAGCCCGCCGGACTCGCGGTTCGCCAACGTCACGTCGATCAGCGCGTCGACCAGTCGATCCAATGTCGCAGCCGCGTCGGCAGCTGAGAGCTCGGCCGGTTCCGCGTCGGCAAAATCGGTGCAGTCGACCAGTTGCTGACCCAAGGCCAGGACCGCGCCGCGGAACAGGTCGTACTTGCTGGCGTAATGCCGGTACAGCGCCGGCGCGGAGATTCCGACCTGGGCCGCGATGGCTTCCATGCTGACTGCGTGGTAGCCCAGCGCGCTGAACGACTCGGCGGACACCCGGGCGATCTGAGCTTTGCGGTCTTTGGGCCGGCGGCGCACGACGGCGGCAGGCTCGGTGCGCGCGCTCGTCACCGCCTCACCCTAGCGCGCAGATCATTAGCTCAAAAAGCTACCGAAGAGTCAGAACAATCATTAACATAGTGGATTGTTCGTCGTCCGTTGAGGACGATGTGCGAAATTGGGTCGAAGGGTATCTGGAGATGCTGAGCAAAGTTCGCCAAGTGCTTGGCTACCAAATCACCGTCGCCGAGTTGATCGGCCTCGGGCTGATCGTCGAGACACCATATCTGCTGGTGGGAACCATTGGTCGACGACACACACCGCCCATTTGCAGCACATGCACGGTGCCGACTTCGTGGTGTCGTTCCTCGGCTCGATCGTGTCCTGGCCGGTGCTGCTGTTCGCGAACGTGTGCATGACATGAGCGCTGAAGCCACCGGAGTGCCCCCGACCGTTCTCGATACTTCCATTCACATAACTGAGCGGCCGGCCTCCGTCGCCGCCGCAATCAAGATTTGAAAGGAAGTCCGTGAGCAATCGTCAGCTATACATCGCCATCGTCGGCGCGTCACTGGTCGTGGTCGGGCTGCTGGCACTCTGGTTTCCGGTTTATCTGAGCCAGTACGACCACTACGGCGTGCAGATCGCCTGCGGCAGAGGCTTCAGTTCGAACCTGTCGCAGGCCTCCGACGCCGGCGGCCAGGGCCTCGTCGCGCAATGTGATACGGCACTGCTGCTGCGGCGCATCTGGGCGATCCCGGCTGTCGTCCTGGGCTGGGTGATACTCACCGGCCTTGTCGCGATCTGGGCGCACACCAAACCTTCTGACGAGGAAAGCTCGCGCTTCTGGGAATTGAGCGGGGACAGCACATAGCCGTATTCGACAGTTAAAACTGGACAGTCTAGACTGTTAAGTTTAGACTGGCGGCTGTGGATGGGATCAGCGAGTCGGCGGGAGCGGCTGCCCGAGATCTTCGGGTGACGTTCAGCCGGCTACGACGCCAGCTGAAGGATGTCTCGACCGGTAATGATCTGACGCCGTCGCAAACCGCGGTGCTCACCCGGCTCTGGAAAGAAGGACCTTCGTCGGCCAGCGCGTTGGCTGCCGCCGAGCGGATGCGTCCGCAGTCGATGGCGACGATACTGACCGGGCTCTCGGGGCACGGCCTTATCCGGCGTGCGCCCGACCCCGATGATGGTCGGCGCCAAGTGATCTCATTGACAACCGCGGGCCGGCGCCGCGCGGAAAGCGACCGTCAGGTCCGCGAGGAATGGCTGGCCCGTGCCATGCAGGAGCGCTACTCGGAGCGGGAACGCCGCGTCATCCTCGACGCGTTTTCCCTGCTCCAGCGCTTAACCAATTAGCGAAGGGAGTTACCAATGGGATTGGGAATACACTTCATCGACTTTCTGCCCGGCGATCCGGCGAATCTGGCGCCGACGCTGGTCGCGACCGCCAAGGCCGCCGAAGACATCGGTGCGTCGATATTCACCCTGGCCGATCATTTCTTCCAGATGGAAAACTTTGGGCGTGCGGAAGATCCGTTCTTGGAGGGCTACACGTCGCTGGGTTATCTGGCCGGTCAGACCGCCAGCATCGAGCTAGCGCTGCTGGTCACCGGGGTCACCTATCGGCATCCGGGAGTGCTGGCCAAGACGGTCACCACGCTCGACGTGCTCTCGCAGGGCCGGTCGGCGTTCGGTATCGGAGCCGCCTGGTACGAGCGCGAGCATGTCGCGTTGGGTGTCCCGTATCCGCCGTTGCGTGAGCGGTTCGAGATGCTCGAAGAGACGCTGCAGATCTGCCTGCAGATGTGGGGCAACGACGGTCCCTACAACGGCAAGCACTATCAGCTGGCCGAAACAATCTGTGTGCCCAAGCCGATTCGTCGGCCGCCGATCCTGATCGGCGGTGGCGGCGAAAAGAAGACACTGCGGCTGGTCGCGCAGTACGCCGATGTCTGGAACTGCACCGATTCCGAGCCCGAGGTACTCAGGCACAAGATCGAGGTGTTGACGCGTCACTGCGAGAATGAAGGCCGCGACGTCGCCGAGATCCGCAAGACAGTTGGGCTGTTCGCGGATCCGTTCGACGACGTCGACGGCTATCTGAAGCGGCTGGAAGACTACGCCGAGCTGGGCATCGAGATGATCAACATCGGCCCGGTCCCGGGCACCCCGGACCCCGCCGGCTTCGTGCAGCGCTTCGGGGACAAGCTGATGTCCAGGGTATCCGAGATCGGTTGAGCCGCAGCCACGTTGTGGATCAGATGGCGGAGATGAGACGGGCGCGCTTCTCGGCGTATTCGGTGTCCGAAATGGCGCCGTTGGCCCGGAGGGCATCAAGCTCCTGCAGGCGCTGCCACGCCGGTGCCTCCGAAGGCGCAGACACCGGCTGATGCCCCCGCGCCGCAGTGTTGTGCTGCCAGTGCTGCACTGTGGCGCTTGGCCTTTCGCCGAAGTTGAGCAGGCCGAGTCGCAACAGAAGCAGCAGAATCGCGACGACACCGCCGATCGGCAGGGCGAAGTAGAAGACCCCAACGCCGGATACGCCGGCCTGGCTCAGCACGACAACACGCAAGAGGATCCAGAAGACGAGTAGCGCGACGGTCGCTCCGAGCACCACTTTGGTCCGGTTGTTCATTGATGTATTCCTTTCTGGGAGTTAGCTCCTGGTTGCAGGAGCGTGAGGTGGGTGGCGTATCGGCCCGTTGCCGCGGGCCGATACGCCACATGTGGGTTGGCTACGGGCAAGTCACGTCGATTTCGAAGGGCTTGCTCACCGGTCCCGCCATCGGATTGGACATGTCCGCGCCGCTCGCGGTGCCGGTGATCTTGTAGGAGTTGCCGTCCTTGGTGGCGCTGGCGTTGCCTGAGGTCCCGCCAACTCCCAACGACACGCCGTTGACGTTGCCGAGCGCGACGGACTTGACGACCGGCGGGTTGGCATCCGTTAGCACAGCGCCGATCGCCGTGGGGGCACCCGACGCACCGGCCGTGGGCCCACCGATAGCGATGTTGACGCTGCCGGCGGCGTTGGTGCAGGCAACCGTGCCCTTGACGCTTTGGTCGTGACCGTCGACGAGCACCTTGGTGTTCGCGTCGCTGGTCGCGGCCACCGCTCCATTGCCGGATCTGACCGTCCCGCTGTGGGAACAGCCCGCCAACGCCACGGCGAGGATTGCCGCCGCGGTGGCCGTGATCATGATTTCGCGTTTCATTAGCTACGCTCCTTTTCTTCATTGCTGATCGTTCTTCGTCGCTCATCGCGACGCGTTAAACACTTTGCGGGACAGGGCTTACTGGATCCTTAATGGACTGCTCAGCAGTGACGCTCACTCCGCGCCGGTCGCCATGTCCAGGTACATCGACTGGATGCCAACACGGCCGGGTCCGGTGAAACGGTTGAAGATGAGATTGCCACTGCCGCCGAATATTCCGGTGCGCAAGCCAAACACATGCGGGTCCATCCGCACGCTCTCGTCGCGGTAGATCCAGCTTCCCGGCTCCACGTCGATCTGCTCACCGGGACCAAGGACTTTCTCGAAAACGTTGCCGTAGCCGTGCAACCACACGACGCCTTCGGACTCTGTCGCGGCGAACCGGTCCACGAAGAACCCGGTCGAGCCGAACATCATGTTCTTGATCCCCTTCTGGCGGGTGAATCCATATTCCAGATTGCCTGTCGCCGCCAGGTATTGGTGCTCACGCACCTCTACCGCGGAACCGGGGCGCAAATGCAGCGGGAACACGTGGCCACTTCCATCACGGGAAAATGCGACCTGTCCCGGCCCACGCGCTTCGGTCAAAAGCAGCTGCATGCCGGCGATCATGCGCTTGAACGCACCCTTACCTTTGATCCCGATGGCGAGCGACGGTTCTTTCCAGAGCACGACGTGGTGCTCGAAAAACACCGGGACGCTGCCGTCCAGCCAGATGTGCAGTACCGGCACCAGCTCTCCGTGGATGCGGTAGTACACGCCCGGCGCGCTCCCGTCCGCGATGGTGGTCGGTAGTAGTTGGGGCGGCTCGGGCCGATAGGTGTTACTCATCGTCGGCCCTGGCGTGCCGCGGGACATTCGTGAACACGACACGACCGAACTCGTCGGCCAGACGCTGGTTACCCCATTCGTCCTGGCGCCGCCATCGCTGCTTGCTGTAGAAGAATCGCTCTGTTTGTGGTGTGTTGCTGAGGTTGGTGTTCGTCATGCCTATAGGGTCCGGCGGAGGCCTTAATGGATTCTAAGTAGTCCGACCCCATCTCATGAATTCCGTTGTGGCGGAAGAATACTAACGCTTGGTTTCGAGCGTGAATTCTTGATCGCCGATGCGAAGACGATCGCCGTCCCGCAGTTCGGCGCTCGGATCGATCCGCTTCCCGTCCACTCGGACCCCGTTGACTGATCCCAGATCCGTGATCGTCAATGCCGTGCCGTTGTCGGTGATGACCGCGTGGTGACGGCTGACTTTGACGTCGGACAGCACGATGTCATTATCGGAGCTGCGGCCGATCCGGGTGGCCGTGCCGACGGTCAACGCATACCGTTGACCGTCGGCGGCGCGCAACGCGGCCGCGACGGGCCGGCGGGTCGGGGTTGCGTTGCCCTCGACGGCGACGGACGACACTAACGTGTCTTCGGCATGGGCCTGAGCAGCTCTGCGCACATCCACCTCTTCCTGGCGCAGGACTTGCTCATAGAGCTCCCGTAGCTTGGGGCCCGGGTCAATGCCCAAGTCTTCGGCCAGTCTGGTTTTGAGCCGCAGGTAAGCGTCGAGGGCATCTGATTGGCGGCCTGCCAAATAGTAGGCGGTGATCAGCTGCGCCCACAGCGGCTCGCGGTAGGCATGCTCGTCGATCAGCGTCTGTAGTTCCATGATCACGGCGTCCGGTCGGCCGCAGGCGATTTGGGCCTCAACATGAGCGGTGTGAGCGACGACCTTTTCCTCATCGAAGGCCGTGGCAAGGGTCTCCACGAATTGGAAATCCCGCAGGTCCTCCAGGAACGGCCCGCGCCACTGGGCCAGCGCATCTGACATGAGCCGGCTGGCCTGCTCGAATTGCGCGGCGGCCGCGGCATGCACTCCGGCGTCCTTTTTGGTGCGAAAACGCCCGAGGTCAGACTGATCGGGAGCGACGGTCAGTCGGTACCCCGGCGGCGCGCTGGCCAGCAGCGCCCGGTCGATACCCGCGCCCCTCATCAGGCGACGCAGGTTGGAGATGTAGGCGTGCAGTGTGGCTCTCGCTCCGGGCGGTGGCCGTTGATCCCAGGCGGCGCTGATCAGCGTGTCGATGTCCACCGGTCGATTGGCGTTGACGACCAGCACCGCCAGCACGGCACGTTGCTTCGGCGTGCCCAACGGCACCAACTCGCCCCCGACGCTCATCTGCAACGGGCCCAACACGCCGAATTCGACGTCGTCGCCGTCCGTCGCGTCGTCAGGGCCGGTACGTGGCGAAGCCGCAGTCATCGCGCCCCCAACCAGTCCCCGATCGTGATGTTCCTGAGCCCAACGAGTAAGCCAGCTAAGTAGCAGCAGCATAGCCGGTTGACCCCCGTGGGCCGTGCTGGCGATCAGTTTGAATTGATCATGCCGCTGAAATGCCGGGAATAGGATTTGGCCATGCCGGTGTCGGTGGGCGAACTGTTTGCGGGATTCACCATCCTGCGGGTACTGGGCGCCGGCGCGATGGGCACGGTGTACCTAGCCGCCCATCCCCGGCTACCGCGCCAGGATGCGCTGAAGGTGTTGTCGGCGGAGTTGACCGCCGACCCCCAATATCGCGAGCGGTTCCTGCGCGAGGCCGATTTGGCCGCCAGCTTGTCGCATCCCAACATCTTGGGCGTCCACGACCGCGGCGAATACGAAGAGCAGTTTTGGATTTCGATGGACTACGTCGCGGGCACCGACGCCGGTCGGTTCGTGCGCGAGCACCACCCGGACGGAATGCCCCTCGCTGACGCGCTGGCGATCATTACTGCAGTCGGTTCGGCATTGGATTACGCGCATCAGCGGGGGCTGCTGCACCGCGATGTCAAACCGGCCAACATTCTGCTGGACTCTCAGTCGCAACGAATTTTCCTGGCGGACTTCGGAATCGCTCGGCGCATCGATGATGTATCGGGGCTGACCGAGACGAACATGGCGGTGGGTACGGTGTCCTATGCGGCGCCCGAGCAGTTGAAGGGTGAGTCGCTCGACGGCCGCGCCGATCAGTATGCGCTGGCCTGCACGGCATTTCACCTATTGACGGGCGCGCCGCCGTATGTCGATTCCAATCCCGCGGTGGTCATCACCAAACATTGCATGGCCCCCGCGCCATCGTTCGAGCAATGCCGCCCGGAGTTGGCTGGGCTGGATCCGGTGCTGGCCAAGGCGATGGCCAAAGCGCCCGCCGACCGATTCGCCAGCTGCCGAGAATTCGCCACCGCATTGCAGCACCATCTCGGGCCGCCCAGCGCGCACTTGCACACCCTACCGCCGACCCAGCCAAGCCAAGTTGCGACGGCGTCCGCGATCGGGGCTGGCCTGCAGCGGGTTTCGCGTTCGAAGGCTCGGCTTGCGGCGCTTGTGGTCATCCCGTTGCTGATCGTCGCCGCCGTTGTCGTCGCCGGCGTGACGCTTTTCGGGCACCGCCGTCAGGCCGGCACGGCGAGCCCGTCGGCCACCGCGAAAGCCGATGCTTTTGCTGGCACCTACCGGGCGGATTATGGCCCGGGAACCGATCTCGAGGGTAAACCGGTCGCCGGTGCGCCGCCGATGACCGGCACCTGGGACGTGCGCTCGACGTGCGGCTCCGGCGGCTGCGTGGCGACGGCGTCTTACGTCGGCGGCAGCGGAATCGTGCTGGTCTCGAATTTGGTGTTCGATCAGGTGGGCGGCAGCTGGGTGGCCGTGGGCCTCGGCTCAACGCCGTGTAATAACGCGCCTGCCGAAGTCTGGGTGGTGTTCACCCTGCAACCACAGCCCGACGGCACCCTGAAAGGCGAAACCGTCAGGTCCACCACGAACAGCTGCAGCGCCGGAAAACGAAGCGTAACCTTCACCCGCACTGGCGATCCCGACGTCGCCAAAGTTCCCGACCCGGCCACCCTACCGCCGCGGGCGGCGTCCCCGGCCATGGCGCTACACGGCCGGTACCACGAAACGATCACCTACGCGAACGGCAATTCTGCGCCGGGACAAGACGATCTCACTGTCCGTACCGAGTGTCTTCGCACCGGCGAGCGGTGCATGAGCCTGTTCCACGCGCCCGACGGCGTTGTGCCACTTGTCTTCAGCGGCGGAAAGTGGACCCGCGACGACGAGGGCACCGTACCGTGCAATCTCGGCGGCACGGTGCATATCAAACTCACCGCGGAGTATCCACTGCCTGACCCGCTACAGGAGCCGATTCCGGTGCTCACCGGGCATGGCCAAAATGTAACGACCGGAAGCGCCTGCGCCGGCGGCGATTTCGAAGACAAGTTCGAGCGCACCGGCGACTAGCCAGAAGTCTCGGGTCAGGATCGTTAAGAATCCATTCTGGTCCCGGACTTACCGTCGCGACCATGAAAACTATCCGCACCCGGAAGCGGGTGATTGCCACTGTGCTGTTGTCGGGCGGCCTCACGCTAGGCGCTATCGGACTGGCCGCAGGTGACGCGCAGGCCCAGCCCGGAGACAACTTCTCGGTTCCGCATCACTGGTGCCCGGGGCAGCCGTTGCCGGAGGGCGATGTCCATTGGGACACCAATATCTGCCACACCTGGTTCTGGGTGCCGGTCGGGGGTATGGGCAATGCCGGCGAGTTTGTTTGGGATGGCGATACTCCACCGCCTCATGGTCCGCCGCCGTGCTACGGAGCCCCGATTTGCTTGCCCGGCCTGTAGCGAATGAGCCAACGATGGACCGATCTTTGCGGCTTCGCCGTTTTTCCAGGTCACGTGAGGATACTCTGCGGCCTATGAAGCGAGTACTCGTTGGAGTAGCAACGACCGTATTGTTGTCGGTCGGTGCGGGACTGGGAGCCGGCACCGCCCAGGCCTATAACTACGGCCCATTTCAGTGGTGCCCCGGGCAACCCATGCCGAACGATCCACCACGGTCGGATGCAGACCTGGTGTGGGATATGGGTGTCTGCCACACCTACTATTTCGCCTACGACGTGCGGACGAAGGCACCCGCCCACTATTGGGAGGGACCCAACCTATTTCCAACTCCGATCCCGCCGCCTCCGCCGCCCGCGAATCCGCCGAACATTGCCCAGCAATGCCCGGGCCTCATTCCCTTCGTTAACTGCTTGCCCGGCCTCTGATTACGCGTTGACGGCGAGTAGGAGCTGATGCGTTATATCTACGGCAGGATGTCGCTCATGAAGTTCCCGCCGCTGGCCACCGCGTGGAGAATGTCGCCCGTGGCAGAGGCGAAGTCGAAATTGCCGGGGTCACCCGCGGTGGCGGTGCTGTCGTTGCCTACGACGGAGGCGATGTCAAAGCCGCCGAAGGTAGTACCGTCTGGGTCGCCCGCGGTGGCGGTGCTGCCAGTTCCATCGACGTAGGCATCGTTGAAGGCGCCGAAAACACCCAAGCCGGGGCCAGCGGCGACGGCCTCGTCGTAACTGCTGCCGGTTTGGACGACGGAGGCGACCTCGAAGAAGCCCGCGACTGCTTTCGCCTCGGCGTCGTTGCCGGTAACAGTGGCGGTGTCGAAGTCGCCGAAGGCATAGGACCCGGCGCCGTTGCCGACGGCGGTGGCCGTGTCAAAGCTGCCGCCGGCGGCGTCGGCGAGGGCGTTGCCCTGGGCGTAGGCGAAATCGCCGACGCTGAAGGCGCCGCCGTTGGCAATGGCTTCGCTATTGGCGCCATCGGCGATCGCGATATCCCCCAAACCCCCCGACGTGGCGGTCGCGGTGCCGGTTTGATACAGCGTGAAGCCGTCCACCGAGATGGCGAGGTTGCTCGGATCAAACGACTGCGCGTCTGCGGCGGCCGAGGAGGCCCCCGCCAAATCATTCGCGTCAACTGGTGACGCGGGGTCGGCCGAAGCCGTCCCCGGGCTGGCGGGCAGCGCCGCCCCGATGCCTAATCCGACTGCCAGTCCTGCGAGCCGACCGGCACGAGTAGTGCGCTTCATCGATCTTCCTTTCCCCGACTGCACCCCCTGGGGTACGCAGTGTTGTGGATCAGTTCAGACCCACTGAATGACGGGGAACCTACTCCGCACACTGTCTCGGCACTTAGGTTTCGCACAGTTTGTTGTAAGCGTTAATTAAGGTGCAGAAACGCCTACTTGGCCAGCTCGTGCCGGGTGCGGTCCTCGCGAATCGGGACACCGTTACGGCCGGTGAGATCCTGGGCGTACAAACCGGTTACATAGGCGACACCGCCGCCGTTGATGCCGAGCTCGGTCCGGTCGATGTGCTCTAACGTGTCGGTGCTCTTGTGGTAGTTCGGGTCGAACGGCTGGTCGGCGGCGCCGCCCCACAGGTTGGCCTCTTCCGGTGTCTTCTTGTTCTCGGCGCCCGAGAACAACCCGCCCGACGGGATACCCGCCAAAGTGAAGCCGTCGTAGTCGGACCGACCGTCGAACGAGGTATCTTCCGCCTTCTTGCCGGCCGAGTTGAGGTAGGCGACCAGCGAACGCTCGATCCCGGCCGAGCCCTCCGGCACCACCGGATCGCCCCGCTTGTCGTTGGGCAACGACTGATCCCCGTCGTAGGTGAAGTAGCCCGGATTCGGCGACGCGAGCATGTCGAAGTTCAAATACAGCGCAATGTCCTTGAGCGCGTTGACATCCAATGACGCGACGTACTTCCTCGACCCGATCAGCCCGAGTTCCTCTGCACCCCAGAAGCCGAACCGCACCGCGTTGCGGATCTGCGGTGTGCTGCCCAGTTGCAGCGCGGTCTCCAGCACCGCCGCCACCCCGGACCCGTTGTCGTTGATACCGGGCCCCTCGGGAACGCTGTCGAGGTGCGCGCCGGCCATCACCACGTCGCTAGTCAGGCCCGTCTTGGTCTGCGCGATGACGTTGCGGGCTTGCATGGTCTTGGTTTCCGCGGAGAGCTTTACCGTTGCCGGCCCCGAGGTGAGGCGAAGCGCCGCGCCGTCGGGCTTGGTCACGCCGACCACGGGGATCTTGACGTCGGTGTTCTCGCCAAGGGTGCCGCCCATCTGCTCCTCGACGACGTTGTCCGCCACGACCATCGCGACGGCGCCGCGCTGCGCGGCGGCTGCTTCCTTCTGGGCGAATGGGCAGGTGCCGCGGTCCACCAGCACCACCGCGCCGTTGACCGGCAGGCTGCCGTAATCGGAGGCATTGCAGGCCGGGTTGTCATCCGAAACCGTCACCAGCGGACCGGTCACCCCGATGGGCGGGGTGGCGGGGCTGTATTCCAAAGCCTTCGCTTCGACCGTCCGGTCTCCGATGGTCACCGACGCGGGATCGGAGTGGAACACCCGCGCTTCGAACTGAAGGGTTTGCACGTCAAAACCCTTGTCCCGCAGCTTGCCCGCCACGTAGTCGACGCTGGCGTCGTAGCCCGGTGTGCCGATCGCGCGGGTGTTGCCGTTGGCGTTGGCGATGTCCTGCAGCTTGGTCAGGTGCGCCATCATCCCGTCGGCGCTGACCCGCCCGCGCAGGCCAGCGGCGAAATCCGGGGCCGATACCCGCTTCAGCGGCCCCACACTGTCAGACGGTGCACACCCGCCTGCCACCAACGCGATGGCCGCAATCCCGGCGAGGAACGGTTTTGATTTATTAACCATCGCGCTCAGGTTAGACGGCGCATCAGGTGACGTGTTCGTCGGAATGGTCGAGTCCCAGGTAGGCATGAATGGTGGTGCCCCCCGGTGTCGTGTGGGTGCGCAGCAAATCCGCGATCGCGTTGACGACGAAGAGCCCGTACGGGCCCGCCCCCGGCGAGGCGGGCGGTCGGCGGCCGGCGAGCGGATCTGTCCAGTGGCCCATGTCGCGCGCCTCGCAGACCACGTGCCCGGCCTCGTACCAGAACGCCAGTCGGCATGCACCGCCGGCATGGTTGAGGCTGTTGGTCGCCAGCTCGGTGGCGATCAGCATGAGGTCGGCGACCCGGTCCGCGGACATGCCAAGCAGCCGCCCGTAGCGATCAACACACTTGCGGGCACCGGCCAGGTCGGCCGGCTCGCTGACGGTGTACGTCACCGCGGCGGGGTTGGTCGCCAGGGGTCGATTGCACCGGTCGAGTGCGGCATCGAGCGCGTACTCCGGACTGTGTTTACGTGAACCGCCTTGCCAGATCTGCGGATGCGTGAGGAGGACGTCGGCCAGGACGCTTTGGTCCAGGCACGAGGCGTCGTAGGGACATAGACCGGTCACATCCAAACCGTCCAACGCGATATTGGCCAGTGCCTCATGCTGCATACACGCGGACGTTTCGAACGCGGTGCGGCCCGCCCAAACCGGTTCAGCGACGATCCGGACGTGATCGTCCGGGTGCCTTTCGACAAAAGCGAGGTGCGCCGCGATGATTCGGCCGGGATTGCGCCCAAAACCGGTGATGTCCGCCATCGTGATGTCCGCCGCTGCGTTACCCAATGCGCGCCGCAGCAACGCCAACCTGTTGCCCGGCACTGCGACCAACACCGGCTCCGCAAGGTCCAAACCGTCGGAGATGAACCGCACCAACCAATCGATGTACTCGTCATCCGAGTGGTAGAGCAGCGCGCAATGATCGAAAGCTGGAATTCGCGCGTGTGCTGTCACTGTCATGTCGACGGATTGATCCTCGCCAGTGCTTCCCTGGAATGTCGCTTCGTACATTTACCCAGGCGGCGGAAAACTAACCGTTTCTGTCTGTCGGTTAGACGATCAAATCCGCCACGGCACGCATGCCCGCGGCGTTGGGGTGAAACGGTGCCGGGCGCCACGGCAGCGGCCACCCCGCACCCGCTGCCCACGGGTCCGCCGACCAGCCATGATGCTCCTTGCTGGCTTCTCCGGCGCGCACCAGCTCGCAGCCAGTGGCCTGCGCGGCCGCCGCGGTGGCTTCTTCCAGGCGCGCGGCGACGTGGCGGCCAAGGTCGGCTTCCGCGGCCGACAACGGCGGGGCGGGCACACCGTCCGGCGGCAGCAGAGTGAGGTAGTCAACGAACACCACCCGGGCGCGCGGCGCACGGCGACGCACCGCGGTGCCGACCGCGCGCAACGAGTCGCCGACGCCGTCAAGCGCTCGCTTGCGCGCGTCGCGGTCAAACAGCGCACCGATCGCGGGAAGTAGCCGGAGCGGCCGGGGCAACGTCGCCGCCATCAGCAGCGGCACGTATCCGACGTCGTTGCCACCGATTGTGAGGGTGACCAACTCTTCGGAGCCGTCCAGCGCGTCGATCTGCGGCCGCGCTCCGCGCTGACGTTCGGCAAGCACATGCGCGGTGGTGGCGCCGGAAAACGTGACGTCGACGAGGTTGAGGTTCCGTCGTTCGGCGACGAGGTGGGCGTAGTTGCGTGCCGACCGGCCCGACCCGAACGGCGCGCCCGGCGCCTGGGGCCGAATACCCGGACCGGCCGCCATCGAACTGCCGAGCGCCACATAGCGCCCGCTCATAGCGTCGGGCTGGAGGCTTGTGCCCAGAATCGCTTGGGAATCCGGCCGGCCCGGCGGGCCAGATAGCCGGCCGTCACAGCTGCGGCCATCGCCGCGGCCATCACGGGCGGGTCGGCGGCCCGGGTCACCGCGGTCGCCAGCAGCACCGCGTCACATCCCAACTCCATCGCCAGCGCGGCGTCGCTGGCGGTCCCGATGCCGGCGTCGAGGACGACGGGGACGCGGGCCTGGGCGACGATCATCTCGATGTTGTGCGGATTGGCGATGCCCAGACCCGTGCCGATCGGCGAGCCCAGCGGCATCACCGCCGCGCAGCCGGTGTCCTCCAGTCGTTTGGCCAGCACCGGGTCGTCGTTGGTGTATGGCAACACCACAAACCCGTCGTCGACCAATTGCTCTGCAGCTCTGACTAATTCGACGGCGTCGGGCAGCAGTGTGCGTTCGTCGGCGATCACCTCCAGCTTCACCCACTCGGTACCCAACGCTTCACGGGAGAGCTGCGCGGTCAGCACCGCCTCCGCGGCGCCACGGCAGCCCGCGGTGTTGGGCAGCGGCGTGATGCCCAGTCGGCTCAACAGGTCGAGCATGCCCGTGCCGCCCTCGGCGTCCACCCGGCGCATCGCGACGGTGGTCAGCTCGGTGCCGGATGCGACCAGGGCTTCCTCCAGGACTGCCAGGTTGGCCGCGCCTCCGGTGCCCATGATCAACCGCGACGCGAAGCTGCGCCCGGCAATCGTCAGTTTTAAGTCAGCCACCTTGCACCGCCGTCACCACCTCGAGTTGTGCTCCGTCGGAAAGAGTTGTCGCCCAATCGGATCGCGGTAACACCGCTTGGTCGACGGCCACCGCGATACCGCGGTCGGGATAGCCCAGCGACTGCAGCAGCGCCGCCACAGTGGTCTGATCATCGACCTCAAGTGGCTCGGTATTGACGGTAACCATCATGCGCCACTCCTCCTCATCGCTTCGCTCTGCATCGTCGCACCGCGGATCATCATGCGCGGGCTCCAACCGGAATGAGTTCGGAAACAATCTGTTCGGCGGTCCAGGGTGCCAGCAGGAAACCGGAGCGCCCGTGGCCGGCGGCGATCAGCGTGCGCGCATCCAGCCGTCCCACCAGCGGCAGGTTGTCCGGTGTCATCGGACGCAGGCCGGCGACGCACTCCGCCAGCTCGTATTCGCCGAGCGCCGGCATCACCGTGCACGCATCGTCGAGCAGGTCACGCACACCGGATACGGTCGGCGCAGTGTCGCGACCATGCTCGTACTGCGTGGCGCCCACCACTACACCGTCGGCGCGCGGCACCAGATATACCTGCCGTCCGTGCACGCGGGCACGAATTACCCTCTGCGGCAACGGCATACACCCCTTACGCCAGCGCAGCCGCAGCACTTCGCCTTTCACCGGCCGAATCGGCAGACCGGGCCACAGTGTCGGGGCGTCGATGCCGTTGGCAATCACGACCGCGTCGGCCTGCACCGAACCCAGCTCTGCTACCGGCCCATCCCATTGGACGCCGACCCGCTCGCATGCCGCCGCCAACCCGTCGAGCAGGGCGCGGTTGTCCACCGCCAGCTCGGTGGGCGCCCGGAAGCCGTGCCGAATGCCCTGTGCCAGCGCCGGTTCCACGTCGCGCGCGGCCGACTCCCAGATCACCGGATGGCCTTGCGCGGACAACCAGTCGGCAACCGTATGCAGGTCGGCGACATCAGCGCGGTCGACGGCGACCGCCAACGACTCGCGTGCGGTGATCAGCTGCTCCGGCAGCCCGTCGGTGAAGCCGCCCTGTTGCCACAGCCGCAGCGACTCCAGGCCCAGTTGCAGCAGCCGCTCCTCACCGGGCCAGCCTTCGCTGTGCGGCGCCAGCATTCCGGCGGCCACCCAGGACGCGCCGGGCCGCCCGGTGCGGTGTACCCGCACCGACCAACCCGCCTGAGCCGCGCGCCGTGCCACGGACAGCCCGATGACGCCGCCGCCGATGACGGCCAGCGATCCCGAGTCCGGTGGCATCTTTCGCTCCCTTCGCCGGCATGATCCGGATCAGGTGTGACGGTAAGGGCCGACGCGCCCATTCTCAGACCCCGCTCGCGGGACTCCCGTGTCGACTTCCCACGCTAGCGGCTAGCGTCGCGGTGTGCACGCACCTGATGGCCCCGCTCTTCCTCGGGCCGTGCCGGCCCGCATTGTCGCCGGGGCGCGTTTGGCCCGGCTGGCGAGTGCACGGCTATATCTGTGTACCGATGCGCGCCGCGATCGTGGCGATCTGGCCGAGTTCGCCGATGCCGCTCTGGCCGGCGGGGTGGACATCATTCAGCTGCGCGACAAGGGCTCGACGGGTGAGCGCCAGCTGGGTCCGCTGGAGGCGCGTGACGAGCTGGCAGCGCTGGAGATCCTCGCCGACGCCGCACGCCGGCATGGCTCCCTGGTCGCTGTGAACGACCGCGCCGACATCGCCCGCGCCGCCGGCGCCGACGTGCTGCACCTCGGCCAGGATGACCTGCCGCTGGCGGTGGCACGCGACATCCTCGCACCGGACACGCTGATCGGCCGGTCGGCGCACGATCACGGCCAGGTGGCCGCGGCGATCGCCGAGCCCGTCGACTACTTCTGCGTCGGGCCCTGCTGGCCGACGCCCACCAAACCCGGACGCCCCGCCCCGGGGCTCGGACTGGTGCGTGTCGCCGCCGATCTGGCACCCGACAAACCCTGGTTCGCCATCGGTGGCATCGACGCCGATCGGCTCTCGGAGGTGCTGGAGGCCGGCGCTCGCCGCATCGTCGTGGTCCGGGCGATCGCAGCGGCGGAGGATCCGCGGGCTGCGGCCGAGCGGCTCAGTTCGGCGCTTGCAGCAGCGAGCTGATCCGGGAACTCAGCAGGGACGGCGGCTGGTCGGGCCTGCCCGCGGTGCACCACACGAAAACACCGGCCTCGATCTCGAGGGTGCGTGGCAGGTGCCGCCGCCGCTCGTCATCGGGGCTCAACGGCACCATCGCCGGTGCGGTGCGCAGCTGTTGCCAACTGGCGGCAAACCCTGGATGCAGCGGCAGTTCTTCCACCTCGTCTTCGCCGACCCAGCGCAGTTCGGCGCTTTCCCGGTTGGGCACGGCGTGCAGCAGTTCGCCGGCGTCCGCAACGACGGTGGTGTAGGTCCAGTTCGTGCCGCTGGCGGTGGCGGTGATCACGGTCGCCCGCACCGAGAGCTGCTCGCCGGGCAGCCCCGCCTCCTCATGCGCCTCCCGGACGGCGGCCTGCTCGGGGGTCTCGTGGCTGTCGCGGGCGCCGCCCGGCAGCCCCCACGTTCCGCCCTGATGACTCCACGGCGCCCGGTGCTGCAGCAACACCGCCGGCGTACCGTCGGACCGGGGCGCTCTCAATAGTAAGCCGGCCGCGCCGTGCCGGCCCCAGTAATGCATGCCGCTGTCGGAAACCACCCATCCGTCACCGTCGCCGCGCACGCGTTCAGGATAAGCAGCCCGCCCGACGACGATGCGGCCAGCGCAGCTGGCCGAGAAGGAGTCGAGCAATCACCCCTCAGGTCCCCGCATCTGGGGAAAACACTCTTAGACTTTGCTTATACAGTTCGTGACAGGTACGCCCGAGAGATGAGGTCCGAACAGACGTGACCGTTGAGTTGGCGCATCCGTCGACCGAGCCCCTGGGCTCGCGGTCGCCGACCGAGCCGGCCCACCCCCGCTGGTGGTTCGTCGCGACGACGCCGGGCCGCATCCTGACCATCGGTCTCATCCTGGCGATCCTCGGCGGGCTCAGTGCGTTCGCGACGTCGACCACGATCAACCAGCGGCAGCAGGTGCTGACCACGGTGTTGAAGCACACCGAGCCGCTGGCGTTCGCGGCCGGACGGCTGTACACCACGTTGTCGGTGGCCGATGCGGCAGCCGCGACCGCCTTCATCGCTCGGGCCGAACCGAGTGCCGTCCGGCAACGCTACGAGCAGGCGATCACCGACGCGGCGGTGGCGGTGACCCGCGCGTCGAGCGGGCTGACCGACGAGCCGCTGGTGCAGTTGCTCGGACGGATCAACGCCGAATTGTCTGTCTACACGGGCCTGATCGAGATCGCCCGCACCAACAACCGGGCCGGTAACCCGGTCGGGTCGTCGTATCTGTCCGAGGCGTCGTCACTGATGCAGTCGACGATCCTGCCGGACGCCCAACAGCTTTACCACGAGACATCGGCACGGGTGGACGCCGAGACCACGGCATCGACGCAGATCCCGGCCCCGGTGATCCTCGTCGTCACCGCGACGGCGGCCTTCGGCGCGTTCGCCCACCGCTGGCTGGCCCGACACACCAAGCGGCGAATCAACCCCGGTCTTGTCGCGGGCGCACTCGGGATTCTCGTTATGGTGGTCTGGGTGGGGACGGCTCTTGCGATTTCCACCAGCGGCAGCCGCACCGCCAAAGACACTGCGGCAGAGTCGTTGAAGACCGTCACCAATATGTCCATCAATGCCCAGCAGGCCCGTGCCGACGAGACGCTGTCATTGATCCGGCGCGGGGACGAAGAGGTCCGCAAGCAGTCCTTCTACGAACGCATCGACGCCATGCACAAGCAGCTCGACGAATATCTCGCCCGCCCCGACGCGGTCGACAAGGACGACTTGCATGACGCCGATCAACTGCTGAGCCAGTGGCGGCGGGCCGACGACCGGATCAACGCCTACATTTCGGTGGGCAATTATCGGGCTGCCACCCAAGTCGCGCTGGGCAACGGTGACGACGACTCCACCCCCGCGTTCGACAAACTCGACCGGGCCCTGGGCAAGGCGATGGAGCAGAGCCGCAACGAACTGCGCGACGACATTCTCAACGCGCGCCGCGGGCTGGCCGGCGCGACGGTCGGCGGTGTGGTGCTCAGCCTGGGCGCCGCCGTCGCGGTCGCTCTCGGTTTGTGGCCCCGGCTAAGCGAGTACCGATGACCAGACGCCCGCTCCGCATCGTGTGCGCGCTGGCGGCGGCGCTGGTGCTGGCCGGGTGCAGCGAGTCGTCGGCCATGGTCGTCACCCCGGTGCCGGCGCTGCCGCCGCCCACACCGGCCGGCATGCAGGAGATGCCGCCCCAGCCGCCGCTGCCGCCGGACAAGTCCGCCGACAGCTGCAACCCCACCGCCAGCCTGCGCCCATCTACCAACCCGGCCGACGCCGACGCCGCGGTGGCGAATATCCGTGCTCGCGGCAGGCTGATCGTCGGCCTGGACATCGGCAGCAACCTGTTCAGCTTCCGCGACCCGATCACCGGCGAGATCACCGGATTCGACGTCGACATTGCCGCCGAGGTGGCGCGCGATATCTTCGGCAACCCGTCGCAGGTCGAGTACCGGATCCTGTCGTCCGACGAGCGCATCACCGCGCTG
>NZ_DATFZD010000036.1:0-6075 GCF_035314665.1 Mycobacterium sp. | reverse complement strand
TGCCACCATCCACTTCGAACACTGTGCCGGAAATGTAGGAAGCCTCGGGGGACGAAATGAACACGACGGCGTTCGCGATTTCCTCGGGCTCTCCCCTTCGACGCATCGGCACCTTGGCGATCAGCGCGTCATTGCCGTCCGGGCCGCCCTGCTGTGTGAAACGGTCGAGCATGACGGTGTCTGTCGGCCCCGGCCCAACTGCGTTGACTCGAATACCCGAATTGCCCTGCTCGAGCGCGACCGCCTTGGTCAGACCCTCCACAGCGAACTTGCTGCTGACGTACGCCGTCGCACCGGCCGTCGCCTTGTGACCGTAGGTCGAGGCGATGTTGACGATGCTGCCGCTGCCCTGGCGCTCCATCGCGCGTAGTTCATGCTTCATGCTCAGGAACACTCCGAGGACGTTCGTCTCATGGACCGCCTTGAAGTTTTCTACGGTGGCGTTCGGGATGACGCTGAGCTCGCCTTCCACTCCGGCGTTGTTCACCGCGACGTCGAGGCGGCCGAACCTCGCGACAGTTTCGTCGACAAGGTTGCGCACCTCGTCTTCGTTGCGGACGTCGGCGCGAACGAACTCCGCATCGGCGCCGAGCGCCCGCAGCTCGGTCGCGAGCTCCTTGCCCTTGTCGTCGTGGCGACCGGACACGACGACCTTGGCGCCTCTCTTGGCGAAGGCCACAGCGGTGGCACGGCCGATACCGGTGAGGGCGCCGGTGACCAGAACAACTTGATTTGTCATCTTTTTCCTTCGGCTACTGGGGAACGCTTTTGCGAGGTTGGTGGCGACTTACCATCGCTAGAATGACATGAACGCAAAGTTGTATTCCCTCCTGAAAACGTCTTTCGAAGCAGGGGGGCATACCTCAAAAGCATGGGAACGACGTGGAGCTACGACACCTGCGATATTTCATCGCGGTAGCGGAGGCCGGAAGCCTCACCGAGGCCGCTGAGCGACGCCTTTACACGTCGCAGCCGTCGCTGAGCCGGCAGATCCGTGACCTTGAAGACGAGGTGGGCGTGGAACTCTTGACCCGTGGCGTCCGCGGCGTGGAATTGACCGCTGCCGGCAAGGCGTTTCTCGATCACGCCCGACTGGCGGTGATGCAAGTCGATGCCACTGTCGAAGCGGCGCGCAAGGCGGCGCGGCCTGCGAGGAAGACCTTCGACATCGGCTTCCAAACCGGGCTCGAGGTGCACTGGCTGCCGCGGACTACGCATGTGCTGCGAGACCAGTTGGCGGACATCCAGGTTGTGGTCTCCAGCGACTACTCGCCGAACCTTGCCGAAGCGCTCGCGCGCGGTCGGATGGACGTGGCGATCATGCGCCTGGAGCCCGGCTACGACCTGGGCTACCACGTGGTAGACGACGAGCCGCTCGTCGTCTTGATGCCGAGCGACCATCGCCTCGCCGCACAGGCCACGGTGTCTCCGCAAGCGTTCGTCGGAGAAGTTTTCATCGGCGGTTCGAACAAGGCCGGCGTCCTGCGCGCTGTCAGCGACGACTATCTGCGCCGCAACGGCGTTGACATCAAACTGGATCACGGGGTGGACAACATCGCGATGGCCATATCGTTGGTCGCATCGACCCGAGGGCTCGCCCTGATGCCCGCTTACGCCGAAGATTTCCTACCGCCATCTGTCGTCAGTCGCCCGCTGACGGGCGATGCACCGACGATCGATATCGCGGTGGGCTACAGCAGGTCCAACACCTCGCCGATCCTCAAGCTTTTCCTATCGCGCCTCGACGAACTGATCCGCCCAAGCCGAACCTAACCGATGTCCAGGTAAGTGGCCGGGCCGCCTGGTGCCATGAAACTAGGAACTGTCGAAGCTCAGGTCCCAGCGGGCCAGCCCCTGTCTGGCCCTAACTAGAATCTTTTTGCGAGCCACGTTACGTACACTCGCAAGCTTCGATCTGGAGGACTCTGATGACCTTGCCGCGCTGCATCGGAAGCGGTTCGGGTTGTGGATAGCCCTCGGCTGCACGTCGCGTTTGTCTGCAGTTTCAATCGCGCTCGATCGGTGATGGCTGCGGTGTTGTTCGCTGAGCAACTGCGCGAGCGTGGTCTGAGCGATGTGGTGCGGGTGTCGAGTGCGGGCACCGCCGCTTCTGTGGGTGAGGGCGCCGATGAGCAGGTGCTCTCGGTGCTGCAGCAGTACGGTTATCCGGTGCCGGCGGATCATCGGGCGGCGCTGGTCGGTGATGAACACCTCGGAGCTGATTTGGTGGTCGCGTTGGGTCGCGAACATGTTCAGGTATTGCGTGTGTGCGGCGTTGATGACGACCGGCTTAAGTGCGTCAACGTCCGGAATCCGTTATTCGGTGCTGATTTCGAGCGCGCCTTCATTGCCATCGAGGCCGCGATGCCCGAGTTGCATGAGTGGCTAGACGAGCGCTTGATCGCACCCGGTTTCGGCCTGTTGAAAACCGCTGTGGGCTTTCGCTTTTGGACGGGGATCTCCGGAGATGTGCTGCGGTCTCCTTACAATTCGGCCATCTCGTGGCCGACGAAATCGTCCACCGCTGGATGCGCCATCCCAGCGCACGTGCCGCCGGCGCTGGGGTGCGATTGCGGCTGGTACGCCGATATCGAAGTCGAGGACCTGATCGCGCGGGCACGTGGGTTCCCGAGGGTGTCGCGAGACGTGGCGCGACTGGGGGTGGCGGATCCGCCGTGGTCGTATCTGGTTGTCGGCAGGGTTCTCCTGTGCGACGTGCTGCCATACCGGCCACCGAAGTCGATGACGGTCAGCCCCCGTGCCGAGTACCGGGCGCGCTCGGGCACCATCATCGAACTGGGCCTGCTAGACACCGACGGGGGCCCGGAGGCCGCGGCATTCGGCCAGGAGTTGCGGGAAAGGTACCAGGTGGAAGTCCTCGACATCAGCGATCGCGGGCAGCTTGGCAACTTTGCCCCCGGCATCGGCGGGTGATAGTCGCACGTCATCGGGGAATGGCCTTCGCTGCATTCGGGGTCATCGCGGCGCTCACGTTCGCGGCGTCGGCTCGCGCCGATGACCCCACGGCGCAGCAGGACTGTACCGCCTTGAGCTGGCCTCAACCCCTCCCCCAACGCTGTGGGTAGGCAGCTCGAAGACATCGTCAACGACGACTCGTTCTGGATCTGCCTCAACGTCGCCGCCATAGCGCCCGACGGGCACGACGTCATGGACGACAACAGCGGATTCACGCAGTCATGGCGAATCACAAACCAGTCACCGCAATCAGGAACACCGGTAGCAGAGAACGAAACCATAACCCTCAACGTGGCGCCATAGCTTTATGCCAACGGCAACAACGGAATTAGCGAAAAAGCCACGGCAAAACAGCGTCGGTGATAGGTAGTGCGCAGGTTGCGCAGTTGGGACAGCGAGCGAGGGTAGGTCAATGATGACGAGCGAAGACCCCAAGGCCACAAGCGAGGACCCCGAGGCCACCAGCGGATATACAACGGCCACGAGCCGGGCGCCAGAGGCCGAGCCCGAACAGCCAACGCCATCGGGCCAAGAACACAAACCCGAACGCCGCGGCCTGATGCAATCCCTCACCGCGCTGTGTGTCCGGTATGTCGAACGGCTGATGCCCGACCCGTATCTGTTCGCCGTCATCCTCACCCTCATCGTCGCCGCGCTGGTCGCCCTGTTGGTGAACGGCGCCTCGCCCAGCGGCATGCTCAAGGCGTGGTATGGCGGTGTGTGGGGATCGCAGAACATCTTCACGTTCGCCTTCCAGATGGTCCTGATCCTCGTGACGGGCTACACGCTCGCCGAAGCGCCGATCCTGAAGCGGGCCATCGTCTACATCGCCAGCAAGCCGAAGAACCAGGTCCAGGGAGCTCTCCTCTGCTTTGGCGTGAGCGCTGTCCTCTCCCTGCTCAACTGGGGACTCGGGCTAGTAGCCGGAGCGCTGGTGGCCCGGCAGGTCGCGAAGCGCTTTACCGAGGCGCATTTCGGCTACCTCATCGCGGCGGCGTTCATGGGCTTCATCGTCTGGACGCAAGGACTTTCGTCGTCGATTGCGCTGGCGAACACGGACAACGGCAGCCCAATCAACGTGATCCACAAATTGACTGGCATCACGGTGCCGCTCAAGCTGACGATCTTCCAGCCCTACAGCTGGCTGTCGGTGATCGTCGTGCTGGCGCTGCTCGCGCTCGCGATCTGGCGCATGGAGCCGGCGCAGAGCCTTGCGCCCGATCCCGCGGTGTTCGAAGAAGAGGACCAGCCCGAGGTTAAGGCCGAGGGCAAGGCGGAGGGAAAGAAAACGTTTGCTGAATGGCTGGAAAACCTGTGGATCCTGAATGTCCTCGTGTTCGCCGCCGGCATTGCCTACTTCTGCATCAGCGGTTTCGCGCTGAACATCTCATCGATGATCATGTTGTTCACGGTCACCAGTGCGTTGCTGCACCGCACGCCGATCCGGTTCATTCGGGCATTCACCGGCGCCGCGAAGGTGTCTGGTCCGCTGCTGCTGCAGTATCCGTTGTACGGCGGCCTGGTCGGCTTGCTGGGTTATCTGCCCTCGCACGCGGCTGGGGCCAAGCCGCTGCAGACGTTGCTGGCCCAGGCGGTCGTGAGCGGCGCGACGCAGTACACGCTGCCGTTCCTGACCTTCATCGGCTCGTTGGTCATCAGCCTGTTCGTGCCGTCCGGCGGCGGGCACTGGGCCGTGCAGGGCCCGATCGCGGTCGACTCGGCGCTGGCGCTCGGTCAGCGCTCGCCGGCCTATCTCGGGTTGATCTCCATGGCGGTCGCCGTCGGCGAGGGGGTCGCGAACATGATCCAACCGTTCTGGTTGCTGCCCCTGCTTGCGATCGCGAAACTCAATGTCCGTCAGGTGATGGGCTTTACGATCGTCGCATTCGTGATCGGGTTGTTCGTGTTGGGTGCCACCACTCTGATCGCGCCCTACGTAATTTGACCTCGGCTAGTTGCCGCTGTGCGCTGGTCGATCCGCGAGCACGGTGGCGAGCCGTCAAGTCGCCAGGTTGACGAGCTGTTCGATGAACACGAAACGAACTGAATCCGAAGCCGACACTACAGCAGCAACACCTAAATACCCTTGGCCGCATGTTCTTCGGTTGCATGGGAAGGCTTGCCGCATTGCTGATGTTGCCAGTCGCAGTGTTCCTCGCATCGTGCGGCTTGTTTCACAAAACCTCCGGACCGGCTGGGATGGGGCAAGAAGTCCTTGACGGAAACTTCGCGTTCATCGTCAGCCAAGTCGACACCTCCCCCACGTTCGGCCACACACGTGCCCAGGGTGTCTATGCGATCGTGTCGATGGCGGTCAGGAACGTCGGCACAGAGCCACAGATGTTCGAGTGGGAGGCTCAGAGGTTGAAAGACCGCACTGGGCGTGAGTATTCGGCGAGCCACATGGTCCCTCCGCTATTCGGAGACCTCGTCAATAGCATCGACCCAGGTCTTCAGGTGAGCGTCAAGGTGGGATTCGACGTGCCGCCCGGTACGAAACCGACCCAGATCGTGCTGCACGATTCGCAATCTTCACACGGAGCACCGGTCAATCTGACCCAGCCGCCATCCCCACCTACCCCGCACGGCTAACCGAGGTTGACCGCGAGCAATGCTTGAAATCTGTGGATCGGCTTGGGAGGGGGCGTACCTTCCCGGGTGACCGATGAAAGGTTCCAAGCAAGACCGGCGCGACAACGCTGGTCGGGAAGGTACGACCCGATGCTCACTGTAGTTTCTGATTCCGCTGACCGCGATGGTTCGGGTGCGGCGCGGTCGGCCGCGTCGTCGGTAATCGACGAGATCGTCCGAGAGGGTGCGCGGCGGATGCTGGCCGAGGCCCTGCGGGCCGAGGTCGAGGCTTACATCGCCCAGTTCGCTGACGTTCGTGACGAGAAGGGTCATCGGCTGGTGGTGCGCAATGGCTGCCACGAGTCGCGGACCGTGACCACGAGCGCCGGCGCGGTGGATGTCACGGCACCGCGGGTCAACGACAAGCGTGTCGACCCGGATACCGGTGAGCGGCAGCGGTTCTCCTCGTCGATCTTGCCGCCGTGGGCGCGCAAGACCCCGAAGATCGGCGAGGTGCTTCCGCTGCTG
>NZ_DATFZD010000035.1:0-14536 GCF_035314665.1 Mycobacterium sp. | reverse complement strand
AGCGGCACCCGCGGTGACTCCCGCGCCGGCGGCAATGAGCAGAACGCGGGCGCCTGGCGGGAGTTCTTCGGTCGCACTACGGAGTGCCGCCACCAGCGAGGCGGTATGCATGCTCTCGTCGTCGGCGACGGTGATCCGTTCAACCGGTACTGCGAGCTGGGCGGCCAGTGCCGCGCGATAGCCATGTCGGGCCGGCGAGGCGACGATGATGTCAACGTCGGAAAGGCCGAGCGAGGCGTCCTGAAGGCAGCTTTGGGCGACTTGGGCGCCAGCCTCGGCGAATTGCTCGTCCATCGCGGCCGATCCACTGAATCGAAGCACATTGCGCGCGTCTTCGAGTCCTACAGTGGCGCGGAAGTTTTCACCGTCGTCGGGGATGTTCACCCAGTGCACACGGCCGAGTCCGAAGTCGTCTTCGCTCCAGTCGCACAACAGTGCCGCCCCGACGGGGGAGAACGGAAAGTGCTCGCTCATCCCGCGCCCCGGGTCGGCGTCACTCGTGACGACCAGGGCGCAATTGATGGTGTGTGACCGCAGAAATCCGTCGACGATCTGCAGCGCCGTGAGGACTCCGCACGTTCCGTTCGCTATGTCGAACGAGAACGTGCCGTGAGCGTCGTCATGTGGGTCCTCAGGGTTGGCCCCGACGTCCTCCTGGATGAGCGCCGCGAGGGCCGGCTCCGCGAGATTCTTGTCGCGGTAGATGCCGGTATTGATCAGAAGGTCCACGTCGTCGGGCTCTCGGCCCGCTCGTTGCAGACAGGTCTTGGCCGCCGCGACCGCCAGATGCAGTGCGCTATGACGGGTGCGCCAACCACCTCGGGTGACGTCGAGGCGTTCAATCACAGTGCCCATAGCGGCCCACCAAATCCTCGTCCACGGTGAGGAGAACGACGCCGATCTCCAGACCTGATGCCAGAGCAATCAAGGCGATGGTTTCGCCCGGCCGGATCCGCCCGGCTTCGAGTTCTTCCACCAGGGCCACGGTGTGGGTCGTCGACGCCGTGTTTCCGTACCGATCGACGGTGATCACGGCGTCGTGCTGTGGACTGTCACCGAATGAATCGGACATCGCGGCCATCCCCTTGCGTATCGCGCGGGCCGAGGTCTGATGCGTGATCACGTGATCGATGTCGTGTATCGAGATGCCGGCTGCTTCGAGGACTTCGTGCAGTAAGAGCGGCGTGTTGGCGATGGCTGCCCGCTGGATCCCGCGAGAATCGGTAAACATCCGGGCACCGGGATCATGCCCCTTCGGGTAGGCAAGGCACAGCCGGCTGTAGTCGGCAACCGTGGTGAATCCGGCAAGGCTGATGCCGCCAGACCCGGGGGTGGCACGTTCGAGCAGAAGTGCCGCTCCCGCGTCGCCCAGTGTCAGGCAGGCGAGTTCCTTGCTCATGATGTTGTGGATGTGCCGGGCCGCATTCTGGCCGAGCTGCGAGATGTACTCGCCGCTGACCACCAACCCGCGCTCGACGGTTCCCTGCCGGATCCAATTGTTGAGCACCGTGACACCGGTCAGCATTCCGGCACAGGCGTTGGACAGGTCGAAGGTCATTGCTTTGTCAGCCCCGATCGCCCGGGCAACGGCACTGCTCATCGTCGGCTCTACCCACTGCGTCAGGCCGCCGCGAAACTTCGTGATACTGCAACTGATCACCACATCGAGCGACGCGGCCTGCTGTTGTGCCTTGTCCAGGCAGTCCAGTGCCGCCGAGGTCGCGAGACTGTATGAGTCATCGTCTCCGATCGAGACGCGACGTTCATAGATGCCGGTCAGGCGTTCCAGATCAATGTGCGTGTGATGACGGGTGGTCGCCATCAATTCGTTCGTCGTGAGCACAGTGGTAGGCAGATGCCGCCCTGCTCCGGCCAGTCGGGTGCGAAACCGCGCCGAGGGTCCGGCACCCTCCATCACCAACCAATGCTTGGGCATTCGTCCCTCCTTCGCCTTCATAGGATGGGTCGCGACGGCAGCGGCTACCAGAGCATTTGGACCTTAATGAGGAGCAATTGAACTTCACCACGTGATGACATCCGGCAGATAGATCGGTGACTTAGGGCCCTCCGGACCGGGGAGTCGGTGGTGGAAGCTAGCGAAGTGACCGACACAGGAGCGCAACCGTCGGCGAAACGTGGGTGAACCCGCAATGGGCAAACGGTGCAACAGTCCCAATAAATGTGTTTCTCACTGACGTCTGACCTGCTGGCTGTTATCGCGCTGCTACCCATCGCTGCGTCATCGCTACGCGATTGAAACATCGACGCGAGCTGCTGTTCGCCTTATTGCCAACAGTTTCCGCGGTGCACCAGCTCATCGAGGGCGCAATATGGGCGGGTCAGGACGGCTACGTCTCGGCGGGGGCGGCCCACTTCGCGTGTTCGCCTACCTCTTCATCGCGCTACCTTTGCTTTCGACGCTCTTCACGGCTGGTCATGGTGCGAGCCGGGGTACCACGAGTGCAGGGACCCCAGCAGTGCGTTCTTCTTGTAGTGGTGATCCGTCATTCGCCGAAGGATGCTGTCGAGGACGACGACGGCGTCGTTGATATACGGCCCTTTGTTGAGCATCGCGCATTCGGCCTGTTCGCTCATTGCCGCATCGCTGATCTCTGCGCGCGAGGGATTCCCTGTCTTGGTGAGCTGTTCGAGTACTTGGGTGGCCCAGATCACGGGCAGGTGCGCCGCCTCGCACAGCCACAGAATCTCTTCCTGCAACTCGGCGAGGCGTTCGTATCCGCACTCGACGGCAAGGTCCCCCCGAGCGATCATCACACCGACGCGCGGATGCCGCATCGCCGTAAGCAGCAGTTGCGGAAGATGTTCGAATGCTTGCCGGGTCTCAATTTTCAGCACGATTCCCATTGAGTCGCCGCCGAGACGGCTCAACGCGTCGAGTAACTGCTCGACATCGGAAGGGTCTCGTACGAAGGACATCTCGACCAAATCGGCCAGCTCGACGACCGTTGACAGGTCAGATAGGTCCCTCTCGGTCAGGGCGGAGATCGGGAGGTTGGCGTCGGGCACATTGACTCCCTTGCCGGCGCGCAGACGCGACCCCGCGTCTGCCGCGTGGTCGATCCGTAACCTCAGCACGCCAGCACCGACGCCGACTACCTCGCCGCTGATCCGACCGTCATCGAGGTGCACCTTCTGCCCAATGTGAGCATGATCGAATATCTCGGGCAGCGTGCATCCAATGCGCGGAACACCCTCGGCGGCCACCGGTGCCGGCGAGCAATCTCTGGTCAGTTCGAGAATGTCTCCGCGATGTAGGACAAGGCTCTGTTCGGTTCGCGGAAGTTCTCCGAGGCGTGTCGAATCCTCGATGCCGTGGACGTGAAGCTCGGTTCCGGTTGCGAGGTAGGTTGTTTTGCCGACAGTCGCAACGAATCCGCTGGGGGCGCCTGGCGTCTGGCCAACGGCTTTCAGCACCAGCCTGCGTTTCGAGCCGCGGGTGTCGTGCAGACGCAGGACGTCGTCGGCGTGGCGGCGGCTGAGCCATTGCCCGGACACCGGTAGCGAAACCATGCCGGCTTCGGGTGGTTCAGTCGGGTCTTCCGCCGCAGTCAGCCATGCCCGCGCCGGGGCGGTTTCCTGCCCAAGCGCGTTCCTGCATGGCTGGAGTTTCACGATGCGCGGCCCGGGTTCAAGTGGTCCAGTCCGCAGCTTCGGTCCCGCAAGGTCCATAGCGACCAAGCAGGTTCGGCCGGTCGCTTCGGCCGCATGCCTGACATGCCGTGCCATGGAGCGCCATGCCTTCGCATCGTCGTGTGCACAGTTGATGCGTGCGATGTTCGCGCCGCGTTCCACCAACTCGCGAACCAAGTCGGGGTCGGTCGCAGCCGAGGAGGGCAGTGTGACCATGATGAGGGTCACGCGATCGACCGGCTCTGGGCCCAGCAGCTGCTGTGTTCGGTGGCGGAGCAGTTCGGCGCCGTCCTCGACGCTGGCACCGGTTAACGCAGGCTGTTGCCAGATGTCACCGAGCATGGCACAGATCGCCGACCTCACCAAGAGCAAGGTGGCCTCGACATGGGGCTCGCTGCGACCCAATGAGGACAGCCCGTATGCAGTGAGCCGGGCCTGCAGGTCGCGTAGATCGCATTGTCGAATTGCCCAATAGTGCAACATGTTTCGGGCACTCGATCGATTCTGGGTCGCCACACCGGCGAGCCACCCGGACCACAGTGATTCAGCTGTGGCCAATCGCGCCAAGAGGTCGTCCACGTCGTCACGCAACTGGCTCAACTGCCGGCTCGTGAGTTCAACGTCGATCTGCGTATTCGGCACCGGCGCTCCAAAGTATTCGATAGCGCCAACGTCTGGCGACGGACGGTAGCTATTGAGGGGCGATAGCTGTGAGACTCCCCAGCGGTCGCGACGGTGGCGTGCGTGGTGACCTCGCCAATAGGAGGCTGCGCCGACTCCGATGGCGTCCTGTCCTTGTCCAGCTCGACGTTACGGAGATCCCGACAACGGCCCTAGGGGAATTGGTCCCTGATCCCCGAGAAGAGGGCCCAGTTCGCGGCGATAGCTCAAGATGCGAGGACCTTGTCCTTGCTACTCGGCCCGAAGCCGACTATGACGCGGTACCCGATGTCGACGAGCTTGCTGACGGTATTGAACGTGCGGTGGCCCGATTGGTCGCTATCAGTGAAGGGGCATGCTGATCAGGGCAGCGGTGCTGACCAGCGCAGCACGGTGCCTCCGCCGGGAGCATCCGCGATGCTCAACGCGCCGCCGGTCTGCTGCGCGCGGTGATGCAAGCTGGTCAAGCCACTTCCGGTGATGCCGCCGGCGACGCCTCGACCGTTGTCGATAACCTCGATGCACAAGTCGTCCTCGACCCTGACCGTCACCGCAAGTGTGGTCGCGCCAGCATGGCGGACGGCGTTGCTGACCGCTTCGCGCACAACGGCTTCGGCGTGATCGGCGAGTGCAGCATCGACAACCGACAAGGGGCCCACGAATTGAACCGTGGTGCGCACTTCGGATCCGCAGAACTGCGCGACTGCGTCGTCGAGCCGCTGTCGCAGCCGGGTGATGTGCGGCGGTGCGCCGTGCAGGTCGAAAATTGCGGTGCGGATCTCCTGAATGACGCCTTGAAGATCATCAATGCTGCCGAAGAGTCTCTGCTGCACCTCAATTGATCGCGCCCGCGGAATGGTCCCCTGCAGAGCCAGTTCGACCGCGAAGATCTGCTGGATCACGTGGTGGTGCAGGTCGTGGGCGATCCTGTCGCGATCAGCGAGAATGTCGAGTTCACGCATGTCGCGCTGAGTTGACCCGAGCTGCCAGGCGAGCGCCGCCTGCTCGGTGAATGCGGCCATCATGTCGAGTTGCTCGTCGCAGAACGTCCGGGCGCCGTCATGTCGCAGCGCGACCAACACCCCGGCCACGGTATCGGTGGTGCGCAGCGGAAGCAGCAGCGCTGGGCCGGCATGTTGGACGCCGTCGATGGCAATGTCGAACTTGTTGAGTCGTCGAGGGGTCCGCTCCACGAAGGCCTGCCCGATCGGAGTACCGGCGACGGGGATGGCATGGGCCGACGCCGAGGTCATTGCAGCACCGGCGGTTTCCACGATCATCAGATCGGCCACCTCCGACGTGGGTAGGTCGCGGTTGACTGCGACGGCGACCAGTGTGATCTCTGCACCCGTCAGCTTCAGCGCTTGTTGGGCGATGGGCCGATATACCGTTGCGGGCATCGGTGCCGGAGAGTAGTGCGGTTCCAGTTCTGGTTCGAGGGTCCGGGTCGTCATTGTGATGCTCCCTTGGTCGACTCGCACTACCCGGTTCGAACCGGGACAGGGCGCAGCCCGCTCGTTCCCATGTGACGTGACGGTGGTAGCGGCCGGGAAGGACAGACCGTCATGGGGTTCCAGCGGCCTTGATGTCAAGTCCGGCAACCAGGCCGTTTGCGGGCGGCGGCCCGGGTTGCGTCGACGTGTCGGCCCCATTCGCGGTGGTGACCGGTTGGGGTGGCGCGGCGGCAACACTTTCTCTGGCGAGGAAGGTGCCCAGTTCACCGATCGCACTCATTAGCGGCGCCGGGAACACGATGGTGGTGTTCTTCTCCACCCCGAGCTCGACAAGCGTTTGCAGGTTGCGCAGTTGCAAAGCCAACGGGTGGGCCATCATCGTGTCCGACGCCTCACCCAACGCGGCCGCGGCCATTGATTCGCCTTCCGCCGCAATAATTTTGGCTCGTTTCTCGCGCTCGGCCTCGGCTTGCCGAGCCATCGCGCGCTTCATACTGTCGGGCAACTGGATGTCTTTGAGCTCGACCAGTGTCACTTCGACACCCCATTCGAGTGTTGCGACGTCGAGGATCTTTCGGATATCGGCGTTGATGGCGTCGGTCTCCGACAGCGCCTGGTCAAGGGTGTGCTGGCCGACGACATTGCGCAGCGTGGTCTGCGCGATCTGGTTGATCGCGGCGTGGACGTTCTCGATGGCGATCACCGACTTCACCGGGTCGACAACCCGAAAGTAGGCGACCGCCGAAATGTCGACGCTGACGTTGTCGCGGGTGATGATGCCCTGGGACTGGATCGGCATCGTCACAATTCGCAGCGAGACCTTCAACAGCCGATCGATGACCGGGATGATCAAGGTCAGCCCGGGGTCCTTCACACCCATCACCTTGCCGAGGCGGAACAACACACCCTTCTCGTATTGGGTCACCACTCTGATCGATAACGACAACACGATCAGGGCGACAACGAGGAGCACCGCAACCAGGATGATCAAAGCTTTCACAGCATGTCCTTCATAGGTATCGAGGAATCTAGGGTTTGGCCCTCAGCCGCGGATGAAGCCGTTGTTGCGCACGAGGAAGTCCGCGAGGCAGCCGATGTCGGGATCTGGGACGCCAGAAGGCATGGACAATCAATGGGTTCGGTCCGGGGCAGGGAAATGCCGGTGTTGGCACAGGAAACAAGTGAGGTGGTCACGGTGACCTGACGTGCATTGGATCACCGGCGTGTGAGGGTTCGGAGCCAATGCTCCTTGAGTCAAGCGGCGGACGGCTGAACTCATCCCAGACCAGCTGAAATTCTCAGCACCCTTGACGCTACACCCGTTGGACTGCCCGTGCGCGACAGTGTGCTTCTACGCTGTCGCTGCCGGCGTAAGATCATCCTGACAACCATCTCGTGACGGTTGCGCCATGGGCGGGTGCTGGGCTTCGGTGTCGATTCCCAGCCCCGCCAAAACTATTGAGCGCAGGTATGACGGAGTTCACCGAGGACGCCGACGGCTTACCGTTGGGGTCGCTGAGCGCGCAGCAGGCGACCGCTGATGCCGCCGACTTGCGGGCTGGGATCGACGATCTGGCGGGCTTGGTGGCGGGCAGTCTGGGGTTGCCTGAGTTGCTGACTGAGGTGTCGACGTTCGCGGTGCACGCGATACCGGGCGCCGACGGTGCCGGGGTTACCTTGTTGCAGGTCGACCGGGTGGACAACATGGTGGAGGCGTTGGCGGCCAGCGCCCCGTTTGTCGCCGAGATCGACGAGATTCAGTATGTGACCCTCAAGGAGGGGCCCTGCATTACTGCGGCACTGGAGCGGCGCACGGTGCGGTCTGGGTCGTTGGGTGGGGAGAAGATGTGGCCGCGGTTCGGTCCCCGAGTGGGCCGCTTGGGCGTGCACAGTGCGCTGTCGCTGCCGCTGCTGCTGTCGGATCAGGTGATCGGCGCGATCAATGTCTACGCTCACGGCAAAGACGTCTTCGATGAGCACGCCGCCGAACTGGGGGAACTGTTCGCCAAACCCGCTGCGGTGGCGGTGCATAACGCCCAGGTCCTCGCGCACGCGATGGCGCTGACCGCCCAGTTGCAGAAGGCGCTGTCGACGCGCCCGGTGATCGATCAGGCGATCGGCCTGATCCGGGGACGCAGCGGGCGCAGCGCCGAGGAGGCGTTCACTCAGCTGCGGACGATCAGCCAAACCGAACACCGCAAATTGGCTGAGGTGGCCCAACACATCGTCGATGAAGCCGTGCGCCGCGCCCGCGCCCGACGCAACCCGATCTGAGCCCGAACCACCAGGCTGGCCTGCGGCCGAACTGCCGCTGCACGGTGTGACGCGCGTAGGTTGGAGAGTGGGTAAACAGTCAGCGCGACGGGTCCTGGCTTGCGTCGCGCGTTCCCCACCCTGCAGGCGACTCGCCTGTTCGGCACCGGCAGGCTCGATCCGCGCTCGGGAGCGCCCAGCGGAGCAATCCCGTCATGAAGATCAGTGCGGCCCTGGCCGCCGATTTGGGCATCCTCACCGCCGCCCTAGATGAGCCCGGCGACGATGTGCTGCACAGTCTGCACCAACTGGGCGTCGACGCCCAAGCGGCGGTTCCCACCTATCTCGGTCTGAGCGTGACCGTCGACGGCGGTGATCCGCCGTTCACGTTCACCACCCTCGAGGACGGCACGGCTGACAATATTCGCACCTCGCTTCGGCTGACGCTGCTGGCCCGTGTCGGTGACGGCCGGGCAGCGCCTTCGGTTGCCCTCATCCTCTACGCGGAGACGCCGGGAACATTTGTCGACCTCACTGCCGACCTCGCGTGGTTAACCGGCCGTCCGCCCAGCGACTTCGCGCTCGATCAGCACCTGAGCGTCCCCGCCGGGTCGGACGCCGGGACATCTCTGCGAGCGGCGTCGGTCATCAACCAGGCCATCGGGGTACTCATCGGCCGCGGCTACACCCCGCGGCAAGCACAATCGAAATTGGACACCCAAGTCGATGGCGCGGGTACCGATCGATACACCACCGCGCAGTTCATCCTGGACACGCTCACAGTCGAGGACCCGGCCGACGGCGAGCGCGCCGATCGAGAGCCCAACATGGGCTGAGTGTGTGAACACGTAAAAACCGCGCTGCGCGGTGGCTCACTGTGCCCGCTCATATAGCGTCACCCCCCGATAGGCGCCGCTTCACTTCGCGCAGAAGGTTTTCGCTATAGGTGAGCTCCACGAACCGACGACAAGCCCAGTGGCAACTCAACGCCCAATCAGCCAGAGCTGTAACCGGCCGACATGCGCGGCACGCCTCAATCGCGATGAGGGTCACCGCCGCCGACAGTGAGCGGCATCTCTCAGGTCAGAATCTCGCCTGGGGTACCCGACAGGTGTAAAGTTGTTGCTGCTGAGCCCTTCAGCCAGTCCGGAAAGAGTTTTGGCTGTACGCCGCCGAACTTGATGAGCATCTGCTCGCGCCGCACATTCTGAATCTATCGCCTTGCGGTCAAGAAAGCATGATACCGGGAATACCTGGCTGCGCAACGAAAGACGCGCCGATTGGGCTGGGCAACGCCAAATCGCTTGAGGCCAAACTAAATAGCACCTTACAACGCTGACCCGGCCATCCTCCTCCCACATATCCACAGAAACTAGGTAAACGTCATGATCGGCCTCGGAATCCTCCTTATCGTCCTCGGGCTCCTCCTCCCTGCCCTCGTCCCTACCTTCGCCTACGCCCATATTTGCTTGGTCATCGGGGTCATCCTCCTCGTCGTCGGCCTGGTACTGATGCTGATGGGACGGATGGGACACGCCGTCGGCGGCCGCCGCCACTACTACTGACCGGCCCGATGTACTCCCCGGCTCGGCCAGCAGTGGCCGGCCGAGCCGGCTGATACGAACCTGAAAGAAAGGAAACGATGGCGATCACAGACGTTCCGGCCTTTGCTCACCTGACCGACGCCGACATCGACAACCTGGCCGTTGAGCTGGACGCGATCCGGCTGGACATCGAGGATTCCCTTGGCGAGCGCGACGCGCGCTACATCCGCCGCACCATCGCCGCGCAACGTGCTTTGGATCTCACCGGCCGGCTCATGCTGGCCGCGAGCTCAAGACGCTCGGCATGGTGGGCGGGAACGGTGACCCTCGGTCTGGCCAAGATCGTCGAGAACATGGAGATCGGCCACAACGTCATGCATGGCCAGTGGGACTGGATGAACGATCCCGAGATCCACTCCTCGACGTGGGAGTGGGACATGACCGGCGTGTCCAAGCACTGGCGATTCACCCACAACTTTCAGCACCACAAGTACACCAACATCCTCGGCATGGACGACGACGTCGGCTACAGCACCCTGCGAGTCACGCGTGACCAGCCGTGGGTGCCCGCCCACATCGGCAACCTGCTGTTCAACACCATCCTCGCGCTCGGATTCGAGTGGGGAATTGGCTTGCAGCCCATCGATTTCGGCAAAATCCTCAAGGGCGGCCCGGACCGGAAGACCACCCTGCTGCAGATCCGCGAATTCTCGGCCAAGGCCGGAAGGCAGCTCGGCAAGGACTACGTCGCGTTCCCGGCGCTTACCTCGCTGTCGCCGGCGGCGACCTACAGATCGACGCTGAAGGCCAACGTGGTGGCCAATGTGATCCGCAACATCTGGGCCAACGCGGTGATCTTCTGCGGGCATTTCCCCGACGGCGCCGAGAAATTCACCAAGACCGACATGATCGGCGAAACCCGGGGTCAGTGGTATCTGCGCCAGATGCTGGGCAGCGCCAACTTTGAGGCGGGGCCGGCGATGCGGTTCATGAGCGGCAACCTGTGCTACCAGATCGAGCATCACCTTTACCCCGATCTGCCGAGCAACCGGCTGCACGAGATCTCGGTGCGGGTCAGACAGGTCTGCGACAAATACGACCTCCCGTACACCACGGGTCCGTTCCTGATGCAGTACGGCAAGACGTGGCGCACCATCGCCAAACTGTCGCTGCCGGACCGCTACTTGCGCGCCACCGTCGACGACGCACCGGAGACCCGCAGCGAGCGGATGTTCACCGAGCTGGAGCCCGGTTTCGCAGGGACAGATCTGGCGACAGGGCAGCGCCGCGGGCTCAAGACCGCGATCGCGGCGGTCCGCCAATGGCGCCGCGACCAGCGCAGACGACCGTAATTACTGGTCAGTAACCTACGGGACCGTAGGTTACGTTATAGTCGGCTAGTAGTCGGGCCGGCATGCCAGAACAGCGTTGGATGGAGACGAGTTCACGTGACCGAGATGAGCTATCTCGATCTGCACGGTGAGCGTATTGCCTATCGGGACGCAGGGGCCGGCGAGGCGCTGCTGCTGATTCATGGCATGGCGGGAAGTTCGGCGACCTGGCGGGCGGTCATCCCTGAGTTGTCGAAGAAGTATCGGGTGGTGGCACCCGACCTGTTGGGGCACGGTGAATCAACCAAGCCGCGCGGTGACTATTCGCTGGGTGCGTTCGCGGCCTTGCTGCGTGATCTGCTCGATGAACTAGGCATCGGCCGGGCGACTGTGGTCGGTCAGTCACTTGGTGGCGGTGTGGCCATGCAGTTCACCTACCAACATCGCGACTACTGCCAGCGACTGGTTCTCATCAGCAGCGGTGGCCTCGGCCCCGACCTGAACTGGATATTGCGGATCCTCTCGGCACCCGGAACCGAGCTGGTGCTGCCAGTGGCCGCGCCGCAACCGGTGTTGAACGTCGGCAACAAGCTGGGCTCGTGGCTCAGGTCGGCCGGGATTCAGTCGCCGCGCGCCGGCGAGATATGGAGCGCCTATTGCTCGCTGTCGGATCGGCAGACACGGCAGGCGTTCCTGCGTACGCTGCGCTCGGTGGTGGATTACCGCGGCCAGGCGGTCAGTGCGCTCGGCAAGATACATGTTAGTGATGGACTACCCACCTTGCTGATTTGGGGTGAGCAGGACCGGATCATTCCTGTCGCCCACGGGTACGCCGCCCACGACGCCGTGCCGAGTAGCCGACTTGAGGTGCTCGCCGGTGTCGGACACTTCCCGCATGTCGAGTCCCCGACCGCGGTGGTGGACATTCTCGACGACTTCATCGCCACCACAGGGCGGGATGCCGACCTGACGAATCGAAAAACCTGACCAGAACAGTCACTCAGTGGGAACGGCCGGCTGATCAGATTGCTGATCGTCGGGTGCGGCGACATCTGCGCGGCGATCCGCATCGGTTGACTGCCACCGGCGGTCTTGCCGCGTTGTCGTTGGACGCATTGTCCAGCGTTGCCTATGGTCCCGAAGCGATCGTGCTGGTCTTGGTCGCCGCGGGCACGGCCGCGGTGCGGTTGACCCTACCGATCGCAATAGCAATGGGGCCTTCCCGCCGGGGTTCAGGACCGTCCGACAAAGCGCGGCATGCTCATGGCGTTCCGACTAAACATTGCCCGCGGTGTTCGCGACACGTCGCTCCCATCGACGGTTAGTTGTGGCGGCACCCCAAGATCCCCGGTAGTGGGTCATTTGAACCGGAGCTGCCCGGAGAGCGATAGGCCAAACGCGCGTGATGTGCGGTTAACGGTCGTTACTTGTGTTGGGTGGCGTGAGGGTCAGCAGGTAGTGGTCGATTGGTGCACGCATCGCCGGGTGGGCATTGAGTAGGTCTGGCAACTCGGCGACTAGCTTTTGGGCGACGGTCGAGAGCTTGACGTTGAGTTCTTGGGATCGCCACTTAAGGACTGCGAAGGCGGCATCGGCGCTTAGCTGGTAGATCAGCATCAGCATTCCCTTGGCCTGGTCAATGACCTCTCGGTGAGACACGATGACCTGTAACTCGTCGCTGATCGACTGCTGAAGATCGACGTTAAAGCTCTCGGTGATGTCGATGTAAAACCCGCGGGTAGCAACGATGCGGCCGTCCGCATCGTTGACCGGATCGCCCACGACTACCACCTTGCGTATGTCTCCGGTGGTCGTGCGGATTCTGTGCCGGCTACTGAACGGAGCCGCCGACTGCTGCAGGAGACTCTTGACGCGGGCCAGGTCGTCGGGATGCGCACAAGTCGCATATGTAAGTGTCCGTCTGTGAGCATAGATTCGCCAGAGCGCAGCGGCGTTTAACCTTCGACGAAGTTTCAGGCCGCCACCGGGCATAGTCGGGATAGTTCGATGCGACGATTCTGTCCGGCGCGGCTTTGCCGGATCAGTCGAGTAGCGCCGCAATTGTCAAGATCCACAGATCTTGACAATTGCTCCCGCGGGGTGGAGCGTCAAGTGAGTTGAGACTCTCAACCAGTTCGGAATGGGTTCAGCCGTCCGCCGCTGTCCTCACAGAGCGTTAGCTCGCGCCGAACACACCGGTGACAACCGCATGTCGGGGATCACCATGAATGCTCGTCCTAACCCCTCTATGCCGCCGGTCGGCGACTTTCTCTCCCAGCCATGGGAGAGTCACACCACACGATTAGCCTATCGTCGGCTGAGATCATCGGTAGCCGTCATCAGCGTCCGCGGCCACATCGATGCATCCAACGCCGACACTCTGACCCAGTACACCCTGGGGCATCTGACGGGTTGCCGCGGATTGATCATTGATCTGCGCGGCCTGGATTTCTTTGGAACCGAGGGTTTCTCAGCGCTGCACAGGGTCTCCGTCTGCTGCGCGCACCCTGGCATAGGCTGGGCAGTAGTACCCAGTGAGGCAGTCTCCCGGGTGCTGCGGATCGGCGACCCACAGGGTTTGCTACCCGCCGCAAGCACCGTCGAGGCAGCGATGGCGATCATCCAAGGCCAGCCTCACCGTCCACCACGCCCATCGCGAGCCACAGAGACCCCGGACAATCCTCGAGATGCCAACGCACGGTGTGCTTAGTCTGCGGCGGTACACGACAGGTCCGGCACGAACAGCGGCCCTTGACAGCAGCGATCGCCAAGCTCGATGGTCCTGCGTTGTCGGTGGTTGACCCCGGGGTTCGAAGATGCGAAATCTGAGGTTGTGGAGTTCGGCGCCGGCAAGGAATGTCGAGACCGCGTCGACCCCGACGGTTAATGTGTTGCGAGGGTTGGTGGCTCGCGCGACGACGCCGCTGCTGCCCGATGACTACCTTAAACTGCTCAATCCGCTGTGGTCTGCGCGGGAACTGCGTGGCCTCGTCGTCGATGTCCGCAGGGAAACCGAAGACTCGGCCACGGTCACGATCAAACCCGGATGGGGCTTTTCCGGCGACTATCAGCCCGGCCAGTACCTCGGCATCGGACTGCGGGTTGGTGGGCGCTGGCACTGGCGGTCTTACTCGCTGACGTCGATCCCTCGGCGCGACAAGAAGTTAATCGCGATCACCGTCAAGGCCACGCCCGAGGGCTTTTTGTCGTCACATCTGGTCAACGGCGTCGAGCCCGGCACGGTTGTTCGACTTGCCGCCCCGAGGGGCGATTTCGCTCTACCTGATCCGGCGCCGGCCAAGTTGCTGTTCGTGACTGCGGGCAGCGGCATCACTCCCGTGATCGCGATGCTGCGCTCGCTCAGACAGCGTGGCGAGAGTCCCGACATCGTGCATATCCATTCGGCGCACTCCGCCGGCGACGTGATATTCCACGACGAGTTACGTGCGCTGGAACGCACCCAGCCCGACTACCGGCTGCACCTGCAGCTGACAGCGGACATGGGCAAGGTCGACTTCACCGCGCTCGACGGCCTCGTCCCGGACTGGAAAGACCGCTCCACGTGGGCGTGCGGTCCGCCCGCCATGCTCGACACCGTCGAAAAGGTATGGACGGAAACGGGTATGCGGGACAAGCTGCACAC
>NZ_DATFZD010000034.1:0-65829 GCF_035314665.1 Mycobacterium sp. | reverse complement strand
ACGCTGCAGCATCTGGGCCACCTTCGTCGCTGTCTCCCGCCGTTTCTGCACCGCACGCAGATCGTCGTCAGCCAACGTCCCCGCCTGCAGCGGCCCGGCGAGTGAATTGGCGGCGGCCACCGCGTCAGCGATCGCGTAGTTGACGCCGATCCCACCGACCGGGGACATCGCGTGCGCGGCGTCACCGATACACAACAACCCCGGTAGCCACCACTTTCGCATCCGATTGGCGCGCACCGATAGCAGTTTGACCTGATCCCAATCGGTCAGTGAGTCGAGGCTGGTGGCCAAAAACGGTGCGGCCGAGACGATTTTGGACCGGAATTCCGGTAGGCCGTCCGCCTGCACGCGTTCAAAGCCGCCCTTGTCGATGATCGCCCCACACTGCCAGTAGTCACCACGGTCGATCGCGATGATGATCTGGCCGCCACCGATATATCCGAGAGTTTCGGGTGCCGCATCAACACGCGGAAGCCGAAACCACAGCACGTCGATCGGCATCGGAAACTCCGTCACCGGCAGGCCAGACTGCTCCCGGATGACCGACCATCGTCCGTCGCACGCGACCGTCACATCGGCGCGAATCTCGAGTGGGCCGCTCGCGGTTTGCGCGATGACACCGACGACCCGATCGTCCTCCCGCAGCAGGCCGGTGACTTCGGTGTTCATCTCGAGCCGGAAGGAGGGATACCGCTTGGCCTTAGCCGCAAGGAAATTCAGAAAGTCCCACTGCGGCGCCAACACCACATACTTGCAGGCGGTCGGCAGACGGCGAAAGTCGATGAGATTGAATGCCTTGCCCTTGACTCCGATGCCCAACTGGTCCATAGCCTGGTGCGGCACATCGCGTAGAAACTCATCGAGTATTCCGAGCTCATGCAACAGCTCGGTGGTCGATGGGTGAACCGTGTCCCCGCGGAAGTCGCGGAGAAAATCGCCGTGCTTCTCCACCAGGATGGTCTGCACGCCCGACCGCGCCAGCAGATAGGCCAGCATCATCCCGGCCGGGCCGCCACCGGCCACCAGACACGTCGTCTTCCACTCAGTCATTGGGCGTCCCAGCGTGACCGGCGCGTCGCAACGCCGCAATCCAGCTGTTCGCCGCGCGGGCGTCGGCGCGATATAGCGTGCCGGCCCGCACACCCAGATACCGTTCAATCGCTTCGATGTGCGCGCCGTGCGTCGCCACCATCTCCTTGACTTTCGTAGCGCCAGTGAGTAACTGCTGAGCCATCGCCTCCTGCAGTGCTTGCACGACGGCGACGATGATCGCGCCGGCCTGTTCGGGATAGGCGGTGGCAAACTGACGCTCGTCGACACCCTGACGGACAATCACGCCCAGCAGCGGCGCCAATCGTTTCGCGGTCGCGCGATCCACCAACATCCGGAAAGCGAGGTTGTCGGGTGCATACCAGACCGGCAGCATCGCCACCATGAGGTTCTGCCGCTCGGACTTCCAGCGGACGATCTCGCCGAAGAAGAGCTGCAGTTTCTCGAGGGCCCCTAACTCTGGGTCCTCGGCGATTCGGGCAAGGGTGCGTTCGGCATCGTCGACGAGCCGTTGGGTGAGGGCTTCGACCACCGCTGGCTTGGAGTCGAAGTAGTGATAGAAGGCTCCCTTGGAGATCTGCAGGTCCTCGAGGATGTCTTGAACCGTCAGGCGCTCATAGCCATTGGACAGAATTAGTCGCTGTGCGGCGTCCAGAATCGCATCGCGTCGGGCTGCCTGCTCGACAACGTTGACGGTCCGGGCCATCACACCACTTCATTAGTAAACCGACGGTCGGTTTATTTAATGATCATGACGGATTCGAGGGATCGAGTCAACACTCGAGGGTTTAGTAACCCGCGGCCTGGCCGTCGCGGCGGGGGTCGCTCACCGCGAGATATCCGCCGTCGAGGCGCCAGATCGCTTGGCAGCTGCCGAACTGGTTGTAGTCGTCCGTCGTGACCAACTGATGGCCGCGCCGTTCGAGCTCATCGAGCGTCGACGGCGGAAAACTTGGCTCGCAGCAGACTTGCAGGCCGTGCGACCACCGAAAACGCGGGCCATCGCAGGCAGCCTGTGGGTTCTGGCCGTGGTCGACGATGCGCGTCACCACCTGGACGTGACCCTGCGGCTGCATCGGGCCGCCCATCACCCCGAAGCTCATCACCGGCGCGCCGTCCTTACTCAAGAAACCGGGGATGATGGTGTGGTAAGGGCGTTTACTCGGAGCCACCTGGTTCGGATGACCGGGTGCCGCAGCGAAATCCGCGCCGCGGTTCTGCAGGGAGATCCCGGTGCCGGGCACCACCACGCCGGAGCCAAAACCCATATAGTTCGACTGGATCATCGACACCATCATCCCGGATGCGTCGGCGGCGGTGAGATACACGGTACCGCCGTTCGGTGTTCCCGCAGATGCCGGCTTTGCCCGGTTCCGATCGATCAGCATCGCCCGCTGTCGCAGATATTCCTTGTCGAGCAGGCGCTCCGGGCGCACCGGCATGTGGTCGATGTCGGCGACATAGGCCTGCGCGTCGGCGAAGGCCAGCTTCACCGCCTCGATCTGCAGATGCACGCAGTCAGCGGAATCCGCTGGGAACGAGGCCATGTCGAACTGTTCGAGTAACCCGAGGGCGATCAACGCGACGATGCCCTGACCGTTGGGCGGTATCTCGTGGACGGTGTAGTCGCGGTAGGCGCCGTTGATCGTCCCGACCCAGTCGGCACGATGCGCGGCGAGGTCACTGGCCCGCATGGCGCCGCCGTTGGCCGCCGCATGAGCCTCGAGCTTCGCCGCCAGTTCACCGCGATAGAAGGCCTCGCCGTTGGTTGCGGCGATCAGCTCGAGAGTGGCCGCATGGTCGGCAAGAGTGACCAGTTCTCCGGGCTTCGGCGCCCGACGACCGGGCATGAATACCTCGGCGAACCCGGGCTGGGACTCGAGTAGTGGGACCATGGCGGCCCATTGGGCCGCGATCGTCGGCGAGACGAGGAAGCCGTTGCGGCCGTATGCGATCGCGGGCTCGAAGAGCCGCTCGAACGGGAGCTTGCCGAATTTAGTGTGTAGTTCGACCCATGCCGACACCGCACCGGGCACGGTCACCGAATTCCAGCCGAGGACGGGAACGCTGTTGCTGCCGAAGTACTCCGGTGTCCACGCCGCGGGCGAGCGTCCTGACGCGTTCAGGCCGTGCAGTTCTCGTCCATCCCAGACGATGGCGAAGGCGTCCGAGCCGATGCCATTGGAGACCGGTTCCACCACCGTGAGGGCGATCGCGGTGGCGATGGCCGCATCGGCCGCGCTGCCGGCGTCGGCGAGCATCCGAAGACCTGCCTGGGCGGCAAGCGGTTGCGTCGTGCACACAACGTTGCCCGCCAGGACGGGCTTTCGCGGCCAGGCGTAGGGCAGTTCCCAATCGAACGGCTGCACCGGCTAATCGCCCTTCCCGAACTGTTCGGCCACTGCTCGGCGGTCGACCGAACCTTTTGCGGTGTGCGGAAGCTCGTCGGTCAGCGCGATGCTGGCGGGCACCTCGAAGGCGGCGAGCCGCTCCCGGCAGAACTCGGTGAGTTCGGCGGCTGTCGGTGGGGCGGACCGGTCAGGCACCACCGCCGCGCCGACGATCTCCCCGTACAGGCGGTCTGGGACGCCGAAGACGGCTGCCTCCAAGACATTCGGGTGACTGGACAGCACGCCCTCGACTCGCTCCGGCGATATCTTCTCGCCGCCTCTGTTGATGAGTTCTTTGATGCGGCCACGCAGCGTGAGCTCGCCCGCCTCGGACAGCGAACCCAGGTCGCCGGTGTGCAGCCATCCATCCGTGAATGTCTGTTCGGTGGCGTTCGGGTTGGCCAGGTATCCGCGCACCACGGTGCGGCCGCGGATCCAGATTTCGCCGACGGCGTCCGGTGGACAGGCTCGGCTGTCGTTGCCGGCGATCTGCACCTGCACGCCCGTCGGCCGGCCGACGAGCCCGGCGGTCACGGTCTCGTCCGCGGTTGTGCTTGCCATCTGGTGGGTGGCCTCGGTCATGCCGTAGGCGGACAGCACCGGAGCGCCGAACGTCTTCTGCAGCCCCTCGGCGGTTTCTGGGTTCAGGGCCGCGCTGCAGCTGCGAATGAAGCGCAGCCGGGATCGTTCTGGCTCGGCATTAGTTTCCTTGCTTCCCAGCAGGATTTGGTGAATCGTCGGCACCGCGGTGAACCAGGTCGCGTCGGCGGCGTGCAGATCGTCGTCGAAGGTGTGCGCGGAAAACCGCCCTCGGGCGGGAATCAGCACGGTTCCTCCCGATGCCAGAGTCGACAACAGCGCGGCAATCAGGCCGTGCCCGTGGAACAGCGGCATCACCGCGACGGTCGCATCGTCGGGGCCGAGCTGGTAGCTCGCGATGACGTTGCCGACCGAGGTTGCGACATTGTCGTGGGTCCAGGGCACCATCTTCGGGGCGCCGGTGGTACCGCCGGTGAACATGATCAGCGCGTCGTCCGGCCGCAATCCGTCGGGTCCGGCACTTGCCGGGGACGCTGCCACGGCGGTGTCGACGTGAGCGGCGAGGGCGCCCCCATTGAGCGTGACCGAGATCGGCCAGTGCGGCAGCGTCGTATCTGCGGTTTCGCTGGGCGCGTCACCGTCTACCAAGACGACACGTCCGCCCGCGGCCGAGATCCGGGCCCGCTGGTCTGCGAGGGGCAATGCGGGATCCAACGGGACGACGACGAGCCCCGCGTGCAAAGCCGCCAATAGCCCGACGACGAACTCGGCGCTGCTCTGTGCCCGCAGGCCCGCCCGGTCGCCGGCCAGCAGGCCGGCTTGGGTCAGCTGTCCGGCGAGGTCTTCAATCGCCCGGACCAGGTCGCGGTAGGTGATCGGGATGCGGTGGGCGGTGACTACGAGCGCATGCGCTTCGGGATGGCGACTCGCCGTCCCGGCGATCAGGTCGGCGATACGCGGGCTTGGAATCTCGGTACTGGTGGTCATCGTTACCACTCCTTCCACGCGAAACGGGACCTAACGTGCACGATGCTCCGACGCGGCGCGGCCGTCCAATACCGATCAACGAATGCTTAATAGACAAAGCTTATCAAGTCAAAATCCCTGCACGAGAGCCGATTTCGGCGACTGATCAACGTTGTCGATCGATGCATAGCGATCCGGTCTTGGACACCGCGCGGGCCGGAGGTGACCGTTGGAGCATGACCAGATTACCGAGACAGTCGCGATTGAACACGACGCTCCCGTGTCCGCATTGCGGCATGGTGCACGACTACGACTGCCGGAGGTACGTCTTTATCAGCATCGCTGCAACGCTGGCGATCGCGGCATCCTTGGTGACCCTGATTGCCGCAGTACCCGCAGTGATCCGATAACCCAGTCGATTGACGCTCGATAGACGCTATTTATCGCTGCATAGCAACTCGCAGTTGGACGCCCGACGAGGGCACGGACAAGAGTGATGGGTACGGGCAACCGGCCCGCCGGCAGACGAGGAGTCGTCACGATGACCACGCAATCGGCACCTGCTCAGCTGACCGACGGCTTCCACCTGTTCGTCGACGCACTCAAGCTCAATGGAATCGATACCATCTACGGGCTCGTCGGCATTCCGATCACCGACCTGGCGCGTCTCGCGCAGAAATCCGGAATTCGCTTCATCGGTTTCCGGCACGAGACCTCGGCCGGCAACGCCGCGGCCGCCGCCGGATTCCTCACCCGCCGGCCGGGTGTGTGCTTGACGGTATCCGGGCCCGGATTCCTCAATGGCCTGGTTGCGCTCGCCAATGCCACGACGAACTGTTTTCCGATGATCCAGATCGCAGGCTCGAGCGAGCGCCCGATTGTGGACATGCAGCGCGGCGACTACGAGGAACTGGATCAGCTCGCCGCGGCGCGCCCGTTCGCGAAGGCCGCGTACCGCATCGGCCGGGTGGAGGACATCGGCCTGGGTGTCGCGCGTGCCATTCGCACCGCGGTCTCCGGACGACCCGGCGGCGTCTATCTGGACATCCCGGGTGCCGTGCTGGCGGAGGCCATCGAGGCGAACGTGGCGGCCAACACCATCTGGCGGGTCGTCGACCCCGATCCGGCTCAACTGCCGGCGCCCGAGGCGGTCGATCGTGCTTTGCAGTTGTTGGCCCGCGCGCGACGACCGCTGATCATCCTCGGCAAAGGGGCGGCATATGCGCAGGCCGACAAAGTGATTCGAAAGTTCGTGGAAACCACCGGCATCCCGTATCTGCCGATGTCGATGGCCAAGGGGCTGCTGCCCGACACCCACCCGCAGTCCGTCGCGGCCGCACGCTCGCTGGCGCTGGCCCGAGCGGATGTCGTCGTGCTGGTCGGGGCCCGGCTGAACTGGCTGCTGAGTCACGGTGCGTCGCCGCCGTGGTCAGCCGATGCGAAGTTCATCCAGATCGATGTCGCGGCATCCGAATTCGACAGCAACCGCCCGATCGCCGCGCCGTTGGCGGGCGATATCGGCCCGGTGATGTCGGCTCTGCTCGACCGCATCGACGCCCATCCGATCGTTCCGCCGACCGCGTGGACGGATGAACTCGCCGAGCGTCGGGCGCACAACGACGCCGCCATGCGCGAGCGCCTGGCCGAGGATCCGCACCCGATGCGGTTCCACAATGCGCTGCGCGCGGTTCGCGATGTGCTGCAACAGCATCCGGAGGTATATCTGGTCAATGAGGGCGCCAACGCATTGGACATTGCCCGCAACGTGATCGACATGCAACTGCCGCGACACCGGCTCGACAGCGGGACCTGGGGCGTGATGGGTATCGGCATGGGCTACGCGATCGCCGCCGCGGTCGAAACCGGTAAACCGGTGGTAGCGATCGAGGGCGACAGCGCATTCGGTTTCAGCGGGATGGAGTTCGAGACGATATGCCGATATCGGCTACCGGTCACCGTCGTGATCCTCAACAACGGCGGAGTCTACCGCGGGGATGAGACCTCGGACACCGACCCGGCGCCCACCGTGCTGAGTTCCCATGCGCGCCATGAGTTGATCGCAGAGGCCTTCGGCGGCAAGGGCTATCACGTCACGACCGCGAGCGAATTGCAGTCGGCGTTGGCCGATGCGCTGGCATCGAACAGGCCGGCGATCGTGGACTGCGAACTCGACCCCGCCGCGGGTGTGGAAAGCGGGCACCTGACCAGCCTCAACCCGAAAAGCGCTGTCGCCAAGGGGTAAGTGTCAGCGCCGGCCGGTGATTCCGAGCAGGCGGGCGTCGAAAAATTCGTTCAGCGACAGCTTTTGCGCGCATGCCGAAAAGGCGCGGGCGACAGGCGATCCGGGCCCGGCGGAGTTGGTGGCAACGGCGATCTGCGCTTTGAGGATCGGATCGACGAGCTCAACTACGCGGATGTTACCGGCCATCAGGCTGGTCCACAGCCAGGTGTGCGGAATGATGCACGCCCAGTCGCCGGTGGCGACCTGCGCCAACAACGATGCGACCGAATCTGTTTCAACCTGCGGACTGATGGTGAGGCCCTGATCGCTGAAGGCCTCGTCGATGGCCTGCCGGACCGTCATGTCCGGTGTCAGCAATGCCAGCGGCAGCTGTGCCGCATCCGGCCACTGCAGGGTTGACGTCCCTGCGGGCAGCATGTCGGCGGGCGCAAGCAGGACATAGCGTTCCTCGTACAGCGGAACCAGTTCGACGTCGTGGACCTCTTCGGGAACGGTGTGCACGATGGCGGCTTCCAGCTCGAAATCCTGCAGCCGTCGGTGCAGTTCGGTGGTAGCGAGACGGGAATGGATTTGCACCTTCACCAACGGGTGATCGGAACAGAACGCCGAGAGCACCAACGAGGCGGTCGTGGAAGCCGTTGGTACTGTGCCCAGTCGAAGTGTGCCGGTGATCCCGGATCGCACCGCGCGTACCTCGGCCTTGAAAGCGTCATGTTCGGCGAGTATTCGCTTGGCCCACACCACCAAGCGCTCACCTTCGGCGGTGAGGCCTTGAAAGCTGTGTCCGCGGTTGATCAGTGTGACGTCAAGCTCGCGTTCGAGTTTGGCGATTGCGGCCGAGAGCGCGGGCTGCGACACGTAGCACTTCTCGGCTGCCCGGGCGAAGTGTCGCTCCTGCGCAACTGCGACAAAGTACTCCAGCTGACGAAAGAGCATCGGCACTCCTCACCGACGGGCGCGAGTCTTAAGTGTCTCAACGCGTGCTCCGGCCAGCAAGCACCCCTTATCGTCGGTGCTACGGTAGCTGATACGATTGGTGTCTCCACGTACTTCAAGAGCCCTCCGAATCCCGAAGGTTGACCTCATGCCCAAGCCCGTCATCGTCAGTGCCGTCCGGACCGCTATCGGAACGTCGTTCAAGGGCTCATTGGTCAACACTCCGCCCGAGATCCTCGCGACCACCATCCTTCAGGAAACGGTCCGACGATCCGGGGTCGAGACGTCCGACATCGACGATGTGATCTTCGCCGAATCCCATTACGGCGGCGGTGATCTCGCGCGCTACGCGGCGGCGAACTCCGGGATGTTCTCAGTGCCCGGTCAGGCCGTCAACAGGCATTGCGCGGGCAGCCTCACGGCGGTTGCCAATGCGGCGGCGCAGATCGGCTCCGGCGCCGAGAAGGTCGTTGTCGGCGGCGGAGTGCAATCGCTGTCCATGAGCCCGCTGATGAACTGGCGTATCCCCGGGCCGACCCTGGAGTTCGAAGAGCGCTGGATCCCGCCCACGCACGTCGAGTCGCCCGATGCTCCGACCCGCGACATGTCGATCACGGTGGGGTGGAACACCGCCCAGGCGGCCGGGATCAGCCGCGAAGAGATGGATGCGTGGGCGTTGCGCTCGCATCAGCGCGCCATCGTGGCAATCGACAGCGGCGCCTTCGTCGACGAGATCGTCCCGCTGAAGATCAAGGCTCTCGACGACGCACTGGTGGAGTTCAGCGTCGACGAGCACCCGCGCCGCGAGACCAGCCTGGAGAAGCTCGCGTCGCTGAAGGTGCTGCACCCTGAGATCGAGGGCTTTTCCATCACCGCAGGCAACAGCAGCGGCACCAACGACGCGGCCGCCGCACTGACACTGACCGAGGACGATTTCGCCCGGTCTGCCGGGCTCACCGTGCTGGGCTCGGTAAAGGCGTGGGCCTCCGCCGCCGTCGAACCGAAGGACACCGGTCTGGGCGCGGTGAAAGTGATCGGCAAGGTGCTCGACCGTGCCGGCCTGGCCCCCGGCGATGTCGCGTTGTGGGAGATCAACGAGGCATTCGCCTCGGTGCCGATCGCCGCATGCCGTGAGTACGGGCTCGACGAGGACCTGGTCAACATCTACGGCAGTGGCTGCAGCCTGGGCCACCCCATCGCGGCCAGCGGCGCGCGGATGCTCACCACGCTGGTGCATGAATTGGGTCGCCGCGGCGGCGGGATCGGTGTGGCAGCGATGTGTGCGGGCGGCGGCCAGGGCGGTGCCGTCGTCGTGGAGGTTTAGCCCGGACGACGATGCGGGCCGCAGAGCGGCCCGGGGAGGAGCCGAGCAATCGTGGTCAGCCGCCTTCTCGACGCGCGGCAATAAGCCGGTTTGCGTGCTCGAGAATGCAGTTGAGGCCGTACTCGAAATTGATGTCGTCGGCGACACCGATCCGGTGACCTTTCTCGGTCAGTTCGGCGATCAGCGGCATGGTCTCGGGGTCGATGAGCGACGTCCCGCCGCGGCGATACGGCTCAGCTCCGCCGGATCTGTCTTGCAGCCGTTCCAGGACCGCCGCGCCTTGGGTGTGAACCGAGATGCTGGCGTAGGTGTCGAATGCATCCTCGGGCGATAGGCCCGCCTCCACCAGGGTGGCGACCGCCTTTTCGAGTTTCTGGAAAGCGGCTTGCGTTGCCTCCCGGCCGAAGGTGCCGCGGATCAAAATTAGATCGCACAGAATCGGATTGGCCCGGAAGGTCTGGCGCATTTTTCGCGCATGATTGCGCAACGATTCTTGCCAATCCTGGCCTTCGACAAACGGTGTCGCGAAGTCGTACTGGCCCAGCGCGCGATCGGTCATCGCGTTGAGCAGATCGTCCTTCTTCCGGAAGTACCAGTAGATGCTCGTCACACCGACATCGAGATGCTTGGCCAACAGCGGCATGCTCAAGCCGTCGACCGATACTTCCTCGGCGACTTCGAAGGCACCATTGATGATTTCGTCGACGCTGATCGATCCACGCTGACGCCGCTGCCGCTTGTCTGCGACTGCCTGCCTCGCCAATTCAGTGCCCTCCGACGCTTCGAAGGCACTATCGTATCAAATATCGTAAGCCTTCTGATAATGGCTCAGGCAGTCAGTAGCGGTGCCATCCAGGTCAATTCGGCGGGCAGCTGCGAGCTCCAGAACGATCCGTCGTGCCCACCGGGGGAGAACCCACCCGACGGCGGGCTGGGCAGCTGGGCCACGAACTGCTTTGTCGCGGCGTAGAACGGATCGCTGTTGCCGCAGTCCACCCGGATCGGGATGGACGCCAGCGCGGGCATCCCGAATACCGAGTTGGCCGCGAAATCGCCGGGGCCGTCGAACGCGCCCGGGGCGGCCGCACCGGAGGAGAGCCACAGCGCCGGGCTCACCGCGCAGATCGCCGCGGTGCGGGGCGCTCCGAGCCGGCCGCCGAGCAAGAGTGCGCCGTAGCCGCCCATCGACCAGCCCAGAAAGCCCACCCGGGAGGTATCGAGGCCCTTGGTGTCCAGCATTGGGATGAGCTCGTTCAACACCATGGCGCCGGAGTCTTCGCCGGAAGCCCTTTTGTGCCAATAACTTCCGCCCCCGTCGACGGCGACCACCGCGAACGGGGGCAGGCCGGCGGCGACGGCTTGTGCCAGGCCCTGCTCGACGCCGCCGTCCATAACTGTGCCCGCGCTACTTCCCTTGCCGTGCAACGCGATCACCGGTCGCAGGGGTTTGGTTTGACCCGGCGGCCGGGCGATCGCCCAGTTGGTGGCTACTCCGCCGCGCGCCGCCGACACGAACGAGCCGGTAACCATCGTTGGGGCCGCGACCGGTGCGGGGGCCGGGTCCAGCGGCGGGTGCGGCGCCATCGGAACGCCGGTGCCGGTCATCGTCACCGGTGTGGTGAGCGGGGGCCGCGCGGGCAGCAACCTGTCGAGCGCGTAGGCGCCCAGTGCTCCCGCCGCTGCACCGGTGCCAAGGCGCAACACGGCACGACGACTCAGATCTGGCATGCGGGCCATCTTAAGGTGCCGCTCCTCCTCATCGCTTCGCTCTGCATCGTCGCCGGCACGCTTAAAGTGCCGCTGAATGCCGCCTCGCCGCAGCGTGTGTGGGGGTGCCACATCCCACCTGGCGTTTGTCCGAAAGGGCAATACGGCACACAGCTGGCTGGCAGCATGTCGTAGGTGACTGCAGCTGTCACTCCCAAGGGAGAACGCCGACGGTACGCGCTGGTCAGCGCCGCCGCCGAGCTGCTGCGCGAAGGCGGATTCGAGGCTGTCCGCCACCGTGCCGTCGCCCGCCGAGCGGGCCTTCCGCTGGCGTCGACCACCTACTACTTCTCTAGCCTCGATGACCTGATCGCCAGCGCGGTCGCTCATATCGGAATGCTGGAGGTCGCACAGCTGCGGGCCCAAGTCGCCACCCTGTCCCGTCGGCGCCGCGGACCCGAGACAATCGCCGACCTGCTGGTCGATCTGCTCGTCGGCAGCGAATCCGGCCCGCCCCTGACCGAGCAGCTGATTTCGCGCTATGAGCGCTACATCGCCTGTGCCCGCCAGCCCGCACTGCGCGACATCCAGCGCCGCAACCTGCATCACCGCATCGACGCCATCGCCGAGGTGATCGAGCGGTCCGGACGCACGGTGCGCGTGGAGTTGGTCTCCGCGTTGATTTGCACAGTCGATGGCGCGGTGGTTTCTGCCTTGGTCGACGACGGCGAGGATCCCCGGACGGTCGCGCGGGCGACGGTGATCGACGTCATCGACTCGCTGGCACCATTCGAGCAGCGCACCGTTCAGATCTGACCGGCCAAGGCTTGATGGCCCGCCTCTCCCCCTCGCCGCTGCGCGGCTGGGGGTGCCCCCACCTCACGCCAGGTCGGCGTGCATCGTCGGCGGGCTAGCCGTCGAGCTGTCGGCGGATCGCGGTCAACCCGCGTTGTGCCTCGTCGAGCAGCGCGGCGAGGTGCGCGAGCCGCTCACGCAATTGGTCCGTATCCGGCGGTGCGGCCGCACGACGACGCGGCGTGGGCGCCAAATCCGGCGGAAGAGTCGGGGTGACGACGTAGCCGGTGGCGAAGTCGCCATACACGGTCACGTCTTCCGGCCGGTGATACCAAAACAGTGCGACGTAGGCGCACAGCACGGCGTCGACGGGATCTTCGTCTCTGTCGAGCTGTCCCGGTCGAGTGGCGGCGGCAATTCGTCGACGCAATTCCACCCACGACACGTTGTGGTTCACCCGCAGCCGCGGTGTGGCTTTGTCGAGTCCCTCGATCAGCGTCATCAACTGCAGCAGCTGACCCTGACGAACCTCGAACGGACCTCGCTTGTATTTGAGGGTCTTCTCCAGACCGAACAGCGCGATCGTCGCTGGATGTGGATACACCTCGATTGCCCGTCGCGGCGAACCCGACAGCGGATCCATGTCGAGAGTGAGTGCCGTCGCGATCCGGGCGCCGCGAGGATCGTTGAATTCGGGCTTTTCCGCAAATGCCGGGCGTGCCCCCGCTTCGAAACGCTGAAAGTCGTGGTTGAGCGCCATTTCGCAAGGCCGGTGTCCGGTCGGATTCTTCACGATCAGCGGTGCGTCGATGGCCACCAGGCAGTCGCTGCTGACGTAGGGCGACACCGCGGCTTCGATGCTCGCGTCGTCCTGCGCGGCACCGACGTGCAGCAGTCGGCCGTCGGAATCGATGGCCGCGACACCGGTGCTGTTCTTTTCGCCCCAGGCGAGATCGAGCCCAACGAAGTGCATGGGGCCTACTGTGCCTGATCCGCGCGCCGTGCGGCGCCGTTAAGCTGTGTGTTTGTGACAATCCCGAACGTGCTGGCCAACCGCTACGCCAGCGCCGAGATGGTGGCGATCTGGTCGCCGGAGGCCAAAGTCGTCGCGGAGCGGCGGCTCTGGCTGGCGGTGCTGCGCGCGCAGGCGGAATTGGGAGTCGAGGTCCCCGAAACCGCCGTTGCCGACTACGAACGGGTGCTCGACGATGTCGACCTGGCTTCGATCGCCGCCCGCGAGCGGGTGCTGCGCCATGACGTCAAGGCCCGCATCGAGGAGTTCAACGCGCTGGCCGGCCACGAGCAGGTGCACAAGGGCATGACCAGTCGCGACCTGACCGAGAACGTCGAGCAGCTGCAGGTCCGCCGCTCGCTGGAATTGGTGTTCAGCCACGGCGTAGCACTGGTGGCCCGACTGGCCGAGCGTGCCGCGACCTACCGTGACCTGGTGATGGCCGGGCGGAGCCACAACGTCGCAGCGCAGGCCACCACGCTGGGCAAGCGGTTCGCCTCGGCGGCGGAGGAGACGCTGCTGGCGCTGACCAGGCTGCGGGAGCTGATCGACCGCTACCCGCTGCGCGGCATCAAGGGCCCGATGGGCACCGCCCAGGACATGCTCGACCTGCTCGGCGGCGACGTGGCGAAGCTGGCCGAACTCGAACGACGCATATCCCAATTCTTGGGATTCACAACGGTTTTGACCAGCGTCGGACAAGTCTATCCGCGTTCACTGGACCATGAAGTGGTCTCTACTCTGGTGCAGCTGGGTGCCGGGCCGTCGTCGCTGGCGCACACTATCCGGCTGATGGCCGGCCATGAGCTCGTCACCGAGGGATTCGCTCCGGGCCAAGTCGGCTCGTCGGCGATGCCGCACAAGATGAACACCCGCAGTGCCGAGCGGATCAACGGGCTGCAGGTGGTGCTGCGCGGCTACGGCTCGATGGCCGCTGAATTGGCGGGTGCGCAGTGGAACGAAGGGGACGTCTTCTGCTCGGTGGTGCGCCGAGTGACGTTGCCGGACAGCTTCTTCGCGGTCGACGGGCAGATCGAGACGATGTTGACCGTGCTCGACGAATTCGGCGCGTACCCGGCGGTGATCCAGCGTGAGCTGGACCGATACCTGCCGTTCCTGGCCACCACCAAGGTTCTGATCGCGGCGGTGCGCGCCGGGATGGGCCGTGAGGCTGCCCACGAGGTGATCAAAGAACACGCGGTGGCCACCGCACTGGCGATGCGTGAACGCGGCGCCGAGCCTGACTTGCTGGACCGGCTGGCCGCCGATCCGCGATTGCCGCTGGATCGAGCGGCGCTGGACGCCGCGCTGGCCGACAAGCAGGCGTTCATCGGGGCCGCCGGCGACCAGGTCGACGCCGTGGTTGCGGCGGTGGACGCGCTGGTTGCCCGCTACCCGGACGCGGCCAAATATACGCCGGGCGCGATCTTATGACTCTCGCCGGCGCGCTTGCGGACATCGACTTCACCGATCTGGACAACTTCGCCAACGGATTTCCGCACGAGTTGTTCGCTGTGCATCGCCGCGAAGCGCCGGTGTACTGGCACGAACCGACCGAGCACACGCCCGATGGAGAAGGCTTCTGGTCCGTCGCGACATATGCGGAAATACTTGCGGTGCTGAAGGATCCGGTGACCTTCTCATCGGTCACCGGCGGTGACCGGGCGTTCGGCGGCACGCTGTTGCAAGACCTGGCCATCGCGGGCCAGGTGCTCAACATGATGGACGACCCGCGGCATTCGCAGATTCGGCGACTTGTCAGCTCCGGGCTGACGCCGCGGATGATCCGTCTTGTCGAGGACGACCTTCGAGCGCGGACGCGTCGGCTGCTGGATGCGGTGGTACCGGGCGAGCCGTTCGACTTTCTGGTCGACATCGCCACCGAACTGCCCATGCAGATGATCTGCATCTTGCTGGGAGTCCCGGAGTCCGAACGACATTGGCTGTTCGAGGCTATCGAGCCGCAGTTCGACTTCGGCGGCTCGCGCAAGGCATCCCTGTCGCAGCTGTCGGTCGAGGAAGCCGGATCGCGGATGTACGCCTACGGTCAGGAGTTGATCGCGGCGAAGCGTGCTGCCCCGACCGACGACATGTTGTCGGTCGTCGCCAACTCGACTCTTGGCGACGTCGATGCGCCGGCCATGTCGGATCTCGAGCTGTATCTGTTCTTCAGTCTGCTGTTCAGCGCCGGCGCGGAGACGACGCGCAACGCGGTCGGGGGTGGGCTGCTGGCGCTGGCACAGCATCCGGAGCAATTGCGCGCGCTGCGTGCGGATCTGGATACGCTGCCGGCCGCGGTGGAGGAGATGGTCCGCTGGACGTCGCCGTCGCCGTCCAAACGGCGCACCGCCACCAAAGACGTCACGCTGGGCGGCGTGTCGATCGAAGCGGGGCAGAAGGTGCAGATCTGGGAAGGCTCGGCCAACCGCGACACTAGCGTCTTCGACGTCGCCGACGAATTCGATATCATCCGAAAGCCCAATCCGCACTTGGGTTTCGGTCAGGGTGTGCACTATTGCCTGGGTGCCAATCTGGCCCGGCTGGAACTGCGAGTGCTCTTCGAGGAGCTGTTTTCGCGTTTCCGCGCCGTGCAGGTTGTGCGGCCGGTCGAATGGACTCGCAGCAACCGCCATACCGGTATCCGGCACCTGGTCGTCGAATTACGCTAGCGCGACCTGACGGCAATTCCCGCCGACCGTAGCTCGAGGGCGGCCAGCCCGCGGATCGCGCCTGGATCCGCCACACGCCATGCACCGACCGGGTCGGGGCTGACGGCGGTCAGCCTGCGCAACGGCCGGTTGGCCAGTGCCCGCAGCGCGAGCAGCTGTTCGCCGGCCGGTGTGGTCGCCAGCGTGCTGACCGTCCATTTGCGCCGGAAGAACCGGATTCGCAGCACCAACCACGGCATCACCACTGCGAGGGTCGGCGGCGCGGCGACGGCCAGGGCCAGCACCACCGCCAGCCAGGTGGCGGTGGTGTCCAGGTTGTGTCCGGCGCCGGCGATGTCGAGGGCGGCCTTGCTGGCCGCGGTGAGCGGCTTACTGACCGTGTCACCGACCAGCGGAATCCGATCGGCACCATTGCCGGCCGACTTGAGGCTGTCGGCGACACCACCCGCGCCGCCTTCGACCTGTCGACCCACCTCGGCGATGGTCGACACGGCGCTGTGGACGGCTAGGCCGACGAGGACCCAGATAAATGTCCAAATGACGACGACGACGTCGCTGAACAATTGAGCAAAGAATCGGCCCGGCGTGGTGGCGTAGGGGAGAAACCGCGATTTCATAGCCTCGATCCCAACACACGGTCGGTCCGCAGGTCGTTCTTAGCCCGCCCGCTAGGCTGTCCCGATGCGTCCCGCACTGTCCGACTACCGGCACCTGGCCAGTGGCAAGGTCCGCGAGCTCTACCGCATCGACGCCGACCACTTATTGTTCGTCGCCACCGACCGGATATCAGCGTTCGACTATGTGCTCGACAGCATGATTCCGGACAAAGGCCGGATTTTGACCGCGATGAGCGTCTTCTTCTTCGGCCTCGTCGAGGCGCCCAACCACCTTGCGGGCCCGCCGGACGATCCGCGCATCCCCGACGAGGTCCTCGGCCGCGCACTGGTGGTGCAAGAGCTGAAGATGGTTCCGGTGGAGTGCGTCGCCCGCGGCTACCTTACCGGCTCGGGATTACTGGACTATCAGCAGACCGGCAAAGTCTGTGGCATCGCACTCCCGCCGGGCCTGGTCGAGGCCAGCAGGTTCTCCAACCCGCTGTTCACGCCGGCGACTAAAGCCGAACTGGGACAACATGATGAGAACATCTCGTTTCCACGGGTAATCCAGATGGTCGGCGGGGTCCGCGCTAATCAGTTACGCGACCGGACTATACAGACCTATGTGCAGGCCGCCGACCATGCGTTAAGACGAGGAATCATCATCGCAGACACCAAATTCGAGTTCGGTATCGACGCGCACGACAACTTGGTGTTGGCCGATGAGATCTTCACACCCGATTCGTCGCGCTACTGGCCGGCCGTCGATTACCGCGCCGGTGTAGTGCAGGCGAGTTTCGACAAGCAGTTCGTCCGTAACTGGCTGACCGGCCCCGACTCCGGCTGGGACCGGTCGGGATCTCATCCTCCGCCGCCGCTGCCCGAGGACATCATCGATGCCACCCGCGCTCGTTACATCGAGGCCTACGAACGGATTTCCGGGCTGAGCTTCGGCGACTGGATCGGGCCCGGGGCATGAGCGATCTGCCGGAACCGCCCGTCGCCAAGCGGGTGGAGAGTCGACGGGAATTTCACGGTGACGTGTTCGTCGACCCGTATGAGTGGCTGCGCGACAAGTCCAGTCCTGAGGTCACCGCGTATCTGGAAGCCGAGAACGAGTACGCCGACCAGACGACCGCCCAGCTCGAACCGTTGCGGCAGCGGATTTTCGACGAGATCAAGGCACGCACCAAGGAAACTGACCTGTCGGTACCGATCCGGCGAGACGACTGGTGGTACTACGCCCGCAGCTTTGAAGGAAAGCAATACGGCGTCCAATGCCGTTGCCCGGTCGCCGATCCCACCGATTGGAACCCGCCGGTTTTCGACGAGCACACCGAGATTCCTGGTGAGCAGATCTTGCTCGACGAGAACATCGAAGCCGAGGGGCACGACTACTTCTCACTGGGCGCTGCGAGTGTCAGCCCCGACGGCAATGTGCTGGCCTACTCCGTCGATGTGGTCGGCGATGAGCGTTATACGTTGCGGTTCAGGGACCTTCGCACCGGAGCGCAATACCCGGACGAGATTGTCGGGATCGGCGCGGGGGCGACCTGGGCTACCGACAATCGCACCGTCTACTACGTCACGGTCGACGCGGCGTGGCGCCCTGAGGCAGTGTGGCGGCACCGACTGGCCTCGGGCCTGCCCGCGGAAAAGGTGTATCACGAAGCCGACGAACGGTTCTGGCTTGCGGTCGGTCGAACCCGTAGCGACGCCTATGTGTTGATCGTGTCGGCGTCGGCCATCACGTCGGAGGTCCGTTATGCGGAGGCCGCCGACCCACATGCCGAATTCGTCACCGTGCTGCCGCGCCGCGACGGCGTCGAGTATGCCGTGGAGCACGCAATTGTCGACGGGCGGGACCGGTTTCTGATCCTGCACAATGACGGTGCGGTGAACTTCACGCTTGTCGAGGCACCTGCCGATGAACCGGGCGAGCAACGCACCCTGATCGCCCACCGCGACGACGTGCGACTGGACGCCGTAGACGCCTTTGCCGGGCATCTGGTGGTCAGCTACCGCGGCGAGGCGTTGCCGCGAATTCAGTTGTGGCCCATCGACGGCGCCGACTACGGACGGCCCGAGGAGATCTCGTTTGACTCCGAGCTGATGTCGGTCGGACTGGGCGCCAACCCGAACTGGGACTCACCGAAGCTCCGGATCGGCGCGGGATCGTTTGTCACCCCGGTTCGGATTTACGACCTGGATCTCGTCACCGGCGAGCGCACGCTTCTGCGCGAGCAGCCGGTGCTCGGCGACTACCGGCGCGAGGACTACGTCGAACGCCGTGATTGGGCCGTCGCGGCCGACGGGAGCCGGATTCCAATCTCAATCGTGCACCGGGCCAATATCGAATTCCCCGCTTCGGCACTGGTTTACGGCTACGGCGCCTACGAGATCTGCGAGGATCCACGTTTTTCGATCGCCCGGCTGTCGCTGCTGGACCGCGGTATGACGTTTGTCGTTGCGCATGTCCGTGGCGGCGGCGAGATGGGCCGGCTGTGGTACGAGCAAGGCAAGCTGTTGGTGAAGAAGAACACGTTCAGCGACTTCATCGCGGTCGCAAACCACCTGGTTGACACCGGACTGACCCGACCAGAGCAGCTGGTGGCCTTGGGCGGCAGCGCCGGCGGGCTGCTCATGGGCGCGGTGGCCAACATGGCGCCCGATCTGTTCGCCGGGATTCTGGCGCAGGTCCCGTTCGTCGACCCGCTCACCACGATCCTGGACCCGGCGCTGCCGCTGACAGTCACCGAGTGGGACGAATGGGGAAATCCGTTGAGCGACAGCGATGTTTACCACTACATGAAATCGTATTCGCCGTATGAGAACGTCACCGCCCAGAAGTATCCGCCCATCCTGGCGATGACCTCGCTGAACGACACCAGGGTCTATTATGTCGAACCCGCGAAATGGGTAGCGGCCTTGCGGCACACCAAAACCGACGGTAATCCGGTGCTGTTGAAGACCCAGATGACCGCCGGCCATGGTGGTATCAGCGGGCGCTACGAGCGCTGGAAAGAGGTGGCTTACCAGTACGCCTGGCTGCTAGCTGCCGCCGATCGCGACCACTACGGCAGCGGCCAGGTAGACGATCTCCTCAGCGGTGCGCAGGGGTAGCTGCGTCGTCATCGACTCGGGCGGATCGGGCATCCGCGCGGCGTAGATGTTGGCCGGGAACATCGCCAGCATCAGGAGCAGCAGGCAAACCGCCGCAGGGACCCGGGTGGTCGGAACCAGCAGGCCCGCTACGCCGAGGAACTCCAGCACGCCGGTGAGGGTCACCAGCAGGCCGGGTGCCGGTAGCTGCGGCGGAACGATCGCAATCAAGGCGGCGCGCAGCGGCGGGACGAAGTGCGCGACACCGGTCAGAACGAACATCGCGGCCAGACCGACGGCGATCGCTTTGAGCCAGGTGTCGACGTAATCGACACCGGCCCAACCCGCGATCCGGGCCATGATGCTGCCCACCAACAGGGTGATCAACGGAGCCATCTCGATTCTCCAATCTAGACACTGACAAGTTGTGCAGTCGGAGCGTAAAGCGACAAACTAGTCACTGTCAAGTTTGTCCGCTATGCTGGCGTTATGAGTCGCCCGACCTACCACCACGGAGACCTGCGGGCCGCGATCTTGATCGAGGCTGCACGTCTTGTCGATCAGCGCGGCGCCGACGGAGTGTCACTGCGCGAGCTAGCTCGTGAAGCGGGGGTGTCCCACGCGGCGCCCGCCCATCACTTCACCGACCGGCGCGGCTTGTTCACCGCGCTGGCCGCACAGGGGTTTGAGTTGTTGTCCGCGGCCCTCGCCGAAGCCCACCCCCGGTTCCTCGATGCCGCGCTGGCGTACGTGCGGTTTGCCATCGAGCACCCGGGCCACTACCGGGTGATGTTCGACAAGTCGCTGGTCGATCCGTCGAGTCGTGAGCTTGTCGCAGCCCAAGCGGCCGCCGGCGCCGAGTTGTCTCGGGGCGTGGCATCACTGGCAGACCAGCACGCCAAAGCGGATCCAGCCGGTGCCGAGCTGGCGGCTTGGTCACTGGTGCACGGGTTTTCGATGCTGTGGCTGAATGACGCGGTGAACGCCCGCATCAAGGCGACCGATCCGATGGCGACCGTCGAGCGGATTGCGAGGATGCTCTTCGAAGAGTCGCCCGGCTAGTACGCCGGTACTGGCTGCTGGCGTTTCGCCGGCGGCTTGTTGGGCAGGAACGCGACCGGCACGAGTGTCACCGCAACAAGGATGACGGCCACCACGATGACGAGCGCGTAGGCGTGCGAGAGGTCGTTCATCAGCCGGGTGGTGAAGTCAGGGGAGACGTCGTAATGGGTTGGTGCCGGTGGGCCGTGTTTCGCAAACTTTCCTTTGAGTATCCCGAGTTTCTCTGCGGTGGCGATGGTTTCGCTGCGGTTGAACTGACTGGTCAAGATCACCGACATCACCGCGGCGCCGAACGATGTGGCGACGTGCTGGTTGACACTGAGCAGCGTTGACCCGCGCGCGACCTCGTGGGGTGCCAACGCCTGCACCGCCGACCCGGACAGCGGCGTCAGGGTGCAACCCAGGCCTATGCCGGTAATGACCAGTCCCACCAGCAGGATCGGCAGGTAGTCCGCGTGTTTCCAAGCGCCGTAGGCGAATACGGACAGTCCCGTGCTGATCAGCGTTACCCCGACCAGCAGGACATTGCGGGGTCCGCGTCGGTCCATCAAGGTACCGGCGATCGGCATGGTCAGCATCGCACCGAGCCCCTGCGGGATCAGCTGCAGCCCGGACCGCAGCGGCGTCTCATGCAGCAGCTGCTGGAGGTAACTGGGAATCACAAGCACGGCGCCGAAGAAGCCGACGGAAAAGAGGAACATTGACGAGTTGGCCAGCGTCACCACGCGGTTTTTGAACAGCCGCAGGTCGATCAGTGGATGCTCGGCACGGTACAGCGCATGCAGCACAAACAACGCGATCAAGCCGACTCCGATGAGCACCGGTATCCACACATGCACATCGGCGAACGTGCCGCGCCGCGGAACCGACGAAATCCCAAACAGCAGTGTCGCCAACCCTGGCGACAGCAACGCCATGCCGGTGAAGTCGAACGTCTCCGATGGTGTCGGGCGATCCTTGTGGAACACCACCGCGGCGAGGATGAGCAGGATCGCCCCCAGCGGCAGGTTGATCCGGAAAATCCATTGCCACCCGTACGCGCCGATCAGCCAGCCGCCGAGGACCGGGCCGCACATCGGGCCAAGGAGCATCGGGATACCCATCACCGCCATCAACCGGCCGAGCCGGCGCGGACCGGCCTCGCGGGTCAGGATGATCAACGTCAACGGCACCAGCATCCCGCCGCCAAGTCCCTGTATCACTCGAAACGCGATGAGCTCGTTGATGTTTGACGCCATCGAACACAGCAGCGACGCCAACGTGAACCACAACGTCGCGCCCAAGAACAGCCGCTTGGTGCCGAACCGATCGGACGCCCACCCGGCCAGCGGGATCACGGTGGCCTGCCCGAGCGTGTAACCCGTTATCGTCCAACCGACGACGGCCTGAGTGGATCCGAACTCCCCGATGAATGTGCGCTGCGCCACGCTGACGACCGTGGCGTCCAGGATCGCCATCACCGAGGCAAGAATGCAGACACCGGCGATGCGCAGCAGGCCGGCGTCGAGGGCATCAGGGTAATCAGGCAGGTCGCCGGTGGCCTGTTCGATGTTCGCGGTCGACGGCGCCGCGCGGGAAACCATGGCCTCCACCCTAACGAAAATAGCTAGCTAATCAAATAAAACATGCGATGGGGGTAGCGTGAGCGGTTATGACTGTGACCGAGATCGCATTGACCACACTCGATGGCCGTCCGACATCACTGGCCGACTACAGCGACCACGCGGTCTTGGTGGTCAACGTGGCGTCCAAGTGCGGGCTGACTCCGCAATACGCTGCGCTGGAACAGCTTGCGAAAGACTATGGCGACCGCGGGCTCACGGTCCTTGGAGTTCCGTGCAATCAATTCATGGGTCAAGAACCCGGCACCGCCGAAGAAATCCAAACCTTTTGTTCCACCACCTACGGCGTGACGTTTCCGTTGTTAGCCAAAACCGAGGTCAATGGGCCTGACCGGCACCCGCTTTACGCGGAAATGACCAAGACGGCCGACGCCGACGGGCAGGCCGGTGACGTGCAGTGGAACTTCGAAAAGTTTCTGATTGCTCCAGGCGGAAAGGTGGTTAACCGATTCCGTCCGCGCACAGTGCCCGATGCGCCGGAAGTTATTGCGGCCATCGAGGCCGTGCTACCGAATTAGCTGGTCGGAGGGCCGGATCGACGCTTATTGTCCGCGTGTATGTCACCAATTGGACACCTGGCCTCGTCAAAATTGTGATGTGTCTGGGAAATTGATCGTCTCGGTCTCCGGGATCTGTGAACGCACGTTGGACGACGTCGCCGAGTTCTGCGCACAGATGGACAGCCGGGCGGTGCCGGTGTCGCTGCTGGTGGCCCCGCGGCTCAAGGGCGGCTACCGACTCGACCGCGATCCGCACACCGTCGAGTGGTTGACCGGCCGGCGCGCTGCCGGCGACTCGATCCTGCTGAACGGCTACGACCAGGCCGCCACCAAGAAGCGGCGCGGCGAGTTCGCTGCGCTGCCCACGCACGAGGCCAACCTGCGACTGATGGCCGCCGACCGTGTGCTCGAGCACCTCGGGTTGCGCACCCGGCTGTTCGCGGCACCAGCTTGGACGGCGTCGGAAGGTACAGTTAACGCGTTGCCGCGCAATGGTTTTCGACTACTCGCCGATCTGCACGGGATCACTGACTTGGTCCGGCAGACGACCGTTCGTGCACGGGTGTTAGGCATCGGGGAAGGTTTCCTGGCCGAGCCCTGGTGGTGCCGGATGCTGGTGCTGTCCGCCGAGCGGGTTGCCCGCCGTGACGGCATCGTCCGGGTCGCGGTCGCGGCGCATCACCTGCGCAAGCCCGGGCCGGCGCAAGCGATGCTCGACGCGGTGGACCTGGCTTTGCTGCAAGCCTGTGCCCCCAGCGTGTATGAGTGGCGGGCGGATCAGACGGTTCTCGACGCGGCCTGACGGCTCGGCTCGCTACTGTGTAGCGCCATGAGCGATACCGCTGATGTCATCGTCGTCGGTGCTGGCCTGGCGGGCTTGGTGGCGGCCCGCGAGGTGGTGGATCGCGGCCTGCGGGTGTTGATCGTCGACCAGGAGAACAGCGCCAACCTCGGCGGGCAGGCCTTCTGGTCATTCGGCGGCCTGTTCTTCGTCGACAGCCCCGAGCAGCGCCGTCTGGGCGTTCACGACAGTCACGAGCTGGCTCTCCAGGATTGGCTCGGCACCGCGGCGTTCGACCGGCAGGAAGACTACTGGCCGAGGCAGTGGGCGCACGCCTACGTCGATTTCGCGGCGGGAGAGAAGCGCAGCTGGCTGCGTGCCAGGGGCTTGCAGATCTTCCCGTTGGTGGGCTGGGCCGAGCGCGGCGGCTACGGCGCGCAGGGGCACGGCAATTCGGTGCCCCGTTTCCACATCACCTGGGGAACCGGCCCGGCGCTGGTGGAGATTTTCGCGCGGCGGTTGCGGGACCAGTCGAGGGTGCGTTTCGCACATCGGCACCAGGTGGACGAGCTGATTGTCGAGGGTGACGCGGTGACCGGGGTTCGGGGCACCGTGCTGGAACCCTCGACGGAACCGCGTGGCGTTCCGTCGTCGCGAAAGCCCATCGCGCAGTTCGAGTTTCGCGCTTCAGCGGTGATCGTCACCAGCGGGGGCATCGGCGGTAACCACGAGATGGTGCGAGCGAACTGGCCGAAGCGGATGGGCCGGGTTCCCGAGCAACTGCTGTGCGGGGTGCCCGCCCACGTGGACGGCCGGATGATCGCCATTACCGAGAACGCGGGCGCCCGGGTGATCAACCGCGACCGGATGTGGCATTACACCGAGGGCATCACCAACTACGACCCGGTCTGGCCGCTGCACGGCATCCGGATCATTCCGGGACCGTCGTCGCTGTGGCTGGACGCCACCGGCAAGCGGCTGCCGGTACCGCTGTACCCGGGCTTCGACACTCTGGGCACGCTGGAGTACATCGCGAAGTCGGGCTCTGACTACACCTGGTTTGTGTTGAACGCCAAGATCATTGGCAAGGAATTTGGGTTGTCCGGCCAGGAACAGAACCCCGACCTGACCGGTCGCAGCGTGCGCCAGCTGCTGGCGTCGCGAGCAGGATCAGGCGCGCCGGGCCCGGTGCAGGCCTTCGTAGATCGCGGTGTCGACTTCGTCAGCGCAAACTCGTTGCGCGAGTTGGTGACTGCGATGAACAAACTGCCCGATGTGCTGCCGCTGGACTATACGACGGTCGCCGAGGAGGTCACCGCGCGCGATCGCGAGGTCGCCAACCGATTCACCAAGGACGGTCAGATCACCGCGATCCGTGCTGCCCGCACGTATCTGGGCGACCGGCTGGGTCGAGTGGTCGCCCCGCACCGGTTAGCGGACCCGAAGGCCGGGCCGCTGATCGCGGTCAAGCTGCACATCCTGACGCGAAAGACGTTGGGCGGCTTGGAGACCGATTTGGACTCACGGGTGCTCAAGGCCGACGGGACTCCGCTCGACGGGCTTTATGCGGCCGGCGAGGTGGCCGGTTTTGGCGGTGGTGGCGTGCACGGGTACCGGGCGCTGGAGGGAACGTTCCTGGGCGGCTGCATCTTCTCGGGGCGGGCCGCCGGCCGCGGGGCCGCAAACGACATCGCCTAAGCGGGCCCTAAAAGGTGACCGCGCTTTCTTCGGGCAGCACTTGGAAGTCGACGCTGGTCATCTCGGTGAGCCGGCCGTAGTAGATGCCGCGGGCATCCGGGGCGATGATGCCCTGGTGGATGGGCACCGCCCGGGCCGGCGCCACCGCCCGTAGGTAATCGACTGCCTCGGAGATCCTCATCCACGGTGCCGCCGCCGGAGTGGCCAAGACGTCTACCGGCTCGTCCGGGACGAACAGCGCATCGCCGGGGTGCATGAATCTGGCGGGGTGCTCGCCGTCGTCGACTAGGTACGAGATGTTGTCTATCACAGGGATTTCCGGATGGATGACGGCATGACGGCCACCGAGTGCGCGGATGGTCAGGTCACCCACCGCGAGCTCGTCGCCGACGTGCACGGGCTGACACGGCACATCGAGCTGCTCGGCGGTCTGCGGGTCGGCGTAGAGCGTTGCGTCCGGATTGCCGTCGAGCAGCGCGGGCAGCCGGGCGGTATCGACGTGGTCGGGGTGCTGATGGGTGATCACGATCGCCGACAGCCCGGTGATTCCCTCGAACCCGTGCGAGAAATTGCCCGGATCGAACAGCAGGGTGGTGTTCCCGAAATCGGCGAGTAGACAGGAATGGCCAAAATGCGTGAGTTGCATGTCTACGATTGTGCGCTCATGGGGGTGCCTGGCATGCGCCTAGTCGTGGCCACGATGCTGATCGCCAGCGGCCTGGTCGTCGGATGCATGCCGTCGGTCGCCGCGCACGCGGACCAGGAGACCTGCCCGCCGGTATGCGACCGGATCCCGGATACGGCATGGATCTCGTCGTCCGGGATACCGCTGAACTCGACGTATCGCTGGCCCTCGCCGGCCGGGGTAGCGGTGCCGATGACCGGGACGGCGACGCCGCGGTTCCGGTTCGAGGAGGTATGTGCGACTCCCGTGTTCCCGCAGGACACCCGCAACTCGGCGGTCGCCGGCCGGGCGAGCCTCACCAATCCTCAAGGTCAATGGCAGTTGCAGGCCCAAGTCCTGCATTGGCGCGGCGACACCGCGCGCGGTGGTCAGAGCGCGTCGTCGGTTCTCGGCGTCGCCGCGGCGGCGCTGCGCGATTGCCAGCTGGGCGCGGCTGGGGAGTCGCCATCGGTCACCACCGACGAGCCCAATCGACTGGCCGCGGTGATCAGCGGACCGGTGATCATGCACACCTACCTGGTCGCCCGCCCGGAAAACAGCACCATCAGCGAACTGACGTTGTGGTCTTCGGAGCCGCCGCAGGTGCCCTGGCCGGTGATCTCCGACGCCCAGGTTCTGGACGCTATGAGTGCGCCGGTATGCGCGGCCTACATCGGCTCGTGCTAACAGGGCGGTACCGGTATCGACCGGTAGAGTTGGGCCGAGCAAACACCGATCAGTAGGAGGAGCGCGGGTGGCCCGGGTGGTTGTGCACGTGATGCCCAAGGCTGAGATTCTCGACCCGCAGGGTCAGGCGATCGTCGGTGCATTGGGGCGGCTTGGGCATGCTGGCATCTCAGATGTGCGGCAGGGCAAGCGGTTTGAACTCGAAGTCGACGACAGCATCGACGATTCGGCACTCGCGGAGATCGCCGAGTCGTTGTTGGCGAACACGGTGATCGAAGACTGGACAGTAAGCCGGGAACCGCAGTGACGACCCGCATCGGCGTCATCACCTTTCCGGGCACGCTCGACGACGTGGACGCCGCTCGGGCGGTACGTGTCGTCGGCGCCGAAGCGGTGAGCTTGTGGCATGCCGACGCCGACCTCAAGGGCGTCGAGGCGGTGGTGGTGCCGGGCGGCTTCTCTTACGGCGATTATCTGCGGTGCGGTGCGATCGCCAGGTTTGCCCCGGTGATGGGTGAAGTCATCGCGGCAGCCGGACGTGGGTTACCGGTTTTGGGGATTTGCAACGGTTTTCAGGTGTTATGCGAGGCCGGGTTGCTACCCGGCGCGCTTACCCGAAACGCCGGACTGCATTTCGTCTGCCGCGATGTGTGGCTGCGGGTGGCGTCGACGGCGACGGCGTGGACGTCGCGGTTCGACTCCGACGCCGACCTGCTGATCCCGTTGAAGTCGGGTGAAGGCCGCTACGTGGCGTCCGCCGACGTGCTCGACGAGTTGGAAGGCGAAGGCCGAGTGGTATTCCGCTACCACGACAACCCGAACGGCTCGCTGCGCGACATCGCGGGTATCAGCTCGGCCAACGGCCGTGTTGTCGGGCTGATGCCGCACCCCGAGCATGCGATCGAGGCGTTGACCGGGCCGTCCGACGACGGGCTCGGTTTGTTCTATTCCGCACTGGACGCTGTTCTCGCCGCATAATGGCGGGTGGCGATCAGCGCAACGCGTGCTCAGCCGCCAGATCCAGCCCGCTTTGGTCTGAAAGGCCCGCAGCACTGCGTAATTCGGCGAAGGCCTCAATGAGCGCGTCGGTTGCTTCATGCGGATCGTTGAAGGTCTGGTCGTCGGTGAGCACCGCCACGCCGAGCTGGTCGACGTAGCTCCAGACGGTGATGTTGACCGGGGCGCCGGGGGAGAGCACGCCGGTCGAGTAAATCTCGCTGACCGGGGCGCCGCCGAAGTGGCCGCGCTCGCGCGGCCCGGGCACGCTGGAGACGGCCACGTTCATCATCTTGTTCGGCGCGTCGCGATGGCCCAACCACCGAAATGCCGCCGGGGCAATCGCCGTCGGCAGATAGGCCATCAGCTGGCCGTAGAGGCGTGGGCCGAGGATTTCGTGGTCTTCCTTCGCGATCCGGGTTGCCAGCGACACCAGCCGCGCCCGCTCGGTGGGGTTGGCGACGTGTACCGGCAACGAAATCGACAGACCGCTGATCTCATTGCCGGTGATCCGGTCGGACCTGTCGGTGGCGGTGGGTACCGACGCGATGATCGGACGGTCGGCTTGGCCGTCGTAGCGTAACAACAGCTTTCGCAAGCCACCCGCGGCCGTCGCGAGCACCAGGTCGTTCATCGTGATGCCCAACGCCTTGGCCGTCGCTTTGACATCGGCCAGCCGCAACGCGGCCGTGGCGAATCGGCGCTGTGGCGACACCACGTGGTTGAGAAAGGTCGGTGGGGCGTCGAACGCGTCGGCCAGGTCCGGGTGATCGCCGCGCTCTTTGGAGCGGCGGCGCACCCGGGAAAACCCGACCGTGGCGTCTCGCAGCAGCCCGGGGAGCTCGGCGATTTGCCGGACGTGATCGCGTCCGGCGGCGCGCAGCAGATCAGCGGTTGTCGGTTCCAGGCCGGCGTCGTCGTTGTCGCGCTCATCCGTCGGCCCATCCTCGATGTCCATCGCGCGCGCCAACAGGTTGACCGAGGCCACGCCATCGGCCAGCGCGTGATGCACCTTGCCGATCACAGCGAACCGATCCCCGGCCAGACCCTCGGCGAAATGAAACTCCCAGAGCGGGCGGCTCCGGTCGAGGGGCGTGGAAGCGACCTCGCCGATGACGTGGTCGAGTTCTCGCCGCCCGCCGGGCGCCGGCACCTGCACCCGCCGGAGGTGGTAATCCAGGTCGACCTCGCAGTTCTCCAGCCACATCGGGTGATGCAGCCGCCACGGGATGTCGACGAGTTTGTACCGCAACGGATCCAGCAGATGCAGCCGGCGCTGCAGATGGCGCCGAAAAGCCTCGTAGTTGAACTCGCCGTCGCAGGCCACTCTGTTGGAGGCGTCGATGACCGCCACCTTCAGCGTGTGCGTGTGCAGGTTCGGCGTCTCGCTGTAGAGCAGCATGGCGTCCATGCCGTTGAGTCTTTTCACGCGCCCACCTGCCTTTGACAGCCTCGTGCGACGACCCACCGACAGGTCCATGCAAGCACTTATGACGTGGGGGTTTCGGCGGATTCGCCGATTCAGCCCAGGACGGGGAACCGCCGCTGGCGGGCCAGGCGGTTGAGCGCGGTCTGCATCACCGAGCGGACGTGAGCGTCGACCTCCTCGATATCGGGGTCGCTGCCGAAGCGGGCGGTGACGTCGATCGGTGGGAGCACCTCGGTGACGATCTTGGCGGGTAGCGGCAGGTTCGGTGGGACGATGACGCTCAGGCCGAACGGGAACCCGAAGCTCAGCGGCAGAATATCGACCCGGGCCTTGCTAAGCCCCAGCTTGCGGGCCAGCCAGTTGCCGCGCGTCAGGAACAGCTGGGTCTCCTGCCCGCCGATCGACACCGTCGGCACAATCGGCACACCGGCTTCGATGGCCGTCCGGACGTAGCCGGTGCGGCCGTTGAAGTCGATCGTGTTCTCGGTCAGCGTGGGGCGGTAGGAGTCGTAGTCACCACCCGGGAACACCAGCACCACCGCGCCGGAGTGCAAGGCGTTGGCGGCGTTTTCCCGACTCGCCTCGATGACGCCGGCGCGGCGCAGCCACCCGTCCAGCGGGCCGAGGAACACCCCGTAGTGCGCCAGCGTGTACACCGGTCGGTGGTAGCCGAAGGTGTCGTAGAAGGCCGAGGCGAAGATAAACACATCTGGTGTCATCATGCCGCCGGAGTGGTTGGACACCACCAACGCTCCGCCCGCCTCGGGGATGTTTGGCAGGCCACGCACCTCGGCGCGGAACCACCGGTTGACCACCGGCGCGACCACGTTGCGGAGCTGCTTGGTGAACGACGGATCCCACTTGGCGATCTCCTGATCCTCGGCCGCCGTGTCGCTCATCTTTCCCCGCAGTTGTCGAAGTATTGTTTGACCTGCGTATATGGTACTCTCGTTTTTTGAGAATGTCATATCCGCATGTTGCCGTGCCAACGCGCGCAGGGGGAAGATGGCCGAGAAGGTCCTTGTCACAGGCGGTTTCGGACTGGTCGGTTCCCAAACCGTGCGCAGGCTGGTCGCCGACGGGCACGATGTGGTCGCCACCGATCTCGGCACCGACGCCCAGCGCAAGGCGGCCGCAGCGCTGCCCACCGGTGCGCGGGCCCGCTGGGCTGACCTCACCGACCCGGATGAGGTCAAGCGGCTGGTCGCCGAGGTGTCGCCGACGGCGATCGTCCACCTGGCCGCGGTGATCCCGCCGGCGATCTATCGCCACCCCGCACTGGGCCGTCGCGTCAACGTGGATGCGACCGTCGCACTGCTGCGCGCCGCCGAGTCACGCCCACATTCTCCGCGTTTCGTTCAGGCATCCAGCAACGCCGTGTACGGGGCACGCAATCCGCATCGACACCAGGGCCTGCTCCGCGCGGACTCCCCGTGCAAGCCGTCGGACCTCTACGGCACGCACAAGGCCGAGGCCGAAGAGCATGTGGTGTCCTCGGATCTGGAGTGGGTGATCCTGCGCCTCGGCGGCGTGATCAGCGTCGAGCCCGGAGCGATGCCATTCACCGGAGACGCGCTGTTCTTCGAAAGTGCGCTTCCCATCGATGGGCGCCTGCACACTGTCGACGTCCGCGACGTCGCGGCTGCCTTCGCCGCGGCGACCACCGCCGATGTTGCCGGCGAAATCCTGTTGATCGGCGGTGACGAGTCGCACCTGCACCGGCAGAAAGACATCGGCCTGGCGCTGGCCGCAGCGCGGGGTCTGTCGAACGTTCTGCCCGCCGGCCGGCCCGGCGACCCTTACAGCGACGAAGACTGGTTCGTCACCGATTGGCTGGATACGGACCGGGCCCAGCAGGCGCTGTTCTTTCAGCATCATTCCTGGCCGGACATGCTCGCGGAGATGCACGCCGCCGCCGGTTGGCGACGCGACCCAATGCGCCTGGTCGGACCGCTGGTTCGGCAGTTACTCAAACGCCGGGCCGCCTATCGCAATGCGCCGGGCCGCTACGCCGATCCCTGGGGTGCCATCCGGGCCGAGCTCGGCGACCCCCGCCCAGATCACGCCGACGAATCCCGGTAGGCCTCAAGAAGTCTCAGCCGTAGTTCGCTGATCGTCGGAAAGCACGGCACGGCGTGCCACAAGCGGTCGATGGGTACCCGGCCGGGGACGGCGATGGTGGCCGAGTGCAGTAGCTCGGAGACGCCCGGGCCGACCATCGTCACACCGAGGCGTCGTCCCAGTTGCTCACATAGCGGCCCCGGCGCGGCGTGGGGAGACTTAGGACATGCCAGAACTGCAAGTGATCGCCCGCCATACGACCGTCGACGGTATGCGCGAGGCTGTCCTCGCCATCTTGCCCAAGCTCATTGAGGCCTCCCGAAAAGAACCGGGAAACCTTACCTTCGAGGCATATCTCAACCTGGACGAGCCGAGAAGCTATGTGTTGTTGGAGCGTTACATCTCGCGCGCCGCATTCGCTGAGCACCGGGATAGCCCACATTTCAAAGACCTGATGCTAGGCCAGATCCTGCCCAAGCTGGAAAGCAGAGTGGTCGAGCAGTATGACGTCGCTGAAAGCGACGAAGGCCAGTCATGAGCTTCCGAGACCTGCACTACGCCGACCAGCCATTGCTCTTGCCCAACACGTGGGATGTGTCCTCTGCGCTCGCGTTCTACGAGGCGGGGTATCGCGCGGTTGGTACCACCAGCTTCGGCGTCGCCGCGACCGCCGGGCATCCGGACGGCGGGCGCTCGAGCAAGGAGCCGACCAGCCGGTTGGTTTCGCAGCTTCGGAACTTACCGCTCTACGTCTCCGCCGACGTCGAGGATGGGTACGACGATGATCCCGAGGCGGTGGCCGACTACGTCGCGGGCCTTGGCGCGGCCGGCATCAACATCGAGGACAGCACGGACGAGAAATTGATCAGCCCGCACGCCCATGCCGCCAAAGTGGCTGCGATCAAGAAGCGTTCACCCGAAGTCTTCGTCAACGCCAGAGTCGACACCTACTGGCTCAATCAGGATGCCAACATCCCAGCCACGTTGAGCCGAGCCGAAGCCTACGTCGAGGCCGGTGCCGACGGGATATTCGTCCCGGGTGCCTCGGAGCCGTCCGACCTGCGGCAGCTGACCGCCGAGATTCCGGTTCCCGTCAATGTGCTTGTGGTGCCGCAGCTCAGCCTCGCCGAGTTGGCGGATTTGGGCGTGCGCCGGGTCAGCACCGGATCCCTGCCATATAGGGCCGCGATCGATGCGGCGGTCGAGGTCGCGGAAAACGTTCGCGACGGTGTTCCGCCGCGGGTGGCCACCGCCTACCCGGCGATGCAGGGGCGCTTGGTCGAGTTCGACCGCTTGAACCAGACCGGCTGACTATCCGGTGACACCCTCCAAGTCGAGGAGGGTTCGTTTGGCGGCCGGTCCGCCGCGATAGCCACCCAACGTGCCGTCGGAGCGGACGACCCGATGGCACGGCACCACGACCGGGATGGGATTGGTCGCGCAGGTCGTCCCGACGGCGCGAACGGCCTTGGGAGAACCCGAAAGTCGCGCCAGCGCGCCGTAGCTTGCAGTCGTGCCGTAGCCGACATCGACGGCCAGGTGGCCCAGGACCACACGCCGAAATCCTTTGGAGAGCTGCCAATCCAGCGGGACGTCGAAGGCGTGGCGGCGCCCGGAGAAATACTCGTCAAGCTGGCGCGCGACAGCGTCGAGCCGCGCCGGGGCGTGCAGCAGTCGGGAGCTGATGCGGTCCGAAAGGTTCTGCAGCACAGTGTCATGCCCCTCGCTGCTGAAGGCCACCCGCACCAGGCCGGCCGGTGTCGCGGCGATCAGCAGTGCGCCGACGGGCGAGTCGACCGTCCGGTAAGCGACGTCGAGAAGGCCGTCGCGGTCGGCCGCCGTTGCCAGCCGGGTGCGCAGGCGGGAGATGTCGTCGTCGTCCACCGGATAGAGCGCGGCGAGGTCAACTGTGGTCATGTTTGGGCTCCGATTTGTGTAGTGCGCCAACGTGGTTGTGCGCGCGGGCACGTCGCAGCGCGGCGATACCGTCGGCGGCCGCGCGCCGGGCGGCGGCGGCGCTGATGTCGAGTAGCGCGGCGATCTCGGCGTAGGGCAGGCCGGCCAGGTAGTGGTAGGCCACCGCCTGACGTTGTTTGGTCGGCAATGCGGCGACCGACTCGGTCAGCTCAGCGTGATCCTCGTCGGCGTGGTCGCGTGACGGCGTGTCCGGGGTGTCGGGGATCGGTATCGCCCGCCGGGACGTCGCGCGGTGGATGTCGATCGCCTTGCGGTGGGCGATGGTAACCAGCCACGCTTCGAGGTTGGCGTCGGCCGGTAGGTCGGGGTAGGCCTTCATCGCCGCCAAGAAGGTGTCGGACCAGGCGTCGTCGGCGTCGGCGTGGCCCACGATCGCGCGTACCACCCGCAGCACGGTGGCCCCGTGCTGCGCGACAACCTTTTCGAATGGCGGCTTGATCACCGGCGGCTACCACAGCGGCTGAGGTGAGGCGGGTATCGCCTCTTCCAGCTCGAGCAAGTATCGCTTGCGGCCCAGGCCGCCGGCGTATCCGGTGAGTTTCCCGCCTGCGCCAACCACCCGATGGCACGGGATCGCGATCGACAGCGGATTGCTACCGACAAAGCCGCCCATGTCGCGCGCGGTGACGTCGCCACCGACCCTGCCCGCCAGCTCCCCGTAGGTGGTGGTTTGGCCGTAGGGGATCTCGCCGAGCAGCTGCCAGACCTGTTGCGCTTGGTCGCTGCCGCGCGGGTTGAGCGGCAGGTCGAAATCGTGGCGTTCGCCGGCGAAGTACTCGGCCAGCTGGGCAATGGCCTCATCGAAGCCGTGATCGTTGCTCGATTCTACCCGCGGCCCGAAAGAATTCCGGTCCGGGCGGGTCCAATGGCCGGGGTAATACAGGCCGGTGAGGCCGTCGTTGTCGCGCACCAGCGTCAACGCTCCGATCGGTGAGTCGACGATGACGTGGCGAGTGGAAATCGTGGCGGCTGCGGTAGACATGGGGCTCCTCCGGAAGTCGTCGGAATTGCTATCTACTCGGTAGACGTCTGGTGTGCCCGGTTTGTGAGGTGCCGCGCGAACTCGCGTAGATCATTGGCGACGATCGCGGGCTGCGGCAGGTCGGCGATCGGGAGCGGCGCATTGCCGGGGCGGATGATCAGCGCGCCGCTGAATCCGGCAGATTGCGCGCCGATGGTGTCCCATACGTGGGCGGCCACCATCATGCATTCTTCGGGGGCCACCGCGAGTTCTTCGCACACGTAGCGGTACACCGTCGGCGCGGGTTTGAACGCGCGACACGCCTCGACACTGAACGTCTGCTCGAAAAAGTGCGCGAGTCCGGCGTGTTCCAACGGGCTGGACCCAGCCGGATTGGGTGGCGAATTCGTCAGCGTGACCAGGCGAAAACCGTTGTCGCGCAGCGTTGTCAGCCCATCTTCGACGTCGGGGTGGGCTGGCATGGTCAGCATGCTGTCCTTCAGCGCGTTCAGGTCGTCGTCGGTTACGGCCAGGCGATGGGTGCTAGCCAGCATCTGCAGTAGTCCCTGGCCAAGGGTGAAGAAATCGACGTAATGCCCCGACAGCGTTGCGGTCATCGAGTACATGACAAGCTGATTGAACCACTCCCGCATCGCCTGCGGATCACCGAAGACCCGCTCGAAAAGTGGTGCCATGGATTCGATATCGATCAGCGTTTCGTTCACGTCGAACACCAGAACTGAAGGAGCCGCAGTCATCGTCTAATGATCCACTACGGCCGTGTCGATCCTTCGCAGCTCATTCCATCACGACGACCATTTTTCCGCCGGCTTCACCGGCTTCCATGACGCGGTGCGCCTCGCGGATCTCGTCGAAGGTGAAGACGCGCTCCGGTTTTGCTTCGAGCCGGCCGTCGGCCACCTGGGCTGCGATGTCTTGCAGCGGCACATCGGACACCGGGAAGCCGGGGTTGCCGAACACGAAGCTGCCGAAGAAGGACCAATTCACCCCGCTGGGCATGCGCAGTAGCGGGTTGAAGTCGCCGATTGGGTCCAGGCCGCCCAGCCATCCCGCCAGGCAGGCGGTGCCGCCGCGGCGAAGCATGTCCAGCGAGTCCAGGATGGTGCTGTTGCCGACCAAGTCGAGCACCGCGTCGATCTGCTTGGCTTCCGCGATGCTGGCAGCCAGCGTGCGTGACTCCAGCTCGACGCGCATCACGCCGAGTGCCTCCAGCATGCCGAAGCGCTCGGGCTTCCGCGCGGTGGCGATCACGTTGGCGCCGGCCGCGACCGCCATCTTGACCGCGGCCTGGCCGAACGACGAAGTGGCGCCGCGGATTACGATGGTTTGTCCCGCGGAGAGTTTGAGGTTGCGGAAAAGGCACGTCCAGGCGGTTGCAAAGGTTTCCGGCAGCGCGGCCAATTGTGACCAGGGCAGGTCGGACTCGATAAGGGCGACGTTGGCTGCGCGCACTCGGGTGTATTCGGCGTAGCTCCCGTTGATGGTTCGGCCAAGGCCGCCCATGAGCGCGGCCACCTTGGCTCCCACCGGGAACTCTCCGCCCGGACAGGAGTCGACGATGCCGACGCATTCGATGCCGCTGACTTCGGCGGCCTCTGCCCATTCCCCTCGGCGCATGTGCACCTCGGCGTGGTTGAGCCCGAATGCGCGGACCTTGATGACGACCTCGCCGTCTTTCGGTAGCGGCTTGGGGATCTCGGTGTAGACCAGGCTGCCGAGGCCGCCGAACTTCTCCAGCACGATTGCGCGCATGGTTTCGCCGCCCGCTTTTTCACGTACTACCGCGGGCGCGGTGGGCAGGGCGGGCTGTGCGGACTCCGCGATGGACATGACGTGTCTTCCTTCCGTGTCGGCATATTGGGACAGTCTGCCCAGTATTATGGGTCAGACAACCCAGAATGTCCATGGGCCGGAGTCTGCGTCTTTCAGCCCTTGGGCTTGCGTCGAGAAGGTCGGGCAGCGGAGCTGCGGCGCTTGGGCGCTGGTGCGAACGACCGCACATACTCGACTGCAGCGTTCACGGCTGCGCGCAGCGGTTCTGGGTCATTGGTGATGTACGTGACCAGGGCGCCGCCCTGATGCGCGGCGACCAGCGAGGCCGCCAGGTGTCGGGGGTCTGCGTCGGGACGCAGATCGCCGCGCCGGCGCATTTCGGTGAGTCCGGCGCGAAACAACTCGATCCATTGGTCGTAGCCGGCGGCGAGATCGTCGTGGATCTCGGCGTCGGCTTCGACCAACTCCCCTGCCAGCGAACCGTATATGCATCCACCCTGACGGTAAACGGTGTTGATGTCGGCGATGTTCGCCGCGGCCCATGCTTGCAGCGCTTCGAGGCTGTCTAGGGCACCCAGCCGTGGCTGGCTGTGAAACTCCCGGACGTCGTCGCTGCGCGCGCTGATAACTTCGCGGGTCAGATCGCGTTTGTCGTGGAAATAGTGCGAGATCTGCGATCCGCTGACGGCCGCCGTGTTGCGCACCTCGTCGATGCTGGTGCCGGCAACGCCGCGGGCGAACATGAGCTTGGCCGCCACGTCGACGATGCGCGCCCGAGTCGCGCGTCCCTTGCGGGTAAACCGCACTGTGGCGTCGTCTGGCACGTTGCCGCCCCCTCTCGGCTCGGATCAGGCAGGTTGGGCGGCTTTGCGCCGACCGCGGGGACGCCGTGGCGGGCGGGGGACCCGCTCGGCGGGGTCGGTGGCGAACGTGCGCAAGTAGTTGACCGCGAAGCGCACGGCATCGGCGTGCGGCCACTCGGCCCGATAGCTGAAGGCCAACGTGGCGCCGCCCTGATGAGCGCTGACGATGACCAAGGCCAACTCTCGCGGGTCCGCGCGTGCGACCAGTACGCCGTGATCCTTCATCCGTTGGATCGCGTTCTGCAGCAACTCGATCCATTGTCGGTAGCCGGCCGCCAGCGTGTCGCGTGTTGCGGTGTCGGACTTGCCGAGTTGTCCGGCCAGCCCGTGGTAGGTGGGGGTACCGGAGTAGCCGATGCGTCGCAGATAACGCATGTTGAGATCGATCCAGCGCTCGAAGTCGTCGAGGGTATCGAGCGCACCAAGCCTGGGCTGGCGGTGAAAGTCCAGCACCACGTCGATCTGGCGTGCGACGACGGCGCGGATCAGCGCCCGCTTGTCGGTGAAATAGTGTGCGAGCTGCGAGCCGCTAACCGATGCGGCCTTGCGCAGAGCGTCCATGTTCAACGCCGAGAGACCGTCGCTGAGAATCAGCTCGGCGGCGACCTTCACAATCCGATCGCGGGTGGCGCGACCCTTGGCGGTCAAACGCCGGTCGTCTTGCAGGTCGGCACGAACCATAACGTCAGGTTAACGCCGCGCGTCGGCAATTATGGGACGTTCAACCCATACGACTGCCGGGTGTGTCGTCAGGCAGCGGGATGCACTTTGGCCAGGAAGCCGCGGATCAGCCCTGCCACCTCGTCCAGCGCCGATTCCAGCAGGAAATGCCCGCCGTCGAGCAGGTGGATTTCGGCGTCGGGTAAGTCCTCGGCGAAAGCCTGTGCGCCGGCCGGACCGAATATCTCGTCGCCGCGACCCCACACCGCCACCAGTGGCACCTTGCTGGCGCGGAAGTACTCGTGCACACGGGGGTATTGTGGCGAGTTGGTGGCATAGTCACGCAACAGCTTGAGCTGGACTTTGTCGTTGCCGGGCCGCGAGATCAGCGCATAGTCGTGATGCCAGGATTCCGGATTGACCACCGTCTCGTCCGGCACGCCGGTGACGTATTGCCAGCGGGTGGCGTCCAAGGTGAGGAATTGCCGTACGGCGCTCTCGGTCTCGGCGGTCTGCTGGGTCTGATAGGCCGTGACGACCTTCCAGAAGCTCTCCACGAAGCCGGCGTCGTAAGCGTTTCCGCTCTGGCTGATGACAGCTGTGATCGCGGCCGGGTCGGCGAGCGCGAGCCGCCACCCGATCGGGGCGCCGTAGTCCTGCACGTAGATCGCGTACCGATCGATCTTCAGCGCGCGCAGCAGGCCGTGTGTCAACGCGGTGAGAGCATCGAATGTGTAGTCGAACTGCTCCACCGGTGGCGCGTCGGAAAGGCCGAATCCCAGATGATCCGGCGCGATCACGTGGTAGCGATCAGCGAGCGCGGGAACCAAGTCCCGGAACATGTAAGAGCTGGTCGGAAAGCCGTGTAGCAGCACCAGCGCGGGCGCCTGCGGATCGCCGGCCTCGCGGAAGAACAGCTGGTGACCGTCGACGGTGAGGTAGCGGTGATGAACAGTCGACATGAGTCATTCCTCCTGAAGCCACGCTATAACGATTTCTGGGTTATACATCCCATTATGCGTCCTTCGCAAGTGCCGCACAAGAGCTCGCGGCCGATTCGCGCCACGTTGACCCTCGTGGCATTGTGTGGGCATAATCTGGGTTAATCAACCCATTCCCGGCAAGCCGACCGAAGGAGCAGCTGTCGATGGGTAGCGCGTTGCGGGACAAGACAGTGCTGGTGGTCGGCCGCGGCAGCGGGATCGCGCGCGCCATCACCCTGCTGGCGCGATCGGAAGGAGCCCGAGTCGTCGTCGCCGGACGCGACAAAGCCAAACTGGCCGGCGCCTACGACGACATAACCGACCCCGGGATCAGCGCCGAGGTCTTGGACATCACCGACGACGCGTCGATCGCCGCGCTCGCCGAGCGGGTGGGCCCGCTCGACCATGTGGTGTCAACCGCCTCGGCCCGTGCCCGCGGGAACTTGGCAGACCTGCAGCGCGAGAATCTGCGGCTGTCCTTCGACACCAAGGTCATCGGCCCCACCATGCTGGCCAAATACCTTGCCCCGCAGATGAACCCGGGGGGATCGTTCGTTTTGTTCTCCGGAGTGCACGCCTTCAAGCACAACGTCGGCTATCTCGGAGTGGGTATCACCAACGGCGCTGTCGATTTCCTGACCCGCTGGCTGGCCGTCGAACTCGCCCCGATCAGGGTCAACGCGATTTCACCCGGCGTCATCGATACCGGCGCGTGGGACGCCATGGGCGAAGATGGCAAGCGGGACTACTTCAAACAGATCGGCGATCACAACCCGACGGGTCGAATCGGCACCCCGGACGATATCGCCGGCGCGGCACTGTTCGCAATGACCAACACCTTCATGACCGGTATGACCCTGAAGGTCGACGGTGGGGAACCGCTGATCTAGCCCAATGCGATGGCGTCAGTGCTCGTCGTAGTGCTCGCCGTGTGAAGCGTGCCGGCACCCGTCGTGCACATAGTCGACGTGATCTCCGTGTGGCACGGCCACATGACCACAGCCGTCACCGTGGACGTGGTCGTGATCTTCATGCACGGCGTGGCCCGCCGGTTCGCATTCGCCGTAGTGACCGTCGTGCTGTCGGTGCAGGTGACCGTCGTGCACGTAGTCAACATGGTCGCCGTGCGGGATCGCGACGTGGCCGCATCCGTCACCGTGTACGTGGTCGTGATCAACGTGTTGGCTGTGAGCTGTGGTTGTCATTGTTTGTCGCCGCCGTTCCGACCGAATTTCGACCCGTAAGTCGCTGCCATGTCGCAATTTTAGTCCAGTCGGGGCCGGCATTCCGGTGAACATTTAGCAGCCGGAAAGGTCACGCCGAGAGTTCGGGTTTGAGGTGGCTGCGGGTCGAATCGGAACCCCCAGACGATCTCGCCGGCGCCGTGCTGTTCTCGATGACCAAGCACATGCATGACCGGCATGACCTTGAAGGTCGACGGTGGCGAAGGGCTGACCTAGTTAGGAGCTGAGGCAGACCGACGCTTCGGCGGTGTAGCACAGGAACGTCAGGGTTTCCTGCAGGTACAACTGCACGGTGTCGGCGTCATGGGACAGGTATCCGATCGACACGTCGGTGCCCAGCTGCAGGTCGAAGTCGCCGCCTCGGGTGGTGAGCACGAACGCGCCGTCGATGGCTGGCGCCCAGATGATGTCGCCGTCGATCAGCCGGCGGATGTGCTCACGGATCGGATAGCCGTGTTCGGTTGTCTCGCTGACTTTGGTGTAGGCGTCGGCCGACAGCAGCACCGTGTACGGGCCGTCGACACCGGCCAGTCGCAGCTCGGACAACGCCTGGGAGATGACGTCGGGAAAGCCGCGAACTTCCTTGGGCAGCTTCAGCGGCGGGTTCGAGCTGCAGCTGCGGATGCCGTCGATTGACGCGGCCTTATAACCCTCGAAGATGGCGTGGTCTTCGACGAACGCCAGCTTCTTAGCGGCCTCCTTGACCGGGTCCCAGTCGGAGTCCTGCGACCCGCGCTCGACGTCGTCGATCTCGCCGCGGGACAGCGTAAACGGAACCCGAAGCCGGACAAGCGGTTTGCTGGCACGCAGTTGCGCGATGACGCCGTCGGAGGGTGCCTTCACCTCGACCAGACGTCCGGTGCTGACCGCCGCCGTAGTCGGCCCGCCCGGCTCGCTCACGTCGACGACTCGGCGTCCGGCAATGTGACGTTTGAACGTCCGCGTTGCTTCCAATTCGATTTCTTCCCAAGCCTCTTCGGTGATCGGCGCAAGATCGCGGTAGAGGTTGTTCATTGCCGGGTTCCTTTCAAACTGCCGATCGCCAACGAGCCATTCGCGGGCACGGTAACCACCGCCGGGGCCGCTGCCGGTGAACTCGGCAGCGGCGGTGGATCGTCGAGGAAGTCGACGGTGGGGGAGAAGAACAGTCCACCCGTGAGCGCGGTCGAAAAGTCCAGGATGCGGTCGGTGTTGCCCGGCGGGTCGCCCAGGAACATATTGCGCAGCATCTGTTCGGTGACCTCAGGCGTGCGCGAATAGCCGATGAAGTACGTGCCGAACTCGCTCTTGCCGAGCTCACCGAACGGCATGTTGTGGCGCACGATCTTCAGCTCGGTGCCGTCGTCGTCGGTAATGACGTTGAGCGCGATGTGTGAGTTGCTCGGCTTCACGTCGTCGTCGAGCTCGATGTCGTCCAGCTTGGTCCGGCCGATCACGTTCACCTGCTCGGTGACCGACAGCGACTCCCACGACGCCATGTCGTGCACGTACTTCTGCACGTGCACATAGCAGGAACCGGCGAAATCGGGATCCTCGTCGCCAACGGTGGTGGAGGAGACCGCCAGCGCACCACCGGGGTTTTCGGTCCCGTCGACGAAACCCAGCAGATCGCGGTTGTCGAAGAACCGGAAGCCGTGCACTTCGTCGACAACCGTCACCGCGCCGGCCATCGACTTCAGAATGCGATTGGCCAGCTCGAAACAGACGTCCAGCGACTCGGCCCGGATATGGAACAACAGGTCGCCAGGAGTGGCCGGAGCGGCATGCCGCGGACCGTTCAGCTCGACGAACGGATGCAGCTCGACCGGACGCGGGCCGGTGAACAACCGGTCCCACGCCTCGGAGCCGATCGAGGCGATCACCGACAAGTGTTTGGTGGGATCGCGGAATCCGATCGCGCGGACCAACCCGGAGATGTCCGGCAGCGCATCGTGCACCGTCGCCTCGCCGCCCTCGTCGATGGTGACCACCAGGAAGATCGCCGCCGGCGTCAGGGGAGCGAGAACCGGCTGCGGCTGCACCGAGGGCTCTGAGGGCACGGCTTCGACCCTAACGTGCCCGCGGCTTTCAGTTAATCCCGTGATGAAAAGATGAGGACATGGCGGCCACGGCACGAGGGTTGTGCGAATTCATCGACGCGTCCCCGTCGCCGTTTCACGTCTGTGCCACAGTGGCGTCCAGGCTGCGCGGCGCGGGCTACACCGAGCTGGCCGAGGCGGACGAGTGGCCCTCGGCGGGTAAGTTCTTCACCGTACGCGCCGGGTCGTTGGTGGCCTGGGACAGCGGGACCGATACCGCCGGTCGACCGTTTCGGGTCATCGGCGGTCATACCGACAGCCCTAATCTGCGAGTCAAGCAACACCCCGACCATGCGGTCGTGGGCTGGCAGGTAGTGGCGCTGGAGCCTTACGGGGGTGTCTGGCTGAACTCCTGGCTGGACCGCGACCTGGGTGTCAGCGGGCGGCTGTCCATCCGCGACGGTGGCGGTGTGGCTCATCGGCTGGTGCGGATCGACGCCCCAATCCTGCGCGTGCCGCAGTTGGCGATCCACCTGGCGGAGGACCGCAAGTCGCTCACGCTGGATCCGCAGCGCCACGTCAACGCCGTGTGGGCAGCCGGCGACCCGATCCGCTCGTTCATCGGCTACGTAGCCGAGCAGGTCGGCATCGATCCCGATGACGTGCTCGGCGTTGATCTGATGACCCATGACCTGACCCCGTCGACGCTGTCCGGCCTGGGTGACCAGTTCGTCAGTGCGCCGCGGCTGGACAACCAGGCCTCCTGCTATGCGGGTCTGGAGGCGCTTCTCGACGCCCCAGCCGGCGAATACCTGCCGGTGCTGGCCTTGTTCGACCACGAGGAGGTCGGGTCCACCTCCGATCACGGCGCCGACTCCGAGCTGCTCCCGACCACGCTGGAACGCATCGTGCTGGCCGGTGGCGGCGGACGGGAGGACTTTCTGCGGCGGCTGCCGGGATCGATTGTGGCCTCGGCAGACATGGCGCATGCCACTCATCCCAACTACCCGGAGCGGCACGAGCCCTGGCACCTCATCGCGATCAACGGTGGCCCGGTGCTCAAGGTGCACCCGAATCTGCGTTACGCCACCGACGGGCGCACCGCCGCCGCGTTCGCGCTGGCCTGCCAGCAGGCCGGGGTGCCGCTCCAACGCTACGAACACCGCGCCGACTTGCCCTGTGGCTCGACGATCGGTCCGCTGACGTCGGCGCGGACCGGTATCCCGACGGTCGACGTCGGCGCTTCCCAGCTGGCCATGCACTCGGCACGGGAGTTCATGGGCGCCGACGACGTCGCCGCTTACGCCGCGGCGCTGCGGGCATTTTTGTCGCCCCGCTGACCTTTGGTCAGCGCTGCGTGACGACGACCGGCTCGTAGCGGATCACGTTCTCCACCACCATGCCGTCGCGGGTGCGAACCCGGTCGAGCCCGCGGATCTCGAATGGTCCGTCCGGGCCGGTGCCGTGCCCGATGTAGTGCAGGAAGACCAGCTGCTCGCCCTCGGCGGCGCCCGGAACGGTGGCGCTGTCGACGAGTTCAAGCTGCAGGTCCGGAGCGGCGGCCAGCAGGTCAGCGATCTTTTTCGTATACGCCTCAACTCCGCGGACCGGCTCCAGGTCGCCGGGCCAATAGCCGACGATGTCGTCGGCCAGGATGTCCATCCCGCGAGACATCGCGGGCGCCGCCCAAAACGCCGCCCACATCTCGGCGCTGAACTCTATTGCAGGAGAAGCAAATTGGATATCGGTCATGGTTCCTCCACGGATCGGGCGCTTCGACTGAGCGCGTTACCGCAAGCGTGTCTTGGCCGCCTGCTGGTCCGCAATTACCTCGGAGGTCATCGTTTTTTGTCGGAGTGCGGGCCTATGGTCGGCGGTATGACACTCACGACGGAGATGGTGACGTTCGATTGCACCGACCCTGCCAAGCTGGCCGGCTGGTGGGCCGACCATTTCGATGGCAAGACCCAGGAGCTGATCCCCGGCGAATTCATCGCGGTCAGCCGGCCCCAAGGGCCGCGGCTCGGCTTTCAGAAGGTAGCCGATCCCACGCCGGGCAAAAACCGGGTCCACCTGGATTTCGGTGCGACTGATGTCGATGCCGAAGTCTCGCGGCTCACCACCGCCGGCGCCACCGAGGTCGGCCGGCACAGCGTCGGCGACAACTTTCGCTGGGTGGTGCTGGCCGACCCCGAGGGCAACGCGTTCTGCGTAGCGGGCAGCCAGTAGCTCGCCTGCCAGCTCGTGTCGTCGGTGGTCGCGGGGCGGTCAAACTAGACTGTCCCCGTGACGTCCGGGCTCACTCAAGCGGTCGATACCGTCGAGCAGGCCGCAGCCACCCCTGATCAGCCGCAACCGTTCCGCGAACTGGGCCTCAAAGACGACGAATACCAGCGGATCCGCGACATCCTGGGCCGCCGGCCGACCGACGCCGAGCTGGCCATGTACTCGGTGATGTGGAGCGAGCACTGCTCCTACAAGTCGTCCAAGGTCCACCTGCGGTATTTCGGTGAGACCACCACCGACGAGATGCGGGCCGGGATGCTGGCCGGTATCGGGGAGAACGCTGGTGTGGTCGACATCGGCGACGGCTGGGCGATCACTTTCAAGGTGGAATCGCACAACCACCCGTCCTACGTCGAGCCCTACCAGGGCGCCGCCACCGGGGTCGGCGGCATCGTCCGCGACATCATGGCGATGGGCGCCCGGCCGGTGGCCGTGATGGACCAGCTGCGATTCGGGGCCGCGGACGCCCCGGATACCCGCCGCGTGCTCGACGGCGTGGTGCGCGGTATCGGGGGCTACGGCAACTCACTGGGCCTGCCCAACATCGGCGGTGAAACCGTCTTCGACGCCTGCTACGGCGGCAACCCGTTGGTCAACGCACTGTGTGTGGGCGTGCTTCGGCAGGAAGACCTCCATCTTGCGTTCGCTTCCGGCGCCGGCAACAAGATCATCCTGTTCGGGGCGCGGACCGGGCTTGATGGCATCGGCGGTGTGTCGGTGCTGGCGTCGGAGACGTTCAGCGGCGACGAGTCCGGATCGGGGCGCAAAAAGCTGCCGTCGGTCCAGGTCGGCGACCCGTTCATGGAGAAGGTGCTCATCGAGTGCTGTCTGGAGTTGTATGCCGAAGGCCTGGTGATCGGCATCCAGGACCTCGGTGGCGCTGGAATAGCCTGTGCGACTTCGGAGTTGGCGTCTGCCGGTGACGGCGGCATGGTGATCGAGCTGGACACTGTTCCGCTGCGCACCAAGAATATGACGCCGGCCGAAGTGCTCTGTAGCGAGTCGCAGGAACGGATGTGTGCGGTCGTCGCCCCGGAGAACGTCAACGCTTTCAGGGCGGTGTGCCGCAAGTGGGAAGTCTTGGCCACCACGATCGGCGAGGTCGCCGACGGTGACCGGTTGCGGATCACCTGGCACGGCGAGACGGTCGTCGACGTACCGCCCCGAACGGTGGCCCACGAGGGCCCGGTCTACCACCGTCCGGTCGCTCGCCCGGATACCCAGGATGCGTTGAACGCCGACCGGGCGAGCAGCCTGCCCCGACCGGTTACCGGCGATGAGCTGCGCACGACTTTGCTTGCGCTGCTTGGTAGTCCGCATCTGTGCAGCCGTTCGTTCATCACCGAGCAATACGACCGCTATGTGCGCGGAAACACGGTGCTGGCCGAACATGCGGACGGAGGCGTGCTGCGCGTCGACGAGTCCACCGGCCGCGGAATCGCGCTGTCGACCGACGCGTCGGGCCGCTACACGCTGCTCGACCCCTACACCGGCGCCCAACTCGCGCTGGCCGAGGCATACCGCAACGTCGCCGTCACCGGCGCGACTCCGGTCGCGGTCACCAACTGCCTCAACTTCGGCTCACCCGAAGACCCCGGGGTGATGTGGCAATTCGCCGAGGCGGTACGTGGCTTGGCGGATGGCTGTGCGGCGCTGGGTATTCCGGTCACCGGCGGCAACGTCAGCTTCTACAACCAAACCGGCACGACGGCGATCCTGCCCACCCCGGTGGTGGGCGTCTTGGGCGTGATCGACGATGTCGCCCGGCGCATCCCGACGGCGATGGGCACCGAGCCGGGCGAGACGCTCATGCTGCTCGGCGAGACCCGTGACGAATTCGACGGATCAGTCTGGGCGCAAGTCACCGCCGACCACCTCGGCGGGCTGCCGCCTAGGGTGGACCTGGCTCGCGAACGGCTGTTGGCCGATGTGCTGAGCGCGGCCTCGCGCGATGGACTGGTGTCGGCGGCCCACGACCTGTCCGAAGGCGGACTGGCGCAAGCCGTGGTCGAATCGGCGCTTGCCGGCGAAACAGGTTGTCGTATCGTGCTTCCCGAGGATGCCGACCCTTTCGTCATGCTGTTCTCCGAGTCGGCGGGTCGGGTGCTGGTAGCCGTGCCGCGCACCGAGGAGAGTCGCTTCCGCTCGATGTGTGAGGCGCGGGGCCTGCCGGCCACCCGCATCGGTGTCGTCGACCAGGGTTCGGACGCGGTGGAGGTTCAGGGTCTGTTCACCGTTCCCCTGGCGGAGCTGCGCAGCACGTCCGAGGGAGTGCTGGCCGCACTCCTGAAATGAATACCGAACCGCGCCAACGACATCCGTTGGTGGTGTGGGCGTGGAGCCTGCTACGGCTGAAATTCGTCGGGGTCGCGTTCGGCGCGCTGTTCTTCTGTCTGTCGCTGACGCCGTCGCTGCTGCCGCGCGACTGGGTGTTCCAGGGGCTGATCGGCGGTGTCAACGGCGCGTTCGGCTACGGCCTGGGCGTGCTGATCGGCAAGGCGGCCTACCGTGTGGTGCTGCGGGGTGCCCACTGGTGGCCACCCCCGGCGCGGGTGCTGTTCTGGATGAAGGCGGCTGTCGTCGTGATTGCGCCGACAGCCTGTGTGCTGATGCTCATCCCGGCCGCCTCCTGGCAGCGGCAGGTGTCCGCGCTGATGGGCGTCCAGGGCCCGACCACGCTGGGCTACCTGCGAACGCTGGTCGTCGCCGTCGTTGTCGGCGCGCTGCTGGTGTCGACATCCCGGGTACTCATCGACGCCGTCAAGCTGCTGGCCCGGATGCTGATCAGGCGATGGCACCTGCACGACGAGGTCGCGCTGTTCATCGGCACGGCGATCGTCGTCGCGCTGCTGGCGATGTTGTTCGACGGTGTCCTGGTCCGCGGATTCTTCGCGGGCGCCAGCGCGGTCTTCCAGCCGCGCGATTCCGCCACCCCCGCCGGCATCTCGCAGCCGCTACTTCGCGAAAAGTCGGGCAGCCCAGCGTCGTTGGCGCCGTGGGAGTCGCTCGGATATCAGGGCCGCGACTTCGTCGCAACCGGCCCACACGCAGCCGACCTGGCCCGGCTCAACGGCAGGCCCGCGAAGGAACCGATCCGGGTGTATGCCGGGCTGCATACCGCACCCGACGACCGGGGCCGGTTGGCCGTGCTCCTCGGCGAACTCGAGCGCACCGGCGCGTTCACCCGAAAATTGCTGGTGATCGCGCCAACCACCGGCACCGGCTGGATCGACCCGGTGGCGGCGAGTTCGCTGGAGATGATGTACAACGGCGACACCGCGATCGTCGGTATGCAGTACTCCTTTCTGCCGAGCTGGATCTCGTTTTTGGCCGACCGGCAGAAGTCGATGGATTCCGGCCGAATGCTGATCGAAGCCATTCACGAGCGCTGGCAACAACTGCCGCCCGACCACCGGCCGAAATTGGTGCTGTACGGCGAGAGCCTGGGTTCGATGGCCGGCCAGGCCGCTTTCGGATGGCTGCCCGACATCCGCCAAATGGGCTTCGGTGCGGTGCTCTGGGTTGGGCCACCACAAGCCAGCCCGTTGTGGCATGCGCTGATCGTGCGGCGCGACCCGCACACCACCGAGGTAGAGCCGCGTTACGACAACGGGCGAACGGTGCGGTTCACCGAAGCCATCGATCCGGCTGACGTTCACCACGTTTCAGGGCCGCCATGGCTGGGCACTCGGGTGCTTTTCCTGCAGCACCCATCCGACCCCGTCGTCTGGTGGTCACCCGATCTGCTGTTCGGCCGGCCGGACTTGCTCGTCGAACCCCGCGGCCGAGACCGGAGCGCGGCCATGCGCTGCTATCCGATTGTCACCTTTTGGCAAGTCAGCGCCGACCTGACCAACGCCGAGGGCGTTCCCGGCGGGCACGGCCACAACTACAGCAACGACATTCTGGATGGCTGGGCAGCGGTGACTCCGCCGGACGGCTGGACAGCAGCCGACACCGAGCGCATCCGTGCCGCGCTGAAAGCGTAAAATAGAGTGCAGCACAATAACTTTCGTCGTCTGAAGCCGCTCGGACTGGCCGCCGTGCTGGTCGGCTGGAGCTTTGTCAGTCCGCGGATGCCCGCCCGGGGGCGGGTGCCGCTGCAGGCCGGCCTCGCCGGGTTGCTGGTTCTGCTGACGGGAGCGCCGATGGGCCTGCGCCCGCCGCGGCTGTGGGCCGGTGTGCGGCTGGGGCTGGCCGTAGGATCGGCTGCGGCGGCCGCGGTCGTCGCAACGACATCCGTTCCGGCCGTGCGAGTTTCGATGGCCAAGCGCGAACTGCCCACGTCGGCGTCGACCTGGCTGGCGTTGCAGATACCGCTGGGCACGGTGTGGGCCGAGGAGGCGGCATTCCGCGCCGCGCTGGCCGCCGTCGCCGGCCGTGTTTACGGTGCCTCCGGTGCTCGGCTGCTGCAGGCTATTGCGTTCGGCCTGTCCCATATCGCTGATGCGCGCGCCACCGGTGAGCCCGTGCTGCCCACGGTCCTGGCCACCGGCGGCGCCGGCTGGATATTCGGTTGGCTGGCCGAACATTCCGGCAGCCTCAGTGCGCCGATGCTGGCGCACTTGGCAATCAACGAGTCCGCCGCGGCGGCGGCGCTGACCATCCAGCGGCGGTCGCGAGGGCGGTTCAATGCATAGTGCCCCGACGGCTTGGCGGAGCTCACCACCGGACGCTTTTTCGTTGCGGCACACCTTGGCGAACGAAAGCCAGGTCCGGCATGGCTGACGCCGACGTTGCGAACAGTGGTTGGGATGACGGTGGGACGACTCCTCCCGGCACAACTGCTGGATATATGTGTGAAGGTGGTTTTTTGAAAGGGGGTTGCTCACCGGAAGGCACGAATCTAAGGCCAATCCGCAGTAGGGCCATTGGACTCTGCACTTTATTAGCCAGCCTCTATTAGCCTGGACGCTGAAACATTTGGGTTGCGGGTGGGTAGCGCACGTCGGCTGGCGACTTCTGCGCCGAACGCCGAAGACATCTCCCGCGCAACGTCTTCCAGCCTAAAGTGCCCGTTAGGAGGAGTGCGGTGCCGCAGTGGCAGATTCTGGACCGCTTCCGTCCAGCCGGCACACCGGGTGCCGCGGGCCGCCCCGGCATTCCAGCGGATCGCAGCGCTGACGCCGCGGCTGAACTCACCGAAATGCTGGCGCTCCTGGACGATGCGCAAGAGGAGGCAGGGCGGACGCGGCAGGCTGCCGCCGATCGGGCGCAGGAGATTCGCCGCGCCGCCCACCGGCAGGCGGCCGAACTCATGGCGAAAGCCCGTGACGACTCCGAGACGGTGCGAGCCCGATCGGAGGCGGACGCGCTGCGCGAAGCCGGCGCCGACGAGGACGACATGCGACGCCGGACGGAGGCCGAGATCGCCCGGGTGCACCAGCGGTCCGACGAGCGGTTAGCCGATGACGCCGACACCGTTGCCGCTCAAGCGCGGGAGTGGCTCGATGCCCTCGTCCGCCCCACGACGGTGAAGAGCGATCAGTGAGCGCCCAGTGGGTAGCAGGCAACGTGCGGGCGAAAGCCCTGCTCAACCGGCGGCTGGGTGTGCGGCGCGCCCGGGCCCTCGCGGCGATGAACTCCCTGACCGATGCTCAGCACGCGTTGGCTGGTACCGCGTATGGCCGTGACATCACCGTGGGGCAGCCCGCACCGGACACCGATCATGCGGTGTGCGCCGCACTGCTGTGGCATCTGCGTGTGCTGGCCGGATGGCAACCGGCGGAAGGTGCGCAGGCCATTCGCGCGCTGGCCGCCGGCTTCGAAGCCGGCAACATAGCCGCTCACGCCCGGCGGTTGGCGGGCGCGCCAGCCCGCACGCCCCAGACGCTGGGCGCACTGGCTACCGCGTGGTCGCGGCTAAGCGAGACCTCCTCGCTGGCGCAGCTCCGGGACACCCTGGCCCAGACGACGTGGGGTGACCCGGGATCGGAATCACCATCGGACATCGCACTGGCGGTGCAGATCGGTTGGGCGGCACGGGTCGCCAACGCGGTCCCCGAGGCGCGCAATTGGGCGTACACGCGGTTGGCCTTGACGGTGGCGCGTCGTAGGTTGGTGGAACAGCGTGAGTTGCCCGAGCCGCTGCGGATCCGCACCCGCGTGGTGTTGGGTGCGGCCGCGACGGCGGCCGGCAACCTGGCCTCGTTCGCCGATTCACTTGCCATGCGGTTCCGTTGGTTGCTCGACGGCATCACTGCGGCCGACGGCTTGTGGACGGCGGAGGCTCGCTGGTGGGCGCGGGTGGAAGCCGACGGATTGACCATGCTCGGCGGCAGCGAGTTCACTCGGGCCCGGACGATCGGCGCGGTCGCGGTGTTGGCCGCCGACGCCTGGCGGTGCTGCGCTGCAGTGGCGCTGGCGTCGCGTGGCGGCGGCCCGATGGACGTCTACGATGTCATCGCCTGAACGGGCTGAACGGCCTGAACGGTTGCGTGCCTTCGCGCGGCGTTTTACACCCGCTCGCATGCAGCGCATCGCGGTAGTCACACAGGCGGACACGCTGCGCGATGTGCTGGTGGTGGTGGCCGGATCCGGCAGCGTCGAGCTCGACGAACCCGCCGACAATGGCCGCGCACCGGGTCAGGCGGCGCAGGCGCTACAGCGGATGGGCGCGCACCCGGAATCGGGACACGGCGGCGCGACGGTGATGTTGTCAGCCGCCGCGCCGGACGTCACCGAGTTGGAGCATGCTGGGCGCGCGGACCTGCTGGCGGGTGAGTCGCAGCTGCAGCGGTACGCCGCAGCCGCAGTGCGCCGCCGTGAGGTGGTAGCGGTCGCCGGCTGGTGCCCGGCCGACCAGCTACCCAGGCTGCGCGCGCGCCTGGACAACGGCGGCGCGGCGGCAGTGCCGCTACCCACCCCGCGGGGGATCGATCCGCCAACGCTGCTCGACACCAGGCCGGCGCTTTCCGGCAGCTTCTCGGCGCTGGTACGCACCTACGGCACCGTGCCATACCACGACATCGACCCCACCGTGTGGGCCGGGCTGGCCTACACGGTGATGTTCGGGATGATGTTCGGTGACGTCGGCCACGGACTGCTGCTGGTGGCAGCTGCGGTCATGATCAGGCTGGGCTGGATCCGCCGGTTCCCGTCGCTGCGGCCGATGTGGAGTTTCGTCGGTGGCGCCGGGATCGCGGCAAGCGTCTTCGGGGTCCTGTACGGGGAATGCTTCGGCCCGACCGGGCTGGTGCCGGTGGTATGGCTGGCTCCGCTGGATGATCCGATGCGGCTGCTGTTGGTTGCGTTAGCGGTCGGGGCCGTGTTGCTGGGAGCCGCCTACACCGTGGGAGCAATCAACCGCTGGCGTGAGGGCGGGTTCCAGCTGGCCGTCTACGCGCCGTCCGGGATTGCCGGGGCGACCGTGTTCGCTGGCGCCGGTGTGGTGCTGGGGGGCTACATGATCGGCTCCCGGGTGCTGGTGGCGGCTGGGCTACTGCTGTGCGCGGTCGGTGTGCTGCTGGCGCTGATCGGTCTGTATGCGGAGTCCGGTGGCGGCGCGGGCGGAGTGCTGCAGGCCGCGATCGGTGGTCTGGATTTGATGGTGCGTCTCGGGTCCAACCTGGTCTCGTTCACCCGGCTGGCAGCGTTCGGGATGACTCACGCCGCGCTTGGCTGGGTGGTGTGGCGCGGGACGACGGCACTGTGGGCGCACAGTTGGATCGGCGCGGCGGGGGCGGTGGTGCTGTTCGTTGTGGGCAACGCGGTGGCGTTCGCACTGGAGGCGTTGGTGGCAGGCGTGCAGGCGCTGCGGCTGGAATTCTATGAATTGTTTTCGCGGGTATTCATCGGTGAGGGTCGGCCGTTCCGGCCCTGGACGGTCCCGGTGGTCGAAATGGAGGCGGCATGTTGACCTGGGTTATCGCTTCACCGGCGCTGATCACCGGATTCGCGGTCAGCTTGATGCTCTTGCGTCGCCGGGGCCGGCTGGCGGTGCGGCTGTTCTGGGCGGTCAATGCGGTGGTGGCGGTGGCGGCGCTGGTGGTGCTGGTGCAGGCGTTGACTGCTGGGCCGGCGGTAGCGGAAACGGCCGCGGCGGCTGGGCCGGGTAGCGCGAGCAGCAACTGGGCGGCGTTGCTGGGCGCGGCGATCGCGGTCGCGGGGTCGTCGATCGGCGCGGCGATCGCTGTGGCGTATACCGGTGCGGCGGCGCTGGCGGCGCTGAGCGAGCGGCCAGAGTTGTTCGGCCGGGCGATGGTGATCGTCGGGTTGGCCGAGGGCATCGCCATCTACGGGCTGGTCGTGGCGGTCATCTTGATCCAGCGGGCGTGACGTGGGAGCCGTCGTCCTGATCGGGGAACCGGCGTTAGTGGCCGGTTATGCGATGGCGGGCGCGACAACAATGTCTGCCCAGGGCCCGGACGAGGTGCGCCGGGCATGGGAAGGTCTGCCGTCCGGCACAACGCTGGTCATCCTGACCGCGGCGGCCGCTGACGCGTTGGGCGACCGGCTGAGCGAGGGTGACCCGCTGACCGCGGTGATGCCCGCATGAGCGCGCTGAATACCGAGAAGGCGGTGGCCGCGCTGCAGCCGGTGCGACGGCACCTGCTGGAGTGCGCTCGGGCTGACGCCGAACGCGAAATCGCCGAAGCGGAGCAGGAAGCCGAGCGCGTTCTCGCTGCGGCCCGCAACCAAGCCGCACAGCTGGCCGAAGCGGCCCGCGCCGCAGGGCGGGCCGCCGCGGAAACGGTGAGCGCCCAGCGACGGGCGGCGCTGCAACGGGAGCTGCGCGGTGCGGTGCTCGCGGCCCAACGCGACATTTACCAGCGGTGGTGTCGGCGCGGCACCGAGGCCGTGCTGCGGCTGCGTGAGGACCCCGCCTACCCGCATTGGGCTGCCGCCCTGCGGGCCACCGCGCAGGCGACACTGGGCGCCGGCGCGCAGCTGCGCGAACACCCCACCGGTGGAGTGGTGGCCGAGGCCGGTCAGCGGTGCATGGACCTGAGTTTGGCCGGCATTGCTGCGCGGGTGCTCGACGACACGACTGCGCAGGTGGATGAGCCGTGGTCATAGGGGACATGGCTCGGGTGGTGCGGGTATCGGGGCCGCTGGTGGAAATCGACGTCGCCGCCGCGCTGGCGATGCATGAGTTGGTGACGCTGGGAACCGAGCGAATCCCCGCCGAGGTGGTCGCGATCCGCGGTGAGCAGGTGACGGTGCAGGCCTACGAGTACACCGGCGGCCTGGGGCCCGGCGCCGGCGTCGTCGCGCTGGGTCGCCCATTGTCGGCGTCGCTGGGACCCGGGCTGCTGGGCGGGGTGTTCGACGGGTTGCTGCGGCCCCTGCACACCGCGCCAACTTGGTTGACACCCGGCCATGACAATGAAATCGACCACTCGACATGGCATTTCGAGCCGAGCACGACTATCGGCGCCGAGCTGACGGCCGGTACCGTGCTTGGCGTGGTGCCACGCACCGGATCAGTGCCACACCGTGTGCAGGTTCCCGCCGGGATATCGGGCACGCTGGATTGGATTGCCGCCGCTGGTGATTACGCCGCCGATGAGGCGATCGCCACAGTCGGCGGACAGCCGGTGGCCATCGCGGCGCAGTGGCCGGTGCGGCAGCCACGACCCTATCGCCGTCGACGCGACGACGTGGTCGCGCTGACCACCGGCCAGCGGGTGGTCGACTTGCTGTTCCCGATCGCCCGGGGCAGCACCGCCGCTGTGCCGGGCGGATTTGGTACCGGCAAAACGGTTCTGCTGCAACAGATCGCAAAGTGGTGCGACGCCGACGTCATCGTGTATGTCGGCTGCGGTGAGCGCGGCAACGAGATGGCCGAGATCGTTGCCGACATGCGTGAGTTGAGCGATCCGCGCACCGGCGGGCGGCTGGTGGACCGCACCGTGATCATCGCCAACACCTCAAACATGCCGATGATGGCACGCGAGGCTTGCATCTACACCGGTGTCACGGTCGCGGAGTACTACCGCGACATGGGCTATCACGTCGTGGTGATCGCCGACTCCACCTCGCGGTGGGCAGAAGCATTGCGCGAGTTCGGATCTCGGCTGGGGGAGCTGCCCGCCGAGGAGGGCTATCCGGCCAACCTGTCCTCCGAACTCGCGGCGTTCTACGAACGTGCGGGATACGTCGACACCCTCGGTGGGGATACCGGATCGGTGACGGTGTTGGGAGCGGTGTCGCCACCCGGTGGGGACCTGTCCGAGCCGGTCACCGTGCACACTGAGCGGTTCGTGCGCTGTCGGTGGTCTCTGGACCGGGACCTGGCCTACTCGCGTCATTACCCTGCGGTGTCGTGGTCGGCGTCGTTTTCCCGTGACGCCGAAGCGCTTGGCACCGCCCGCGTTGTTGTCGATGACACTGGCTGGTCTGCCCGTCGCGCTCGGGTGCTGGATCTGCTGACCGAGTCCGATCGCCTGGCCGCGCTCACCGAGCTGGTCGGCGTGACAGCGCTGCCCGACAGCGAGCGGATGGTGCTGGTGGCCGGCCGGCTGCTGCGGGAAACCGTGTTGCAGCAGAATGCCCAGAACCCCAACGACGCGCACTGCGGACCGGAGAAGACCGCGGCGCTCGTCGACGCGGCGTTGGCGGTAATCGACACCTGCCGTGAACTGGTTGCCGGCGGTGTGGCGGCGCAGCTGATCGAGGAGACCGACTTCGGCAAGCTGATCCGCGCCCGCGACGACAGCGGACCCGATGACACGGCGCTGGCAGTCCAGCGCCGCAACGAGATCGTCGAGACGCTGCGTGAGCTGCCGCGATGAGCCACTCGTGGCCGCGATGGGTGGAATACCGCGGCGTGCGTGAGTTGCGCGGTCCACTGGCCGTGGTCGGTGGTGTCGCCGGTGTGGGGTGGGACGAGTACGTCGTCATCACGCTGGCCGACGGCTCGGTGCGGCACGGGCTGGTGCTCGATGTAAACCGCGACGTGGCGCTCGTGCAGGTGATGGAAGGCACGTCGGGAATGGACGCGGCAGGGGCCGCATACCGGTTCAGTGGCGAACCGCTGCGCATCCCGGTGGGAACCGCCTGGCTGGGCCGCGCCTGCAACGGCCGCGGCGAACCGATCGACGGCGGCCCGCCGGTGAGCGGAGCACAACGGGTGCCGGTCAACGGCGACCCGCTCAACCCGATGCAACGCGAGGCTCCCTCGGAGCCGGTGCTGACCGGCGTATCGGTGATCGACGCGCTGACCACCCTGGTCCGGGGTCAGAAACTGCCGGTCTTCTCGTTGCCCGGGTTGCCGCACCTGCGCCTGGCGTGTCAGATCGCCGCGCAGGCCAGTGCCGGCGGCGAGCCGTTCAGCGTGGTGTTCGCCGGCATCGGGCTTCCCCACGCCGACGTGGCCTATGCCCGCAATGTGCTCGAATCACGAGCCGCAGCGGGGGAACTGGTCTTGTTGCTGAACGCCGCCGACGACCCGGTCATCGAGCGGATCCTCACCCCGCGCATTGCGCTGACGATCGCCGAGCATCTGGCGTTCGAGACATCGCGGCACGTGTTGGTGGTCATGACCGACATGACCAGCTACGCCGAAGCGCTGCGGGAAATCTCGGCAGCCCGCGGTGAAATGCCGGCGCGGCGTGCCTATCCGGGCTATCTCTACAGTGACCTGGCGTCGTTGTACGAGCGGTGCGGCAAAATCGTCGGACAGCCCGGCTCGGTGACCGTGCTGCCCGTGTTGACGATGCCCGGCGGCGACATCACCCACCCGGTGCCGGACCTGACCGGCTACATCACTGAAGGGCAGATCATCTTCTCCGCGCAGATGCATCTGCGCAACATCTACCCGCCAGTGGACGCCTTGTCGTCGCTCTCGCGGCTGATGCGCCGCGGCGCTGGGGCTGGCCGAACCCGCGACGATCACCTGCCGGTGGCGGCTCAGCTGCTCGCGTCGTTGGCGCATGCACGGCAGGTAAGCGCGTTGGCCGAGCTGATCGGGCCCGACGCCCTAACCGCCACCGACCGCAGCTATCTGCTGTTCGAGGACGATTTCGCTGCGAAGTTGGTCAGTCAACGTCCCGACGCCGCACGACCTTTCGACGAGACCCTCGACCGGGCATGGGAGGTACTCGCACGGTTGCCGCGCAGTGAATTGTCGATGCTGCCCTCCGATCTGCTTGAGGCATACCGGCCCGACAGTGTGCAGGGGGGGTGATGGCGCCGTTGTCGCGTCCCCCGGGGCGGATGGGCCGACTATGGGTGCTGAACCGGCTCGACCTCGCCGAGCGGGGGGTGACGCTGCTCGAGCAGAAGCTGCACTTGCTGACCGCGCTGCAAGAAGAGCTGCAGCGCAAGGCCGAACAAAGCCGCCACAACTGGCAGCAGGCCCACCGCGAGGCCGATATGTGGGGGCTGCGCGCGATGCTGATAGGCGGCCAAAACGGGATCGACCTGGCCGTCACCACCGCGGCGGCATCGGTCACCGTGCAGTGGGCCGTCACCGCCGGGGTGCGCTACCCCGACGCCGCCGTCTGCGTATTGCCGTCCGAAAGCGATCCGGCCGTTGTCTACCCGACCTCGGCGTCTGTTCAGGCGGCGCGGGCATATCGAGCAGCCGTTGTCGCCGCCGCCGAATGCGCTGCGGCGCAAGCGGCTTTCCGAACCGTCGAGCAAGAGGTTCACACCACCCGGCTGCGGGTGCGCGCCCTGAGCCGACACTGGTTACCTCTGCTACGGCAGGAGTTGGCCCGCATCGAGTTAGAGCTGGAAGAGGAGGATCGGGACGGCGCGATCCGGGTGCGACTCGTCGGCCGTCAGCGCGGCTTAGAGCCCTGACAGGCGCAGCGGCACTGGTGAAGGGTCCGAGAACCGATCAGGGCCATGACGAGGGGCATCGCCAGGCCGGCAATCTTGTACGGTGGCCGGCGGGGCGATCCATGGTTCTGAGACTCTAAGGTATGGCCGCCCGTGGTAGAGCCGATCCGGCAAAGACCCGCGAGGCGGTCCGGGCCGTCGAGGACTGGTTACGCGACGACTCCCGTTCGGTTCCCAGTCGTCCGGACCTGGCGGCGGCGGTTCGGCTCACCGCGCGCACGTTGGCCGCGCAAGCGCCGGGCGCCAGCGTCGAAGTCCGCGTTCCGCCATTCGTCGCGGTGCAATGCATTTCCGGGCCGAGGCACACCCGAGGCACACCGCCCAATGTGGTCGAGACCGATCCTCGGACGTGGCTGCTGCTGGCCACCGGACTGCTGAGGGTGACGGCTGCCAGCGCCGCGGGCGCGCTGCGTCTCTCCGGATCTCGGGCCGGCGAGATCGAAAGTTGGCTGCCGCTGGTGCGCTTGGCCGGCTAGGCCAGCGGCGCAAGCCCGCAACGCACCAGATCGACACTGGCAGCAACGATTTCACCCAGGTCGCCGGTACAGCCGTCGTCACCCCACTTCTGCACCGCTACCACAAGAGCCGCCGCCAGGGTGGCTCCCGCGACCTCGGCGACGAGGTCGAGGTTGGGAACTCCGGCGTAGCGGGACTTGATGAAGTCGGTCAGAACCTCGGCGAACGACGACTGCACCACGCGCAAATATGCGGCGATGCGCTCGGTGGATATCAGTGTCGACCGAGCGATCGCGGCCTGGCGAACCACCTCCACATCGTGCGGGAAGCTCACGACGCTGGCCAACACGGCATCGAACAGCGACTCCGAAGCGGGTCGCTGCGCCAATGCTTCGGCAAGCCATTCCAGGTGGGTGTCGTAATCCTGGAAGAGGACCGCTTCCTTGCTGGGGAAGTGCCGGAAGAACGTGCGCTCGGTGACGCCGGCCTCGGTGGCCAGCTGCGTCACCGTCACATTGGCAAAGCCCTTGCTGGCGAACTGCGCCAGCGCCACCCGACGCAACGCCTCGTGCGTCGATCGCCGGCGTAGCTCATGCAGGTTGATCGGCTCGGTCATCGCGCCAGATGCTATCTCGAATCGCCGAAAGATGTCAGTGCTGACATCTTCCTAATATGTCAGTACTGACATATTCTGCTGTGTGCGCGGGCCCGGCGGTGGCCTTGAGAAGGGATCCCAGCCATGACGGACTATGACGCGATCGTCGTCGGCGCCGGCCACAACGGCCTGACGGCGGCAGCCATCCTGCAGGGTGCGGGCCTGCGCACGCTCTGCCTGGAGGCCAACACCTACAGCGGTGGAATGGCCGCGACGGTCGAGCTCATCGACGGATTCCGCTACGAGATCGCGGGATCGGTGCAGTTCCCCACCGCCCCCCAGATCACCAAAGAGCTTGGCCTGGATGCTCTTCCGACCGTCGACGCCGAAGTCATGTCGGTCAATATCGGCGAGTCCGGTGAGGAACCGATGATCTTCTACCGCGATCCGATGCGGCTGATGACGCATCTCGGCGAGAAGCACGGCGCCGACGCGATCATGGGCATGGCCGAGCTGATCGGCTGGAGCCAGGGGCCGGCAAAAGCGCTGGGCCGATTTGAGGTGCGCACGCCACCGAAGACGCTCGATGAGATGTATGCCTGCGCAGCAACCGAGGCCGAACGTACGGCCATTCATCAAATGCTGTTCGGCTCGGCGATGGACGCCATCGACCGTTACCTGCCGGACAAAGAAAAGCACGCGATCATGCGCGGGATGCTGGCGTTTCTGGCCATCAACTCCACCTATCGCGGGCCGTACACCCCCGGCAGTGCCACCTGCCTGGCCTTTGCGCTGGCGGTGCCCGACGAGAGCACCGCGATGATGACCAAGCTCGAAGGCGGTATCGGCGCGCTCACCGAACACCTGCATGAACTCTTCATCTCCCTTGGCGGCGAGATCCGCTTCCGGACCAAAGCCGAGAAGATCCTCGTCGAAAACGACCGGGTCACCGGCATACGACTCCGTGACGGGTCCACGATCAGCGCACCGGTGGTGGTGTCCAACCTTTCGCCCGATCTCACCCTCACCGACCTCGTCGGCGCGGAGCATTTGCCCTCGGACTTGACCGCGCGGTTTAGCGGTCGCGACCACCGTGCCGCGTTCGTCCAAATGCATTTCGCTCTCGACGGCCTGCCGGAGTTCGCGCCGCCCTACGAGCTGCTCAACGAACCCGGCATGCAGCAGTCCATCGGGATTTTCGGCTCACCCGAGGAGCAGCAAATCCAGTGGGAGATGTGCACCCGCGGCTTGGTGCCCGACAATCCATCGCTGGGCATGCAGATACCGTCCTGCATGGACTCCGGACTGGCCCCGCCGGGCAAGCATGCCGCGAGCGCATATGCCTATGCGTTTCCCGTCGAGGCCAGCCGCGATCAGCACGGGCATCTGAAAAACGAGATGGCGCAACGGGTTATCGACAAGATCACCCGCTATGCGCCCAACTTCCGCGACATCGTCATCCGGCATATCACCTTCGCGCCGTATCACATGCAGACGATGTTCGGCGCCCCGTCCGGCGATTTCTGCCACGGCCTGCTGCACCCGGACTTGATGGGACCGAACCGGCCCGGACCTAAGGGCTTCATCGACCTTCCGCTTCCGGTCCATGGGCTGTATCTGGCAAGCGCCGGGTGTCACGGCGGGCCGGGCATCACCTTCACCCCCGGTTACAACGCCGCGTACGCGGTGCTCGACGATCTGTGAGACTTGTGACATGTGTGACTGATGACACCCTGTGGGAATGAAACGCCAGGAAAAGCGGTTACGAGGTAGCGCAACACGCCCGACCGATTCGGTCACACGACCGGTGTTTCCGTAAACTGCATTGCGTCACCAATCGCCTCCCAGGGAGCCGCCACATCGTGACCGCCCAGCAGCCAGTGCCCGCAGAAAACCTGGAGAACCCGCCTGGCGAAGAATGCGGTGTATTCGGCGTATGGGCCCCCGGCGAACAGGTCGCCAAACTCGCTTATTTCGGGCTGTATGCGTTGCAGCACCGTGGCCAGGAGGCCGCCGGCATCGCAGTCGCGGACGGGTCGCAGGTGTTGGTCTTCAAAGATCTCGGTCTGGTCAGCCAGGTCTTCGAAGAGCAAACCTTGGCGGCCATGGAGGGCCACGTCGCGATCGGGCACTGCCGATACTCCACCACCGGCCAAACCACTTGGGAGAACGCACAACCGGTGTTCCGCAACACAGCGGCCGGCACCGGAGTTGCCTTGGGGCACAACGGCAATCTGGTAAACAGCGCCGAGCTCGTCGCCCGTGCCCGCGAGGCGGGATTGATGAACACCCGGGGGGCTTTCGCGGCGACCACAGACTCCGACATGCTGGGCGCGCTGCTCGCCCACGGCGCCGCCGACTCCACTCTGGAACAGGCTGCGCTGGAACTGCTGCCGACGGTGCGTGGCGCGTTCTGTCTGACGTTCATGGACGAGAACACGTTGTACGCCGCGCGCGACCCGTATGGTGTGCGGCCGCTGTCCCTGGGACGACTGGATCGCGGCTGGGTGGTGGCGTCGGAAACCGCCGCGCTGGACATCGTCGGCGCTTCGTTCGTCCGCGACATCGAGCCGGGCGAACTCCTGGCCATCGACGCCGACGGGGTCCGGTCGACCCGGTTCGCCAACCCCGAACCCAAAGGCTGCATTTTCGAGTACGTCTACCTGGCGCGACCGGACAGCACGATCGCCGGCCGGTCGGTGCACGGCGCACGGCTCGAGATCGGCCGTCGGCTGGCCCGTGAATGCCCGATCGACGCCGACCTGGTGATCGGCGTTCCGGAGTCCGGCACCCCCGCCGCGGTCGGCTATGCGCAGGAGGCCGGCATCCCCTACGGGCAGGGCCTGATGAAGAACGCCTACGTCGGGCGCACCTTCATCCAGCCGTCGCAGACCATCCGCCAACTCGGCATCCGGCTGAAGCTCAATCCGCTCAAAGAGGTCATCCGCGGCAAGCGTCTCATCGTCGTCGACGACTCAATCGTGCGGGGCAATACCCAGCGCGCCCTGGTCAGGATGCTTCGCGAGGCCGGCGCCGTCGAGGTGCATGTGCGCATCGCCTCGCCGCCGGTGAAATGGCCGTGCTTCTACGGCATCGACTTTCCGTCGCCGGCCGAGTTGATCGCGAACGCCGTCGAGGACGAAGACGAGATGCTCGAGGCGGTGCGGCATGCCATCAACGCCGACACGCTTGGATACATCTCGCTGCGGGGTCTGATCGCCGCGACCGAGCAACCCGCCTCGCGGCTCTGCGCGGCCTGCTTCGAAGGGAAATATCCGATCGAGCTGCCGAGCGAGACCGCACTGGGCAAAAACGTCATCGAGCACATGCTTGCCACCACCGCGCGGGGAGCGAAGCAGGCCGCCGCCCAAACCAATATCGCGGCCGGCGAAATATCCCCGGAGGCGGAGCAGGCCTCCGTTCTGCGCCACCCGTAGCCCCGCGGACAGGTAGCCGATACCCGTGTTCGGCGCTGACCGGTAGCCTTTATCGACAATGGCCGACCCTACAAAGAAGTCCGGAAAAGACCCGGCCGCCTCCGGCGTCACCTATGCATCGGCCGGAGTGGATATCGCAGCCGGGGACCGCGCCGTCGAACTGTTCAAGCCGCTGGCGTCGAAAGCCACCAGGCCCGAGGTGCGCAGCAAGCTTGGCGGATTCGCCGGATTGTTCGCGCTGCGTAGCGATTACCGCGAACCGTTGCTGGCCGCGTCCAGCGACGGGGTGGGCACCAAATTGGCGGTCGCGCAGGCGATGGACAAGCACGACACCGTTGGTTTGGACCTGGTCGCAATGGTGGTCGACGACCTGGTTGTCTGCGGCGCCGAGCCGCTGTTCCTGCTGGACTACATCGCCTTGGGCCGGATCGTGCCGGAGCGGCTCAACGCGATCGTCGGCGGTATCGCCGAAGGCTGCATGCGCGCGGGTTGTGCGCTGCTCGGCGGCGAAACCGCCGAGCACCCCGGGCTGATCGAACCGGATCACTACGACATCTCGGCCACCGGCGTCGGCGTGGTTGAAGCCGACGATGTGCTGGGGCCCGACCGGGTCAAGCCGGGGGACGTCCTTGTCGCGATGGGGTCATCGGGTCTGCACTCCAACGGATACTCGCTGGCCCGCAAGGTTCTGCTGGAGATCGACCGGGGCAACCTGGCCGGTTACGTCGAAGAGTTCGGCCGCACGCTGGGCGAAGAGTTACTCGAGCCGACCATCATCTACGCCAAACACTGTCTGGCGCTGGCCGCCGAAACTCAGGTCCGCACGTTCTGCCACGTGACCGGTGGCGGGTTGGCCGGCAACCTGGAACGCGTGATCCCGCATGGGCTGGTAGCCGAGGTCGACCGCGGAACGTGGACGCCGGCGCCGGTGTTCGCGATGATTGCCCAGCGCGGCCGCGTCTCCCGCGCCGAGATGGAAAAAACCTTCAACATGGGCGTCGGCATGATCGCCGTGGTGGCGCCGGAGGACACCGACCGGGCCTTGGCGATTTTGACTGCCCGGCATTTGGATTGCTGGGTGATCGGCGCAATCAACAAGGGCGGCAAGGAAGGCCCACGGTCCAAGCTCGTCGGGCAGCATCCACGGTTCTAGAAATCAGCTTGAGCCGAACAATGCGGCCCGGAAATGGCCGCAGCTGGAGCCGGAAAATCAGATGTCAGCGGCGCCAGTTGTCTTCGCCACTCCAGGGGTCTTCGCCGTCCGCCTGGTCGGCGTCGTCTTCGCCCGTCCCGGACAGCTCACGCTGAAGCCGCTCGAAATCGGTCTGCGGGGAGCTGTATTTGAGTTCACGAGCAACCTTGGTCTGCTTCGCCTTAGCCCGGCCGCGGCCCATGGGGGAACCCCCTCGCGCAATAACGGAGCGGCCCAACAAGTAGGCGGCTCCGATCTTTTGTCTTTATTGTCCTGCCGACAGCTTACCGTGCCCGTTGGCTGTCTGCTGTTGCGCCCCGCGCCCTGTGCGGCACGCCCTGCTGACGGTCATCGCGCCGTTCCCCTGAGCCGCTCGACGGCCACCCGTCCGGCGCCCGGCCCGTCGAGCGGCGGCAGCGAATCGGCGTCGATCGCCGCGGGCACCTCGGCGTCGCCGCCGGTGATCAAGGCGATCTCGGCCGGTATTCCCCGCTTGAGCAGCGCGAGCGCCACCGGGCCGAGATCGACGTGTTCGACGACGGTTCCAAGCCTGCCCACGGCGCGACCGTTGGCCAGCACCGCGTCGCCGGTAGCGGGCCGATCCGCTGACCCGTCCAGGTGCAACAACGCCAGCATGCGGGGCGGTTTGCCCAGGTTGTGCACCCGTGCGACGGTCTCCTGCCCGCGGTAACAGCCCTTGTCGAGGTGGACGGCGCCCAGCCCTGGACCGCCGATCCAACCCACTTCGTGCGGGATCGTGCGTTCGTCGGTGTCGACGCCGAGCCGTGGGCGCACGGCCGCCACCCGGTGGGCCTCGTAGGCCCACACTCCCGCCGGGCGCAGCCCGGCCTGCGTCAGCCGACGCTGTAGGTCGGCATGATCGCGTCGGTCGACCAACACGTCCAGCTCGAACTGGCCCTCCCGCGCCCCGATCATCCGACGCACGAAGCCACTACCGCTCATCGGCACCGCGGTCATCTCGGCGGGCAACACGTCCAGTCCCAGCGCGTCCAGCACCGCCGGTTGAGCCAGCTGCGGCCCCAGCAGCGACAGCACGGCGAGGTCGGCCGGTGCGGGAGTCACATCCGACCAGAAGACCATCTTGCGCAGGTATTCCAGCAGCGGCTCGCCCCGCCACGGTTCGGTGTCGAGGTAGGTGACGCCGCCGAGCTCGGTTTGAACCCAGTGATCTTCGACCCGGCCCTGCCCGTCCAGGCTGAGGTTTTGCGTGCTTGCGCCGTCGGGAAGCTCGCTGACGTGCTGCGTCGAGATGCTGTGCAGCCAGGTCTGCCGGTCGGCGCCGGTCAGTGTGAGCACCCGGCGATGCGAGCGATCGACCAGCACTGCGTCGGTTTCGGCGGCACGCTGCTCGCCCAGCGGATCACCGTAATGCCAGATCGCGCCGGCGTCGGGCCCGGTTTCGGGGACGGGAACAGCGGACACACACCAACTCTACGGGTCCACAGGGCTAGTCTTTTCCTCCATGACTGGCCACCCGGGCGTGATCGTGACGCTCGACGGCGAGGTGCATCCGCCGGGGACGCCACTGCTGTTCGCCGATGACCTCGCTGCGGTGCGTGGCGACGGCGTATTCGAGACGTTGTTGGTCCGCGACGGCGGCGCGTGCCTGGTGGAGGCACATCTGGGCCGGCTGAGCCACTCGGCCAAGCTGCTGGATTTGCCGGAGCCGGACCTGGCGGCCTGGCGGCACGCGATCGATCTGGCAGCGCGACAGTGGACGGTGGACACCGCCGACGAGGGTGCGATGCGCTTGGTCTACAGCCGCGGCCGGGAACGCGGGTCGACGCCCACCGCCTACGTCACGGTCAATCCGATCGCCGACCGGATAACCGCCGCCCGTCGCGACGGGGTGGCCGCGGTGACGTTGCCCCGCGAGTTGCCCGCGACCGGTGTCGAGGCGATGCCGTGGCTGCTGGCCGGTGCCAAGACGCTGTCCTACGCCATCAATATGGCCGCGTTGCGCCATGCCGCCCGGCAGGGCGCCGGTGATGTCATCTTCATCAGCTCGGACGGCTACGTTCTGGAAGGCCCCCGTTCGACGGTGGTGATCGCTGTCGGTAGCGGCGACAACCTGTGCCTGCTGACCCCGCCGCCGTGGTATCCGATCCTGCGCGGCACCACGCAGCAGGCGCTGTTCGGCGTCGCCCGCGCCAAGGGCTACGACTGCGACTACCGCGCGCTCCGTGTGGCTGATCTGTTTGCAGCGCAGGGTATTTGGTTGGTATCGAGCATGACATTGGCGGCGCGGGTCCACACGCTCGACGGCCGGACGGTGCCGCGCGCTGCGATGGCGGCGGAGTTCGCCGGACTTGTCGACGCCGCCATTGTCAGCGATCGCTGAAATCGGTTGTCGGCGCACCGCTGAGCGAGTACGGTCGGCCGTACACAGGGAAGGAGGTGGTCCGCGAAATTGATAGCTTTATGGACTTGTGAGGTGGCTGCCCGCTAGCAGTACCGGGCGAGGAATCACCTGCGCGCGCTGGCGAATTCCCCGCAGCCACCCGGCCCCCGAGCCTCCGGTCTGTCCAACCAGGAACTACGGCTCGGGGGCTGCCCATTTCTAGAGGTCTGGCCCGCGAGCCTAAACACCCTCTGCCGCAACCGCTACGGGGCTAGCCGGCGAACCGCGAGAGCCGCGCCGACAGGTGCGGCACCAAGCCGCCGTCGGCGTCCACCCGTTCTTCGACGTAGGCCAGGTCGCCACCCTCGACGATGCCGTAGAGCCGCTTGGCTCCGCCAACCAGCACACCCGACCGGCTGCGGGCCAGGGCATCGGTGACCAATTCCCACGACGACTGGTTGAGCGGCCGCCCGTAGAACAGCTCGACGTAACCGGCGGAGTGCGCCAGCAGCAACTCGATGGCCTCTGACTCGGTCTGGTCGTCGGGGTCGGTCACGAAGCGCCAGTAACCGGTTTCACGCAAGTCGGGTCCTTGGTAGTCGCCCGCATCGGTGAGCCGCCAGGACCGGGCTTCCCAGTTCAGATAATCGCCGCCGTCGTGCGAGACGACGATCTGCTGGCCGAACCGATAGTCGCCGTCGGCTCCGCGGCCCTCTCCTTCGCCCCGCCAGACGCCGACCAGGGGAAGCAGCGCCAGCAAGGCGTCGTTCAGGTTGGCGCCTTCGCGCAGGTTCGCGGTGTCCGCGGGGATGGGCAGATCGTCGAAGACCGGGATGTTGCGGGTCGCGGTCACCTTGGCGCGTTGGGCGGCGGCGGCGACGGCACGGTCCGCGGAACCGGGCGGAAGGACCGGCTCGTCACCGGCCTCAGCGCTGGAGGTCATGCGCGGTCACGACTCGTCGGTGATCAGCCGATACAGCGTGTACAGCGCGAACCAGGAGATCGCCACGACCGCCGCGACCAGCATGATCTCGAAGAACAAAACCACGGCAACGAGTTTAGTCGTAGGTGATGCTGCGGCTGGCCGGGGAGGCCGGTCAGGCGATCTTGACGTCGACCTCGTGGATGCCCGCGCCCGACGGGCTGACCACCGCGTCGCCATTACCTGCCGCCGAGAGCGCGCGCAGCGTCCAGGACCCGGGTGCGGCGAAGAACCGGAAGTCGCCGGTGGCTGACGCGACGACCTCGGCGGTGAACTCGTTGGAGGAGTCCAGCAGGCGCACGAACGCGCCGCCAACGGCCTGGCCGTCTCGGTCGACGACCCGACCGGTGATCACCGTCTCCTTTTCCAGGTCGACGCTGGCCGGCAACGTCTGTCCTTGC
>NZ_DATFZD010000033.1:0-25209 GCF_035314665.1 Mycobacterium sp. | reverse complement strand
TGACGGTCGATCGGCCTAACCTGGCATCGCAGCCACGGCGCCCGAGCGCCCATTCACTGTGCGCAGCACCGGTTTATTCAGGCGGCTAGATCCGCGACGTCGTCGCAGCCGCACCAATCCCGACGGGACCATGTCGCTTGTCGACCATCTCACCGAACTGCGCGCTCGCCTGCTGATCTCGCTGGCGACGATTGCAGTCACCACGGCGTTCGGGTTCGTCTGGTATTCGCACGGGTTGTTCGGTCTGGAAAGCCTGGGCGAACGGCTTCGACAGCCATATTGCTCGCTGCCGCCGTCCGCGCGAGCGCAGATCAGCGCCGACGGCCAGTGCCGGTTGCTGGCCACCGCGCCGTTTGACCAGTTCATGCTGCGGCTGAAAGTCGGGCTGACCGCCGGGGTCGTGCTGGCTTGCCCGATGTGGTTGTACCAACTCTGGGCATTCATCACGCCGGGGTTGTACAAGAAGGAGCGCCGTTTCGCGGTGGCGTTCGTCATCCCGGCGGCAATGTTGTTCATTACCGGCGCGGTACTGGCCTATCTCGTGCTGTCCAAGGCGCTGCACTTCCTGTTGACCGTAGGCAGCGACGTGCAGGTGACCGCTCTGTCCGGCGACCGGTATTTCGGCTTTTTGATCAACCTGCTGCTGGTCTTCGGCGTCAGCTTCGAATTCCCGCTGCTGATTGTGATGCTCAACTTCGTCGGTGTGCTGAGCTACGTACGGCTACGGTCGTGGCGGCGCGGCCTGATCTTCGTGATGTTCGTGTTCGCAGCGATTTTCACCCCGGGTTCCGACCCGTTCTCGATGACGGCCTTGGGATTGGCGCTGACGGTGTTGCTCGAACTGGCCATCCAGATCGCCCGGATACACGACAGACGGAAAGCCAAACGCGAAGCGCTCACCGTCATCGCCGACGACGAAGCCTCGGTCGTCGAGCCGCCGTCCGCGGTTGGGGCACCGTCGAGCATCGCCGGACCCCATGACGACGTCACCTGATCGCGCCGCGACGATGCAAGGCGAATTGGCCAAGTTCGCCGCGGAACTCTCTTTCGGGCTGGACGGCTTTCAGCAGCAGGCATGTGCGGCACTGGAAAGCGGCCACGGTGTTCTGGTGTGCGCGCCAACCGGCGCCGGGAAGACCGTTGTCGGCGAGTTCGCGGTGCATTTGGCACTGGCGTCGGGCGGCAAATGCTTCTACACGACGCCGCTGAAGGCGCTGAGCAACCAGAAGCACACCGACTTCGTGGCCCGCTACGGCAAAGATCAGATCGGATTGCTCACCGGCGACCTGTCGGTCAATGCGAACGCCCCGGTTGTGGTGATGACCACCGAAGTGCTGCGCAACATGCTATACGCGGATTCGCCTGTGCTGCAAGGGCTTTCCTATGTCGTCATGGATGAGGTGCATTTCCTGGCCGACCGGATGCGTGGTGCGGTGTGGGAGGAGGTCATCCTGCATCTGCCCGACGAAGCGCGTCTGGTCAGCCTGTCGGCGACAGTGAGCAATGCCGAGGAGTTCGGCGGCTGGATCCAGACCGTCCGCGGCGACACGACGGTGGTGGTCGACGACCACCGACCCGTCCCGCTGTGGCAGCACATGCTGGTGGGCAAACGCATTTTCGACCTGTTCGACTACGCCGCCGACGGCGCGGGTGACCGGCGCCAGCCGATCGTCGATCCGAACCTGTTGCGCCACATCGCCCATCGCCGCGAGGCCGATCGGCTCTCGGACTGGCGTGCTCCTCGCCGGCAGGGGGGACGAGGCGGTCCGGGACGTTCCGGTCGGCCGGGTTTCTACCGACCGCCATCGCGGCCCGACGTGATTGCGATGCTCGACTCCGAGGGTCTGCTGCCGGCGATCACCTTCGTGTTCTCCCGCGCGGGTTGCGACGCCGCGGTCGCGCAGTGCCTCCGGTCGTCATTGCGGCTGACCACTGAAGAGGACCGGGCCCAAATCGCCGAGGTGATCGAGCACCGCTGCGGCGATCTGCAGGATTCCGACTTGGGGGTGCTCGGCTACTACGAGTGGCGGGAAGGACTGCTGCGCGGTATCGCCGCCCATCACGCCGGAATGTTGCCGGTGTTCCGGCACACGGTCGAGGAGCTGTTCACCGCCGGGCTGATCAAAGCGGTCTTCGCCACCGAAACCTTGGCGCTCGGCATCAACATGCCGGCGCGCACCGTGGTGCTGGAACGGCTGGTGAAGTTCAACGGCGAGCAGCACGTCCCGCTGACGCCGGGGGAGTACACCCAGCTCACCGGGCGGGCCGGCCGGCGCGGCATCGACGTCGAAGGCCACGCCGTGGTGCTCTGGCACCCCGGCGAAGACACCAGTGAACCGGCTGAAGTCGCCGGCCTGGCCTCTACCCGCACGTTCCCGCTGCGCAGCTCGTTCGCGCCGTCGTACAACATGACGATCAACCTGGTGAACCGGGTAGGCCCCGAGGAGGCTCATCGGCTGCTGGAGCAGTCGTTCGCCCAGTATCAGGCCGACCGGTCGGTGGTGAGCCTGGTCCGCGGCGTGGAGCGCGGACGGCAGATGCTCGACGAGGTCGCAGCCGACCTCGGTGGAAGCGATGCGCCGATCCTGGAGTACGCCCGGCTGCGGGAACGGATCACCCAACACGAGCGCGCACAGGCCCGCGCGTCGCGGCTGCAACGCCGGCAGGTGGCCAACGACGCGCTGGCGGCGTTGCGCCGCGGTGACATCATCACGATCACCCACGGCCGTCGGGGCGGCCTGGCAGTCGTGCTGGAAGCCGCCCGCGACAGCGACGACCCGCGGCCGTTGGTGTTGACCGAAAACCGTTGGGCCGGAAGGATTTCGTCGGCGGACTATTCCGGCGTGCCGGCGCCGGTGGGCTCAATGACATTGCCCAAGCGGGTCGAACACCGACAGCCCCGGGTTCGTCGCGACCTTGCTTCGGCGCTGCGTTCGGCGGCTGCGGGCTTGCCGGCTCCCGGTGGCCGGCGCGGCGGCGGCCGCACCGAGAGCCGCGATCTCGACCCCGAGCTGACGTCGCTACGCGAGCAGATGCGACGTCATACCGTCCACCGCGATCCCGATCGCGAGGCGCAAGTCCGGCGTGCCGAGCGCTATTTGCGCATCGAACGCGACAACGAAGCTGTTCAAAAGAAGGTGGCCGCGGCCACCAACTCCTTGGCCCGGACCTTCGACCGGATCGTCGGGTTGCTCACCGAGCGCGGCTTCATCCAGACCACCGACGGCGACCCCACGGTGACCGACGACGGGCGGCTGCTGGCCCGGATTTACAGCGAGAGCGATCTTTTGGTGGCCGAATGCCTGCGCACCGGCGCCTGGACAGGTCTGCGAGACGCCGAGTTGGCTGCCGTGCTCTCGGCGGTGGTCTACGAGACGCGGGGCGGCGACGGCCCGAGGCCACCGGGAACCGCGGTGGTGCCGACCGCGCCGTTGCGACAGGCACTGCACCGGACGCGACGGTTGTCGGCGGAGTTGCGTGCCGACGAGCAGCGGCACCGCATCGCGCTGAGCCGCGAGCCCGACGACGGTTTCGTCGGCGCCATCTACCGCTGGGCCAGCACTGGTGACCTGGTCGCCGCGTTGGCCGCCGCCGATGCGGAGGGCAGCGGTTCGCCGTTGTTGCCGGGGGATTTCGTGCGCTGGTGCCGGCAGGTGCTTGATTTGCTGGACCAGGTCCGTAACGCCGCCCCGCAACCGGAGCTGCGAGTCACCGCGAAGCGCGCGATCGACGCAATTCGGCGCGGCGTCGTAGCAGTTGACGCCGGGTAGGCTGAGCCACAGCTACGGTTGCATGCGCGACCGATGCGAGGACTGCATTCAGGACCGAAAGGACAGACACACGATGAGCGGACCGCAGGGGCCCGACCCGACGAAACCGTGGCAGCCGCCGCAGGGTGAAGGTCAGCAATCCGGCGAGGACCCGACCCAGCACGTGTCACCCTGGCAGCAGCAGCCATCCGGCGAGCAGACCTGGCAGGCGCCGGGCGGAGAGCAGCCGACATGGCACGCCCCCGCGTACACGCCGGCGGATTACGGACAGTACCAGCAGCCGCCGGCGCAGTACTACCCGCCGTCTCAGCCGTTCCCGCAGCCCACGAGCTACCCGCAGCAGGACGCGTACGGGGGGCAGACGGCTCAATACGGCCAGCCTGGTCAGTACGCGCAGCCCGGCCAGTACGGCCAGCCGGGTCAGTACGGCCAGCCGGGTCAGTACGGTCAACCGGGTCAGTACGGCCAGTACCCGGGGCCCTACGGCCAGCCTCCCGCGGACGCCGGCGCGAAGAAGTCGCGGACGGTCATTGGCACGGTGGTCGGGGTGTTCGCCGCCGTCATCGTGGCGGTGGTATTGGTGCTGGGCTTCTGGGCGCCGGGGTTCTTCGTGACCACCAAGCTGGACGTCAATAAGGCGCAGGCTGGTGTGGCGCAGATTCTCAGCGACAACACCAACGGCTACGGGGCGAAGAACGTCAAAGACGTCAAGTGCAACAACGGCCAGAATCCGACCGTTAAAAAGGGCACCACCTTCGACTGTGACGTCAGCATCGACGGCACCAAGCGTCAGGTCACGGTGACCTTCCAGGACAACAAGGGCACCTACGAGGTCGGCCGGCCCAAGTAGCGCGAATACCTCACGACCCGGGCAGCGCGTCGAGCGCCTTTTGCAGCCGCGTGATCGGGGACGCGACCCCGAGCCGGGTCGCCAGCTCGGCGGTCCGCGCCGGGTCGGCCGCCACCAGCGGCACGGCGTCGGCCGGCGTCGATAGCGTGACAGGCGCGTCGGTGGCCACCCGCACCACGGGGCCGGCGACTTCGATGTAGTCGGCGGCGTTGCGCAGCTTGGCCCTAACACCCTTGGACAGCGACGATTTGGGGTCGTCGACGGCGGCCAAGATCCCCGCCAGCGAGCCGTGCTGCGCCAATAGTGTCGCGGCGGTCTTCTCGCCGATGCCGGGTACACCCGGCAGCCCGTCGGAGGGGTCGCCGCGCAGCAGCGCCAGCTCGGCATAGCCGGCGCCGGCCCGATCGGCGGGCACGCCGTAGCGTTCGGCCACCTCGTGGGGGCCCATCAGGGTCGCATTGGTCAGGCCGCGCCCCAGGTAGAGCACGCGAACGGGCACCGGGTCGTCGCCGACCACCTGTAACAGGTCGCGATCGCCGCTGACGACGACGACCGGGTCACGTCGTTCCTGGGCGGCCAGTGTGCCGATCACGTCATCGGCTTCGAAACCCTCGGCGCCGCCGGTGCAGAAGCCGAACGCGTCGAGGATCTCCGTGATCATTTCCACCTGCGGAGACAATTCGTCGGGTACTTCCTCGACATCGGGTTGCCCGTCGGGATGTTCTTCCTCGACCCGATGCGCCTTGTACGACGGGATGCGGTCCACCCGAAACTGCGGGCGCCAGTCCAAATCCAGGCACACCACCAACCGGCCGGGTCGCTGTTTGGTGATCAGCATGGCCACCGAGTCCAAGAAGCCGCGGACGGCGTTCACCGGCCGGCCGTCGGGCGCTGTGATCGAGGACGGGACGCCAAAGTAGGAGCGAAACCACATGCTGGCGCCGTCAAGCAGCAGCAGCGGTGCGGACATGCCCGCCATCCTGCCAGCCCCATCCCGGCTAGGTTCGATTGCCGGGCTCCTCCTCATCGCGCTGCGCGCTCTGCATCGTCACCCGGCTAGGTTCGATTGCCGGGCTCCTCCTCATCGCGCTGCGCGCTCTGCATCGTCACCCGGCTAGCCTGACTGCTATGGGGTCTCACCGATTCGATGCAGACGTTTACCGCCGCCGGATTGCGGCGGCGACCGTCGCTACCGCCGAGGCCGGCTTGGCCGGCCTGGTGATCACCCCGGGCTACGACTTGCGGTATCTGCTGGGCTCGCGCGCGCAGACCTTCGAGCGGCTCACAGCGCTGGTGTTGCCGGTAGTCGGTGATCCGACCGTGGTGGTGCCGCGACTCGAGCTGGCGTCGCTGAAACAATCCGCTGTCGCGGATCTGGGCCTGGCGGTGCGGGATTGGGTCGACGGTGACGACCCTTACCAGCTTGTTGCGGAGGCCTTGACGGGCTTAGCCGGCGGGCCCGCCGCGACTGCGGTCACCGATTCCATGCCCGCGCTGCACCTGCTGCCATTGGCCGATGTGTTCGGTGTGCTGCCGGTGCTGGCCACCGGCGTGCTGCGGGGACTGCGGATGGTCAAGGACGCCTCCGAGATCGACGCGCTGCGCAAGGCGGGCGCGGCCATCGATCGGGTGCACTCCCGGGTGCCGGACTTCCTGGTACCCGGTCGAAGCGAAGCGGACGTCGCCGGCGATATTGCCGAAGCCATTGTCGCCGAGGGACATTCAGAGGTGGCGTTCGTCATCGTGGGATCCGGTCCGCATGGTGCCGACCCGCATCACAGCTACTCGGATCGGGAACTCCGCGTCGGCGACATCATCGTCGTCGACATCGGCGGGGCGTACGAGCCCGGATATAACTCCGACTCGACGCGTACTTACAGCATCGGTGAGCCCAGCGCCGAAGTGGCGCAGCAGTATTCAGTGTTGCAGCGGGCGCAACGGGCCGCGGTCGAGGCGGTGCGCCCGGGAGTGACCGCCGAAGCGGTCGACGCCGCCGCCCGCGACGTGTTGGCGAAAGCAGGGCTCGCCGAATATTTCGTGCACCGCACCGGCCACGGCATCGGGTTGTCCGTCCACGAAGAGCCGTACATCGTCGCGGGCAACGATTTGCCGCTGCAGGCGGGCATGGCGTTTTCCGTCGAGCCCGGGATCTATTTCCCCGGCCGGTGGGGGGCACGTATCGAGGACATCGTCGTGGTGGGCGACGACGGCGCTCTATCGGTCAACCACCGTCCGCACGAGCTGATCGTCGTCCCGACCTAAGCTTCGCGTATTAGGCTCGTGCGATGACCGATCACGACCGCGCCGCCGCCCGCCGAGAAATAGCCGACGCCCTGCTCAACGCGTTGGAACGTCGACATGAAGTGTTGGACTTGATCGTGCAGGCCGACGACCGGCCGGCTGCGGTCGACGGCATCGTCGCGTTGCTCGGCACCTCGCGCCTGGGCGCTGAAGCCGTGATCGGCATGTCGTTCGATCAGCTGACCAAGCACTCGCGCAAGAAGATTGCCGCCGAGCTCGAAGACATGAACAACCTGTTGACTTTCACGTTCAAAGACCGGCCGGCCAGCTCCGGCGATTCCCTGGCGCTCCGCCCGTTCTCCGGGCGGTCCGACCGCGATATTTTCGCCGCACGTTGTGAGGACGTCGGCGCCAAGGGTGATGGGTCTGGCGGCCCGGCGGGTGGCCTCGACGATGAGATCCGCTCGGCGCAGAACCGATTCGACGCCGAGGAGGCCGCCTGGTTTGTCGCGGTCGACGGCGACGAGAAGGTCGGCATGGTCTTCGGTGAACTCGAAGACCACGAGGTCCATGTGCGGATCTGGATCCATCCCGACTACCGGCATCGCGGATATGGCACCGCCGCGCTGGCCAAATCCCGACCGGAAATGGCCGCCTATTTCCCCGCCGTGCCGCTGGTGATTCGGGCGCCCGGCGCCACGCTCGTCTAGCGGGCTATTCGGCTTTCCGGGCCAGCAGATCCGACGACCCCAGCACCCGCTCGATTTGCACCTCGATGACCACCCGTCGCGGGTTGACCCGCGGTGTGCGATAACGCTGGGCATAGCGCAGCTCGGCGTCACGAACAGCATCAACCTCCCGGTTGACGCTGGCCCGCCCCTCCAGCGATAGCCAGCGAGCCCCGTCGACCTGACTGAGCACCGCGACCCCGCCGCGCTCGGCGTTGACCGCCTTCTGCGAGCCGCCGGTGGTGATCACCCGCGCGATATGGGTCTTGGGGTCGAAGGTGAAACCCACCGCGACCACGTGCGGCGAATTGTCGGTGCGCAGCGTGGTCAGCATGGCGAGATGGCGTTCCGTCAGAAACGCCAGTGCATCGTTGGTCAGCCGGGCGGAGGAGTTCGCCATCACCGCTCACGCTAGCGCAGGTGATAATCGCACCCGTGGATGACACGGGGGCTGCAACGGTGCTGATCCTCGGCGGCCGCAGCGAGATCGGTATCGAACTCGCGCGACGGCTGGCCCCCGGGGCGACGGTAATACTGGCAGCGCGCAAAGCCGATCAGCTCGCCGCGGAAGTCGCGGCCCTCGTCGCCGCCGGTGCGGCGGCCGTGCACACCAGGGAGTTCGATGCCGACGACCTGGACTCGCACGGCCCGCTCGTGGCGTCGATCATCGCTGATCACGGCCCCATCGACACCGCGGTGCTGGCTTTCGGGATTCTCGGTGACCAGGCCCGCGCCGAGGCCGATGCCGCGCACGCGGTGGCTATCGTGCATACCGACTACGTCGCGCAGGTCAGCCTGCTCACCCATCTCGCGTCGGCGATGCGGCAGGCTGGGCGGGGGTCGCTGGTGGTGTTCTCCTCGGTGGCCGGGGTGCGAGTGCGTCGGGCGAACTATGTGTACGGCTCGGCGAAGGCCGGGCTGGACGGCTTCGCCAGCGGGCTGGCCGACGCGCTGCACGGCACCGGGGTGCGGTTGCTGATCGCGCGCCCGGGATTCGTCATCGGGCGCATGACGCAGGGCATGACGCCCGCCCCGTTTTCCAGCACCCCGGAGCAGGTGGCCGCGGCCACCGCCCGGGCACTTGCCAAAGGACGGCGCACCGTCTGGATCCCGTGGACGCTGCGGCCGATCTTCTTCGCGATGCGGTTGCTGCCGCAATTCGTCTGGCGGCGGATGCCGCGATGATCGGCATCACGTCACGAATGATAAAGGGCAGCAATAATATACGGATCGAAGCGGCGGCTTGGCCCGCTCGGCGACAATGTAGCGGCACTCGTCGGGAGTGGCGCGCGGTTACGGCACCAACGGCACCCGCCACATCGGCGTCCCGGGGTCGAGAAACCAGAGCCGTGTCAGTGTCAGCCGCAGGATGCGTACCGCGCCGATGATCAAGAGCACCGCAAGCGGGAGGTTGCCGAGCGCGGCGGTCAACACCGAGACCCAAAATTGGCCCGGCCCGGCGGTCAGCACGTCGAACCAGGCATCACAGATCAGCAGAACCCCCGTAGTGAACGCGGGAAGTACCACCAGCTGTCGGCGCAGCCAGCCCAGCACTGCGGTCACCACCATGAACACGATGAGCAGACAGTCAAAACCGATCCACGTTGCCGGCCAGTTATGGGCGACATAATTCGCGGGCAGCGTGAAGCCCAGGTAGACCATCCACGGGATCAACCCGATCACGCCGACCATCGAGGTCAATCGGTTCCGCCGCATGCGTCTCGCGAGCAATGGTGGCAACACTTCCTCAAGCGGACGCTGCAGTCGCTGAATCAAATCGCGGCGTTCACCTGGTGACATCGCCTCGATGTGGGCATCCGATAGCATGCCATCGCCGTAGCCAGTCGTGACTCTTTAGTATCCGCGTCGGCATCAGGCCGATGGCGAAATCTCGTGCGCCGCTCGGCGACGTCGACACCGGCCGTCGGCTGAGGGTGTTGTCATCCCTATACGTTGCGTCTCGTTGTTAGCCGCAGGCTGGGGCCAATTACCCATCGGCTGTGAGGTGACGAATCGAATCACGATCGCCGCTTTGATCATGAAGCCGTCGATAAGCCGAGGCCGACGGCGTAACGTGCAGGCAAGCGAGAGGGCCGGGTGGTTGCCATGACGCACAAGCGATCACTAAAAATCGCGATAATCGGCGCCGGAATGTCGGGCCTATGTATGGCCGCCAAACTGCAGGACGCCGGCATCGACTCGTTCACCATTTTCGAAAAGGCCGACGACGTCGGCGGGACATGGCGCGACAACACGTATCCCGGACTTACCTGCGACGTTCCGTCGCGGTACTACTCCTACTCGTTCCGGCCGAACCCGAATTGGTCGCATTGGCTCCCACCGGGTCCAGAGATACAGGCCTATTTCCAGCGGGTGGCCGACGAACGACGCATCCGTTCGCATATCCGGTTCGGCAGCAACGTGACGGCGGCCCGCTATGACGACGGAAAGTGGCAGCTCATCACGCCCGACGGCGAGGAGACATTCGACGTCCTCGTGACCGCCACCGGAGTCCTGCGGGTACCTCGTTATCCCGACATCCCTGGACGGGACACGTTCGCCGGACCCGCATTCCATTCCTCGCGCTGGGACCACTCGGTCTCCCTGCCGGACAAGCGGATTGGTTTGATCGGCACCGGCTCGACCGGGGTGCAGATCACCGCCGAGCTCGGCGGCAAGGTGCGCGCGCTGAAGGTTTTTCAGCGCACCGCTCAGTGGATCTATCCCTTACCTAACCCGCGTTACTCAAAGCTGGCCCAGGCGGCGCTGTCCCGATGGCCGGCGCTGAATGGTATGCCCTATCGCTTCTGGGGTTTGTTCGTCAGGATGATCTTCGGTCGTGCGCCCATCCGCCCGGGATGGCAGCGCCGACTGCTGCAGGCCGAATGTCGATGGAACCTGCGGCTCTCGGTGCGCGACCCGAAGCTGCGGGCCAAACTCACCCCTGACTACCAGCCGATGTGCAAACGGCAGATAATGGCCGGCCATTTCTACCGTTCCGTTCAAGAGCCCGGCGTCGAGGTGATCACCGACCCGATCGACCACATCGAGCCCCGCGGCATCGTCACCGCCGACGGCACCCTGCACGAACTGGACTTGCTGGTCTATGCCACCGGGTTCGACGCGCGCGCCTACGTGCGCCCGCTGGAGGTGATCGGCGAGGGCGGGCTCGCCCTGGACGAAGTCTGGGCCGACGGCCCGATGGCGTACCGGTCCGTGGCGGTGCCCGGGTTCCCCAACATGTTCATGCTGATGGGCCCGCATTCACCGATCGGCAACCAATCACTGGTGCCGATCGCCGAGGACCAGGCTGACTATGTGATGTGGTGGATCAAGCATCTCAGCGAGGGTGTCGCGCGCGCCGCGGCGCCGACCGAAGCGGCAACCAAGGAATACAACGAGAGCATGAAAGCCGCGATGCCTCAGACGATTTGGGTCACCGGATGCAGCAGTTGGTATCTCGGCAAAGATGGTCTGCCCGAACTCTTCCCCTGGACACCGGAGACTCATCGCGAGCTCTTGCGTCAACCCGTGCTTGCCGACTTCGACGTCCGCACCGATTGAGAATCAGGATTTCCCAGCGCGCCGCGCATAAGCGGCGCGCTTGTCGATCTCGACGTCGCTAGCGAAGACACGGTCGGTACCCAAGGCGCGGCCCATCGCCTCCGACAGACGTTGCGGCATGAAACGCTGGGCGGCCGCAGCCGTGCCGACCGAACGGGGAACGAACACCCGCGGTTTCGGCTTGGCAATCACACCCACGACTGCGCGGGCGACGTCGTCCGGTTCGGCGTTCCTAAAGCCCTTCGCCCGCCCGACGCCGGCAATCATCTCGGTATTAACCAGAGTCGGCAGAATCGCCGAGAAGTTGACACCACTTCCGCGATTTTCCATCCGAACGGCATCGGTGTACCCCAGCACGGCATGCTTTGTGGCGCAATAGGTTGCGATGCCCACGACTGGCTGCACGCTGCCAAGCGACGCGATGTTGATGATGTGCCCATGGCCGCGCGGCAGCATCCGCTTGGCAGCCAGCTTGGTGCCCAGGATCACGCCGTAGACGTTGACATCGAGCACCCGCTCGGTGACGGCGTCGGCCTCGTCCACCGCGTTACCGACCGCGATGACGCCGGCGTTGTTCACCAACACGTCGACGGGCCCCAATTGGTTCTCGACGGTGTCGAAGAAATCCGTGAAGGACCGCCGATCCGTCACGTCCAGTCGGCGGGCAACCTTGAGGCCCAGCTGGTTGCCGGCCTCCTTGACGGCTGTTCTGTCGATATCGCCGATCGCGACCGCGGCGCCCAAACCATGCAGAACCGTCGCGGTCGCCAGTCCAATTCCGCGCGCGCCGCCGGTGATCGCAATGACCTTGTTTTCAACAGACGCGCGTTTCATCGCCTACTGCTCCTTTTGGTCCGGGTTAAAGCGTAGGCGCTAAGCGACACCGAAGCGTTACTCGAGCCGAAGACATCCAGCGTCCACGCTTTGGGCCCGACCGCGCCGGGCATGGCCGCGCACGGAATCGGTAAGGCTGCGGTAGGAGGGTATGTGCGCTACGCCGCCGACGAGTTCGGCGGCGACGGGGTCACGGTGAACGCGCTGCGGCTGGGTTTCGTGGACACCAAAGCCACCTCAGCCGTTCCCCAGCAGGCCCGTGATCTGCTCACCGCTGCCATCCCGGCCGGGCGGCTGGGCGCACCCGAGGACATCGGTGCGGTGCTGGCGTTGTTGGCGCAGCCTGCTGCCGCCTGGATCAACGGCGCCGTCATTCCCGCAACCGCGGGGTTGAACAACCCGCTGCCGCTACCGCGGCTGCTCGGCTGGTCCAAAGCTGAGCGGCCCGCTAGTTGAGCGGCGAGAAACGTTGAGCGGCGCCGTCGTTAGACTGGCGCGGTGGCTCCGAGCTTCGCAGACGTCGCCAAGGCGCAATACGTCCTGCTGACGACTTTCACCAAGGACGGCCGACCTAAGCCGACGCCGGTCTGGGCCGCCTCCGATGGCGACCGCCTGTTGGTCATCAGCGAGGGGAAGGCGTGGAAGGTCAAGCGGATCCGCAACACCCAGCGGGTCACGCTGGCCGTTTGCGATATTCGCGGTCGTCCGAAAAGCGAGGCCATCGAGGCGACGGCCACCATCCTCGACAAATCGCAGACCGGCGCCGTCTACGACGCAATCGGCCGGGATTACGGACTGGTCGGTCGGGTGTTCAACCTGTTCAGCAAGCTGCGCGGCGGCATGCAGAACAACGTCGGCCTGGAATTGCGGCCGGCCGGCTAGTCACGCCCCGCTTCGCAGGTGTTCGCCGAAGAATGCAAAGACCCGCGCCCACGCATCCTCGGTGGCGGCCTGGTCATAGCCGAATCCGGTAATCCGCATCAGGGGCTGTGCGGGAAGCTTGTTGGCAAAGCCGTGCCCGGCGCCCGGATAGACCTTCACGTCGTTGGCGATGCCTTTTTGGTCCAGCACCCGTTTCAGCTTCGTGGGCGCCCCGGCGCCCATCAGGTCACGGCTACCGAAGCTGGCGACGATCGGGCATGCGCCGTCGAGTGTTTCGCTGAGCTCGCGCGGTAGCGGCGTGCCGTAGAAGGGTGCGGAGGCGGCAAAACCCTTGGGCGACATGACTAATGCGAATTGGCCGCCCATGCAGAATCCCGCGATGCCGACGCGGCCGCTGCATTCCGGCAGAGCCTGTAGGTGGTCGCGGGCAGCCAGCACGTCATCAAGCGAACGTCCCCGCTGCGTGAGCACGTCCCGCATGACCTTGGTGACGCACCGCGCCCACCCGCCGCGCGCGAACATGTTCGGGGTCAGCGCGATATATCCCGCCGCGGCGACATGGCTGTTAATCGATTGTTTGTCCGGCCCGTATCCGATCGCGTCGTGGATTATCACTACGCCCGGCCAGGGCCCTTGACCGTCAGGAACATCGAGCAGCGCGTCGATGGGGCCGGCGGGCGTATCGATCTCGATTGTCGTCACGTCAGCCATCTAACCGTGCGGCAGCGGTCGGCGGAACTCCAGCAGCCGCCGCCGACGTTGCCATCTCATGGTGTCGCGACTGTTTCTGGTCTACGTCCTGGTCGAGCTGGCGGTGGTGGTGGCGCTGGCGTCGACGCTCGGCCTGGGCTGGACGCTGTTGTTGTTGCTGGCCGCGTTTGTCGCCGGATTGGCGTTGGCGGGTTCGCAGCTCAAGCGCCAGCTGACACGGTTGGGATCCGGGCTGACGTCTCAGCAGGAACGGCTGGCCACCGACGGCGCGCTGGTAGCGCTGGGAACGGTGCTCGTCGTGGTTCCCGGCCTGGTCACCACCGCCGCGGGGGTGCTGCTCCTGCTACCGCCGACCCGGGCCGCCGCCCGCCCGATGCTGACGGCGATAGCGGCACGCGGCATCGGCAGGCGTGCGCCGCTGATCACCGTCACCACCGTCGGCGCCGATCGATACGCACCGACGCCGCGGCCCCGGACGGACTACATCGACGGCGAGGTTATCGACGTCACCGACGTCGCTGACATCGATCCGCCGGCCTTGCCGGGCGAGCGCGCGTAAATCTATACAGCGTGACGCAGGTCCCTACCGCCCTGTTGGTGAACGGCCGGGTGCACAGCCCGAGCCATCCCGATGCGACCGCGATGGCGGTCCGCGACGGAGTCGTGGTGTGGCTGGGCAGCGACGACGTGGGTCGCGGCCAGTTCCCCGATGCCGAGCCGGTCGATCTCGACGGCGGCTTTGTGGCGCCGGGCTTCGTCGACAGCCACATCCACCTCACCGCCACCGGTCTGACGCTGACCGGGCTCGATTTGCGGGCTACGGCCTCGCGTCGGCATTGCCTGCAGATGATCGCCGAATATGCGGCCGCCCATCCCGGTCAGCCGGTGTGGGGTCACGGTTGGGACGAATCCTCGTGGCCGGAGAATGCCCCGCCGAGCACTGCCGAGCTGGACGCCGTGTTGGGGGGCCGGCCCGCCTACCTGGCCCGCGTCGATGTGCACTCGGCGCTGGCCTCGACCGGTCTGCGCGCGCGGGTTCCCGGACTGAACGAAGCGACCGGATTCGACCCACAGCGCCCCTTGATCGGCGACGCGCATCACCTGGTTCGTGCCGCCGCACGCGACCTGTTGACCGATGCTCAGCGCGCCGAGGCTCGGGTGGCCGCGCTGGACGCCGTCGCCGCCAGCGGGATCGTCGCGGTGCACGAATGCGCCGGCCCCGAGATCGGCGGGCTGGACGACTGGCGCGAGTTGCGCACCCTCGGCCGCGCCCATGGGGTTCAGGTGATCGGTTACTGGGGTGAGGCGGTGGACAGCCCCGCGGAGGCGCGCGCGGTCATCGAGGACACCGGTGCGGCCGGCCTGGCCGGTGACCTGTTCGTCGACGGCGCGCTGGGCTCGCGCACCGCCTGGCTGCACGAGCCGTACGCCGATGCCCGTGACCGGGTCGGAACCTGCTACCTGGAACCCGACGTCATCACCGCGCATGTGCGAGCGTGTAGCGAAGCCGGCGTGACGGCGGGTTTCCACGTGATCGGTGACGCCGCCGTCTCGGCTGTCGTCGACGCGTTCGAGCGCGTGGTCGACGACCTCGGCGTGGTCGCGGTGGCTCGCTGCGGCCATCGGCTGGAGCACCTGGAGATGGTCACCGCAGATCAGGCGGCCAAGCTGGGCGCGTGGGGCGTCATGGCCAGCATGCAACCCAATTTCGACGCGCTGTGGGGCGGCGATGACGGCATGTATGCCCGCCGTCTCGGTGTCGGCCGAGCGGGGGTTCTCAACCCATTTGCGCTGCTAGCATCCCAAGGCGTGGCCCTCGCGTTCGGATCCGACGCACCGGTGACCGGCCTCGACCCCTGGGCGACCATCCGCGCGGCTACCAACCACCACACGCCAGTCAGCTCGGTCTCCGTGCGAGCCGCGTTTGCCGCGGCGACCCGCGGTGGCTGGCGGGCGGGCGGCGTCGGCGATGGCCTGGCGGGCACATTGGTTCCCGGCGCTCCCGCGTCCTACGCCGTCTGGGACGTCGACGGCTTCGACGCCCACGCGCCGAGCGACGCCGTCCGACGGTGGTCTACCGATCCGCGGTCGAGGGTGCCCGCATTGCCGCGGCTGGGCCCGACCGATCCGTTGCCCCGTTGTCGGCAAACCGTGCACAAGGGTGCCGTCATCTATGGCTAAGGGCATCAGGCGGTTCGACCGCTGGATGCGGCCAGGGGAGGACACCGAGGTCATCCCGGCGGTCACCGACGACGTCAAAGACGACCTCAAAGACGATCTCAAGGACGACGAAGCCACCGGCGAAATCCCGGTAGTTCACGACGACGACGCCGACGACGAGGCCGCCGACCTTGAGACCGTCTTCGAGTCGGTGGACGACGACGCCGACCTCGAGCCGACAGCCGACGATGATCGGCTGCCGAGCTTCGGCGACCACTTCCGCGAAAGAGCCGCGCAGCTAGGGCAACGGCTGGCCCAATTGGGCGCTGCGTTGCTGGTATGGCTGGGCAGCGAGCTGCGAACGCGGTTGCCCCAATTCGGCAAAGCCCTACGACCGCGGCTGACGCGCCTCGCCGCCGCAATCCTGGCCGGTTTGCTTCTTTGCTCGAGCTATCCCAGTTTCAACTGGTGGTGGGCTGCCGTCGTCGCGTTTGCGGTGCTGGCCTGGGTGCTGACCCGCCCGGCCACCACACCGCTGGGCGGATTCGGTTACGGCTTCTTGTTCGGCCTGGCGTTCTATCTGCCGTTAATCCATTGGATCAGCATCCTCGTCGGGGTCACGCCCTTGCTGGCGCTGGTGCTGCTGTGCGCGCTGTTCCCCGGGATCTTCGGTCTGCTGGCCGTCGTCGTGCGGCAGCTTCCCGGCTGGCCTATTTGGTTCGCGGTGGTGTGGGCGGCGCAGGAGTGGTTGAAGTCGACGGTCCCGTTCGGCGGATTCCCCTGGGGCGTGGTGGCCGCCAGTCAGACCGATGGCCCATTTCTGCCGTTGGTCCGACTGGGCGGCGTGTCACTGCTCTCGTTGGCGATCGTCTTGGTCGGTTGCAGTGCCCTCGCGATCGCATTGGAGATCGTGTCGTGGTTGCGGGCGTCCCGTCAGCCGCACGCGGTTGACCGGCCGCCGGCAGTGGTGCTGCCGGCAATCTGCATCTGCCTGGTGTTTTTTGCCACCGCGGCGATTTGGCCGCAGGTCCGTCATTCCGGTACCGGATCGGGGAACGAACCCGTCATCACCGCCGCGGTGGTCCAGGGCAACGTGCCCCGGCTCGGCCTGGAGTTCAACGCGCAACGCCTCGCGGTGCTGGGCAACGACGTCCGCCAGACCCGCCGGCTGGCCGACGACGTACATGCCGGGCGCGCGCCCCAACCCGACTTTGTCGTCTGGCCGGAGGACGCCTCCGAAGTCGATCCGCTGACCAACCCGGATGCGGCTCAGCAGATCTCGGTGGCCGTCGAGGCGATCGGCGCGCCGGTCCTGGTCGGTACGGTGCTCGACATCGCGGGTCGGCCGCCGGAAGCCCCCGCGCAGACGAACACGGTGATCGTCTGGAATCCCAAGACCGGACCCGGCGACCGGCACGACAAGCGGATCGTGCAGCCGTTCGGGGAATACCTGCCCTGGCGCGGCTTCTTCCGCCACCTATCCGGAATGGCCGACATGGCGGGCTATATCGTTCCGGGCTCCGGCACTGGCGTGGTGAATGCCGCGGGTACTCCGGTCGGGGTCGCGACCTGTTGGGAAGTGATATTCGACCGCGCGCTGCGAGACTCGGTCCGCAACGGCGCGGAGGTGCTCGCGATGCCCGCGAACAACGCCAACTTCACCCAGACCATGAGCGAGCAGCAGCTGGCCTTTTCGAAGGTTCGCGCGGTTGAGCTGGACCGTTACGCGATTGTCGCCAGCAACGTGGGAATCTCCGCTCTGCTCACGCCCGACGGGCGCGAGCTGGCCCGGACGAAGTTCTTCGAGCCCGAATACCTGGACAACCAGGTGCGTCGCAAAACAACGCTGACGCCCGCAGCCAGGTGGGGCCCGATCGTGCAGGGAAGTCTGGTCGCGGTAGCAGTCGCGGTCCTTTTCGTTGCGATGCTGCACAATGGATGGTTCGCGGAACTAAACCATCGTCTGCAGGAGTTAGTGAGAAGGCTCGGCTCAGCGAGGGAGAAACCTGACGACGACCCGCTCGGCGACGACGAAGTAGCCGACGGCGACGGCGCAGACGACGACGCACTCGACGACGGGGGCCGATATTCAGCCCGCATGCATGACCGGCGGCCAGACAGAGGAGAGATATGACCACCGGCGATCCGGTGTCGCGGGTAGCGGGCGATCGCCCCACCCAGCGCACCCTGGTGATCATCCCCACCTATAACGAGCGGGAGAACCTCCCGCTGATCCTGCGGCGACTGCAGCAGGCCCGTCCCGACGTGCATGTGCTGATCGTGGACGACAGCAGCCCCGACGGCACCGGACAGCTCGCCGACGAGCTGGCGTCGGCCGATCCCGAACGCATCCATGTCATGCACCGCACCGCCAAGGATGGTCTGGGCGCGGCATACCTGGCGGGGTTCGCGTGGGGCCTGAGCCGCCAGTACACCACGCTGGTCGAGATGGACGCCGACGGCAGTCATGCGCCCGAACAACTGCACCTTTTGCTGGAGGCAGTCGACGCCGGAGCCGACCTGGTCATCGGTTCGCGTTACGTCGATGGCGGGAACGTGCAGAACTGGCCATGGCGGCGCTGGGCGCTGTCCTGGACGGCCAATACGTATGCACGCTTGGCCCTCGGCATCGGCATCCACGACATCACCGCCGGTTACCGCGCCTACCGTCGGGACGTTCTGGAGAAGATCGATCTCGATCACGTCGAATCGAAGGGCTATTGCTTCCAGATCGACTTGACGTGGCGGACCATCACCAACGGGTTCACCGTCGCCGAAGTACCGATTACCTTCACCGAGCGCGAACTGGGCGTGTCCAAGATGAGCGGATCTAATATCCGCGAAGCGCTGGTCAAAGTCGCGCAGTGGGGGATCGACGGACGCCGCAACCGCGCGGTTCCGATCGACAGGTGAGCTAGTCGTCGCGGCGGTCAGCTGCCGCGACGGCGCGTCCTGATCAGCTCCAGACGCTCCTTGAGCAGCTCCTCGAGCTCCTCGACGGAGCGGCGCTCGAGCAGCATGTCCCAGTGCGTGCGGGGCGGCTTGACCTTCTTGGGCTCCGGGAGGTCACCCTCGATCAGGGTTCCTTCCATGCCATTGCGGCACAGCCAGGTGCCAGGGATCTCGGCGTCGTCAGCGAACGGCACGTCGAATTCTTCGCCGTTCTCCGTGCGATAACGTGCGATCTGGCGTGGCGCCAGGTCGTGATTGCGGTCGGTCTCGTAACTTACGGCTCCAAGGCGACTGCCTCTCAGGACACGATCAGCCATTGGTACCCACTCCTCTTAACGTCTTCTCAGCAGCTAGCGCATTGATCAACGCCAGGGCGGCCAGCAGAGTTCCCAGGTTTTGGTCCGGGCCCATGCGACTCGACGTTCCATGATACCGGGATCCCGGTCTAACCCCGACTAAAGTCGGCCCCGTGACACGTCGCGTCCGCCCTCAGCCGTGCCGCTGGTGTGGTCGCGACGTCTCCGACAGCGGGATGGGTCGCCGCCGCCAGTACTGCCGGCAATCGTGTCGGCAGCGAGCCTACGAGCAGCGGACCTCGATCAACGGCGTAAAAGGTACGTCCTTGCCTCCCGACGCGGTGGTGCTGTCCGCTGACGAGGCCGCTGACCTGTCCGATCGCGTCTACCAGGTGCGATGCGCGGCAGAAGATGTTGCGACAGCGCTTGACGAAGGAGCCAAAGCTACCGAACTGCGCGAGCTGTGCGATGCGCTGATGCGAGCCGCCGTGGCCGCCGACGGCTGGCGCTGACCCGGCAAATCACTGAAAGCGTTGCTACCACGCGCTTAACCCCGGCTGACCGGTGACGGGTACAGTCTCGCCATGGATGGCTGGGCAACGCCGCAATTGGCTGCGGACCCAGGCCATGAATCGGGCGAGCAAGTCGGCGCATAGCGGGACTTCTCCGTGTACGAAGCCGGGAGTATCGGAAGTATTGGAAACCCTGTCGAAGTTGGCCACCCACGCCAACGATCTTCTTGACTGGGCTCCTCGGCTCAGGGCCGCATTCCGAACTCAGCGACGACCGACGTTAGGCGAGGGGTAACGACATGGTTGACCAACTCCAGCATGCGACGGAAGCATTGCGGAAAGCCCTAGTCCAGGTCGAACGCCTCAAGCGCAAGAACCGTGCCCTGCTGGAGCGGTCGAGCGAGCCGATCGCGATCGTCGGGATGTCGTGCCGTTTCCCCGGTGGAGTGGATTCGCCGGAGGGCCTGTGGGACATGGTCGCCCAGGGCCGCGACGTGATGTCGGAGTTCCCGACCGACCGCGGCTGGGATCTGGCCGGCTTGTTCGACGACGACCCCGACGCGCCGCACAAGTGCTACGCGCGCTCGGGCGGGTTCGTCGACGACGTGGCGGGCTTCGACGCCGGATTCTTCGGCGTCTCACCCAGCGAGGCGCTGGCGACGGATCCGCAGCACCGGATGCTGCTGGAGTTGTCGTGGGAGGCGTTGGAGCGGGCGGGGGTTGACCCGACCACGTTGCGCGGCAGCGCGACCGGTGTATTCGCCGGCATCATCGTCCAGGGCTACGGCATGCTCGCCGAAGAGATCGAGGGCTACCGGCTGACCGGCATGACGTCCAGCGTGGCCACCGGCCGGGTGGCGTACGTGCTGGGGCTGGAAGGCCCCGCGGTATCGGTGGATACCGCATGCTCGTCGTCGCTGGTGGCCCTGCATATGGCGGTGCAGTCGCTTCGGTCGGGCGAGTGCGACCTCGCGCTGGCCGGCGGTGCGACCGTCAACGCCACCCCTACCGTGTTCGTCGAATTCAGCCGGCATCGGGGCTTGTCTCCCGACGGCCGCTGCAAGCCGTTCTCGCAAGCCGCCGACGGCGTCGGCTGGTCCGAGGGTGGCGCGATGCTGGTCGTCGAGCGGCTCTCGGATGCGCAGCGGTTGGGCCATCCGGTGTTAGCGGTGGTGCGGGGTTCGGCAGTGAATCAGGATGGGGCGTCGAACGGTTTGACCGCGCCCAACGGGCCATCGCAGCAGCGGGTGGTGCGGACGGCGTTGGCCAATGCCGGGCTAAGCGCGGCCGAGGTTGATGTGGTGGAGGGCCACGGCACGGGCACCACGTTGGGTGATCCGATCGAGGCCCAGGCTTTGCTGGCCACCTACGGGCAAGACCGGGCCGAGCCCGGAAAACAGCCCCTGTGGCTGGGCTCGATCAAGTCGAACATGGGTCATACCCAGGCTGCCGCGGGGGTGGCCGGCGTGATCAAGATGGTGCAGGCGATGCGCCACCAGGTTTTGCCGGCGACGCTGCACGTGGACGCGCCGAGTCCGCACGTGGATTGGTCGGCGGGGTCGGTGGAGTTGCTGACCGAGGCCCACCCCTGGCCGGTGGATGGCCGGGTGCGTCGCGCGGGGGTGTCGTCGTTCGGCATCAGCGGCACCAACGCGCACGTGATTATCGAGGACGCTCCAGCGGTAGACGCGGTGTCGGAGGGTCGTCCGGTGCCGTCTGTGGTGCCGTGGGTCGTTTCGGCGAAGAGCGCGGCGGCGTTGGCGGCTCAGGCGGCGCGGGTGGGTGAATTTATCGGTGCGCGTGAGCAGTTGGCTGCCGGCGATGTGGGCTGGTCGTTGGCGGGCCGGTCGCGCTTTGAGCATCGGGCGGTGGTGCTCGGTGCTGACCGCCGGGAGTTACTCAGCGGTCTAGCCGAGCTGGCGGCCGGTGAACCGGGTGGTTCAGTGGTCTGCGATCATGGTGCCCCGGCGGGCAAAACCGTGTTCGTCTTCCCCGGCCAAGGGTCCCAATGGCTCGGTATGGGCGTCGAATTGCTCGACACTGCACCGGTTTTCGCCGAGCAGGTCAACGCGTGTGCAGAGGCATTCGCCGAATTCGTCGACTGGTCACTGATCGACGTCCTGCGCGGGGCGCCGGACGCACCGGGTTTGGACCGCGTCGATGTGGTGCAGCCTGCTTTGTTCGCGATCATGGTGTCGCTTGCCGAGTTGTGGAAGTCCGTCGGCGTGCGTCCTGACGCCGTGATCGGACATTCTCAAGGTGAAATCGCCGCCGCGTACGTCGCGGGCGCCTTGTCGTTGCGGGACGCCGCACGCGTGGTGACACTGCGCAGCAAGCTGTTGCTGGCGCTGGCCGGGCGGGGTGGCATGGCTTCGCTGGCGTGCGGCGCTGAGCAGGCACGAGAGTTGTTGGCGCCCTTAGGGAAAAGGGTCAGCATCGCCGCGATCAATGGACGGTCCGCCGTGGTGGTGTCCGGTGAAGTCGCCGCGCTCGACGAGCTGGTTCAACAATGCACCGACCGTGAACTCCGTGCTCGTCGGATCGACGTTGACTACGCGTCACACTCGGTCGACGTCGAGTGCATTCGCGAGCAGCTCGCCGAAGTCCTTTCCGGCCTCGAACCGCAGTCGTCGCGAACCGCATTCTTCTCCACGCTGACCGGCGGTCTGCTCGACACCGCCGGCTTGGACGCCGACTACTGGTATCGCAACATTCGGCAGACCGTGCAATTCGATCAGGCGGTGCGCGGTGCATGTCAACAGGGCTACCGCACTTTCATCGAATGCAGTCCGCATCCCGCGTTGATCGCCGGCATCGAGGGCACTTTCCACGACTGTGTCGACAGCAGCGCCGAACCGATCGTCATCCCCACCCTTGGCCGAGAGGACGGCGACATCCGCCGGTTCCTCACCTCGGCCGCACAGGCCTTTGTTTCGGGTGTGACCGTGGATTGGCGGGCGGTGTTGCCCGGGGCCGAGTTTGTCGAGTTGCCGACCTATGCCTTTGAGCGGCACCGGTTTTGGCTTTCCGGTGATGGCGCTGCTCTGGACGCCGCGGGTCTGGGGCTGGGCGCCAGTGAGCACGCGTTGCTGGGTGCGGTGGTGGAGCTGCCGGAGTCGGGCGGGGTGGTGTTGACCGGTCGGCTTTCGCCCGCATCGCAGGGATGGTTGGCCGATCACGCCGTCGATGGCGTGGTGGTGTTTCCCGGCGCGGGGTTTGTCGAGTTGGCGATCTGCGCCGGCGACGAGGTGGGCTGCAGGTGCGTCGACGAACTGACGCTGCAGTCGCCGTTGATGCTGCCGGCATCGGGTTCGGTTGCGGTGCAAGTGGTTGTGGGACCCGCCGAAGAATCCGGCCAGCGCAACTTGTCCGTGTTCTGTCGGGCCGATGCCAACTCCGATTCGGGGTGGATGTGCCACGCCACCGGCCAGTTGAGTTCGGGATCGATTGAGCCGGGCGCCGATTTGTCGGTGTGGCCGCCCGAGGGCGCGACTGCCGTCGACGTCAACGATGGTTACCAGCGGCTGGCGACGCGCGGGTATGAGTACGGTCCGGCGTTCCAGGGGTTGACCGCGCTCTGGTGTCGCGGCGACGAGCTGTTCGCCGAAGTGACACTGCCCGAAGCGGCCGGGGGTGTCGTCGGATTCGGTGTGCATCCGGTGTTGTTGGACGCGGCTCTGCACGCGGCGGCGGTAACCCACGACACCGGCGATGTTGCGTTGCCGTTCTCGTGGCAGGGTGTGTCCTTGCATGCGGCGGGGGCGTCGGCGGTGCGGGCGCGGATTGCGCCGTCGGGTCCGTCGTCGGTGTCGGTGGAGCTGGCCGATGGGTTGGGGTTGCCGGTGTTGTCGGTGGCGTCGATGGTGGCTCGTCCGGTGTCGCAGCAGCAGTTGATGGCGGCGATGTCCGGCGCGGGCGGGGACCGGCTCTTCGAGCTGGTGTGGTCTCCCGCGTCTCCCGCGTCGCACGCCGAGACGCCGTCCTACGAGATGTTCGAGACCGCTTCGGCCGCCGAGGATCCCGTCGTCGACACCTACGAGCGCACACATAAGGCGTTGGCCGCGGTGCAGTCGTGGTTGACCGAGCACGATTCGGGTGTATTGGTGGTGTCGACCAGAGGCGCAATGGGATTGGTGGGGGAGGACGTCACCGATCTGGCGGGTGCCGCGGTCTGGGGTTTGGTGCGTTCGGCGCAGACCGAGCATCCCGGCCGGATCGTGTTGGTGGATTCCGATGCGCCCCTTGATGATACGATGATAGCCTCGGCTCTGGTGCTCGGTGAGCCGCAGGTACTGCTGCGGGGCGGAACGGTCTACACGGCGCGGGTGCACGGCAGTCGGGCCGTCGACGCCCTGCTGGTGCCGCCGGTCGACGGGCCATGGCGGCTGGGGCTCTCCAGCGCCGGCACCTTCGAGAATCTCCGATTGGAGCCGGTGCCCAACGCCGATGCGCCACTGGAGCCCGGCCAGGTTCGCGTCGCCATGCGCGCGATCGCCACCAACTTCCGCGACATCATGATCACCCTGGGCATGTTCACCCACGACGCGCTGATCGGTGGCGAGGGCGCGGGCGTCGTTCTCGAAGTCGGGCCCGGGGTAACCGAATTCGCCGTCGGAGATTCGGTATACGGCTTCTTCCCGGACGGCAGCGGCACCCTCGTCGCCGGCGACGCGCGACTGCTGCTTCCCATGCCCTCCGATTGGTCGTACGCCGAAGCCGCGGCCCTATCCGCCGTGTTCACCACCGCCTACTACGCGTTCGTCCACCTCGCGGATGTGCGGCCGGGGCAGCGGGTGTTGGTGCATGCCGCCACCGGTGGGGTGGGGATGGCGGCGGTGCAGTTGGCCCGGCATTTGGGGTTGGAGGTGTTCGCCACCGCGAGTCGGGGTAAGTGGGACACCCTGCGGGCGATGGGTTTTGACGACGACCATATCTCGGACTCGCGCAGCCTGGAGTTCGAGGAGAAGTTCCGCGCGGCGACCGGTGGTTGTGGTGTGGACGTGGTGCTGGACTCGTTGGCGGGTGACTTCGTCGATGCCTCGCTGCGTCTGGTGGCGCCGGGCGGGGTGTTCCTGGAAATGGGTAAGACCGACATCCGCGACCCCGGCGTGATCGCCCAGGAATACTCAGGTGTGCGCTACCGCGCCTTCGACCTCTTCGAGCCGGGTCGTGTCCGCATGCATCAGTACATGCTCGAACTCGCCGAACTGTTCGACGCCGGAATCCTTCGGCCGTTACCGGTGACGGCATTTGATGTGCGGCGAGCGCCGGCGGCGTTGCGATATCTGAGTCAAGCGCGTCACATCGGCAAGGTCGTGCTGACGATGCCGGATGGGTGGGCGGCGGGCACGGTGTTGATCACCGGTGGGACCGGGATGGCCGGCTCGGCGTTGGCCCGTCATCTGGTGACCAATCATGGTGTGCGCAATCTGGTGCTGACGAGCCGGCGTGGTCCTGACGCTGCAGGCGCCGCCGACCTGGCGAGCGAACTGCGCGAGGCCGGTGCCGAGGTGTCGGTGGTGGCCTGCGATGCGGCCGACCGACAGGCGTTGGCCAAAGTTATCTCGGATATCCCTGTCCAGCATCCGCTTTCGGCGGTGATTCATGCCGCGGGTGTGCTTGATGATGCGGTGGTGATGTCGTTGACGCCGGAGCGGGTGGATGCGGTGTTGCGGGCCAAGGTGGATGCGGCGTGGAATTTGCATGAGC
>NZ_DATFZD010000032.1:0-28135 GCF_035314665.1 Mycobacterium sp. | reverse complement strand
CAACACCTGGACGCCTACGGCCGACGCCGAACTGCTCAGCAGCAACCCAACAGAGGCCGCCAACCTGGACGCCAGCATCGACACGTTCAACGCCGATGTTGAGACGGCATATCAGATCGACCCGCTGAGCCTGCTGGCGTTCGAGTTTGATCCGAGCGGCTTCACCCAAGGCGGCTTTACCGGCATCGACCCCGCCTCCGGTGGGTTACCGGACAACGCCATCTCCGACCTCGCGGTTGGCCTGGACTACACGTTGTGGGCCGACGGCGCAACGGGGGTCGGCACGGGCCTGACGGACATCGTGCAGATCCCCGAGGACATCGTGATCGCTCTGCTGTACCTGCCTCTCCTCCCCTTTATTCTCGCCGGCGCGTAGGGATTGACCATCGAATCACACTGACCGCCCGCGGAGTTTTTCATCGCGCCAAAGGCCCCCTTCATGGGAGTAGCGCCATCCCCGAGCCGATGCGCGGCAGGTCCACCATCCACGACGGCTCGGCGATCACCCTCGCCGTTGGATTCCCATTATTTTCCGAAACTTGCTTGGCCACGGAAAACCCCGCAAGGTGTCGCTGAGGCCGGCGCCGGTAAGGATTTGTATCACCCCCTGATCCTGTTGGGGCGCACTCGGTTTGGCGATGGCCGTGACCATGTGTTGCGCACTCTCACGTGAGGTGGATTGTTGGCACGACTACTGTCGGGGTTCATGGCATACCAATACAGATGCGCTTCGGTTCACGGCGACCAGAATATTAACCCGACCCTCGACGAATGGGCCGCAAAAGGGTGGGAGTTGGTTACCACAGCAGTCATCGTGCAACCTCGGGAAATCCACTATCTCTATTTTCGAATCGAGACGAGCCAGTAGAACCACTCTCTGGCGTCGGCGAAGTCACAGACGAACGGCGCCAACCGTTCCGCCTCATCTGCGGCGCTCAAGGCGCGATGGCGGATTCGCTGGCTAGCGTTGGCTAGCGTTGCAGACCCGCGGCCGCGCAGCAGAGCCCCGGGCCGCGCACCGGCAAGATTGCGTTAGATAGCAGAGCACCGCGATCTTCCCCGCGTCTGCCCTAGGGTGGCCAGATGAGCGAGGCAGATGGGCCGCTGTGGGAATACAAATGGTTCTATTCGACGGGCGACGATGCCCTGAATGAAATGATGCGCAAAGCGAACGCGCTAGGGGAACAAAGATGGGAGATGGTTAACTTCACGGTGGACCAGGCCAAACCCTTTACGGCCGCCTGCTTCTTCAAACGGCCGCGGCTCCCGGGGGTTGCGCCCGAACCGACCGAACCGCCTCGGCGCTTTCTCTGAAACAAAGCGGGGGGAAGAATGTGAGAGCCGAAGGGGCGGCGTGGTCTGCCCCCTATCCGCCGCTAGACGAAGCTGCTCCCAACGAGCCGCGACAAGGCTGTACCGCCGCGCCGTAGCCGGATCCGCGCCCATCCGATCCAAGTAATGCCTGATAGACGCCGCGCGGTTAGCAATCGACGCGCTCACTGCGCCACCAGATCATCAATCCAGGCGTCCAGAGCCGCGCCGGAATGATTCGCCTTGGGATCAACCAACGGGATACTCCGCGCCAGCCGAATAAAGTTCTGCTGACACTACGTGTACGGCGTCCAAACCGGATGCCGAACCCGGTCACGGTCGGAGCGCGAACCGGCCACCACCACACCATCAGCAAGGATCGCGGTAAGACACTCCTGGCTGAGGTGGAGCAGCTGACAAAACGCGGCCAGCATGTCGTGCGAAATCGCGTCCCATCGGCCCTGGCCGTGGAGGTCGCAGGCTAGCCGGTCCCAGTGACGGCGTGCCGGTAAGCTCAGCTCAAACGGTGGTTCAAGATCAGTGAAAATGAGGGAACTCCTGTGAAATGCGTTGTGGCCGTACGACCCTTATAACTACCTGCGAATGCGCGTACGGTTTAACTTGACGCGGCAATATTTGCCGTCGGAGGGTCCGGAAAGTAGAAAAATGAATAAAGCATTTGCCGCCGCGGCAGCAGCAGCCCTGGTCTTTGGATCCATCTCGCCCCTCGCGCCTCCTGGCCCCTGCCTGCCTGCGACTTTTTTTGCGTGCATGGCAATCCCAAACCCCCCGCCGCCGGCTCCAGCTCAAGCGCCAGCAGCTCCATCGCCCGCGCCAGCAGCAGCTCCACCGGACGCGCCAGTGCCGCCCAACGCGCCTTAATGAACACCCCCTGTCGCTGACCAAATTTAATTACGATCAGGATCACCGCCATGAGTTCGACCGGAACGGTCGTGGATGGCCGGGCGCGCCAGCGATTGTAAGCCACCCCCGGTTCGCTATCGTTTGAAAGCGCTTGTAGCACAAGGGAATTCGACGTAACCATGTGAAATGCACTCTCGTCGGATGTGCATTGTCTAGCTCGGCCGCGCGTCCGACTTACGTCATCGCAATAGGTAGATGAGGCCAGCCAGGACAGCGAAGACGCAACAGGCTCAAACTCGCTCGACTCGCTCGGCTAGCTGCGATGCGGTCGGCGGCTGCAGTCGGTCGCGCACTCGTTCGTAAGCGGGCGTCTCGCGATACTTCTGGAACAGGTGCAGGAGGTCGCGCACTGTCTCACCCGCTTCGTTGAGGACGGTACGCGTCACGAGGACGACGGCGAAGCCGACCCAGCAAGTGAACACGACGACCATCAACGCGACGAATGCGACAATGAGCCATTGCTCTGCATCCGTAAACCTGCTCAGCTCATCAAATAACTGCGACACTGTTGTTACCTTCACGACCAGCCGCAACGCTGTAGCTATGTGGGTTGATCTCAGGGTGTGAGCAATAAGACACCGGCCCGCCGGATTCGTGGCTCTACGGCTCAAGCCCCGGATTCAAGCAGGCCGGCTAGCCATCCACCTGCTCAAACCGAGCCTTGGCCGGCGTGGCCGTCGGGTAGCGGAGCAGGCGTGCCTCGTCGCGGATGAACACAGCCAGACGCTCAGCCTCATCTGCGGTAAGTGCCACGATTGTCTTGGGTGCGTGGATCCAGAGCACACCATCCTCGCTGTGTTGCGCCACGACAGGCGGACGCCCGGGTCCGCTGATGATCTCTTCAGTCAGCTCGGTCATACGTTCCCCGCATGCTCAGACAGAGAGGCCCCGAGTTCGCGGCGTCCTGGCAGGCAAGGTCGAAAGCCACCCGCTGCCCGCGGGTCGTCGTCAGCCGCACACGTACAAAACCCGTGTCGATCACGGCGCGAGGTACCGGAGTAGCTAGCCAGCGTTGCAAGGCTCCCCGGAAAGCACAAAGTCAGAGGGCTAAAAACACCCTCTGACCTTTGGGGTGAGTGACGGGACTCGAACCCGCGACATTCAGGATCACAACCTGACGCTCTACCAACTGAACTACACCCACCATCGCCGCCAGCAGGACCCGTAAAGGCGCCAAGCGGCGACGTCGATACTAGCCGTTCGGACCCTCGGCGGCCGAATCGATTGCCTCCGGCGTGGTCGCCTCACCCCCGAGCTCGACGGCTACCGCGGCAATGTCGCTGGTGGCAGGCCCCGGCGGCGGGACGAACGCGGTGCGCCGGTAGTACTGGAGCTCGCGAATGGATTCGTGGATATCGGCCAATGCGCGGTGCGCCAATCCCTTGGCCGGCTGGCCGTAGTAGATGCGCGGGTACCAGCGGCGGCAGAGTTCCTTGATCGAGCTCACATCGACCATCCGGTAGTGCAGAAACGAGTCGAGGGCAGGCATGTCGCGAGCGATGAATCCACGGTCGGTGGCGATCGAATTGCCGGCCAATGGTGCCGTTTTGGCTTGTTTGACGTGCTCGCGGATGTAGTCGAACACCATCGTCTCGGCCGCCGCGACGTCCACTGTGGACGCGCGGACCTCCTCGATAAGGCCGGAGCGGGTGTGCATTTCGGTGACCACGTCGATCATCGATGACAACGCCGCGTCGTCTGCGTGGATCACCACGTCGACGCCATCGCCCAAGACGTTCAGGTCAGCGTCGGTCACCAGGACGGCGATTTCGATCAGCTTGTCCGAGCGCGGATCCAGCCCGGTCATCTCGCAGTCGATCCACACCAGTTCGTCCCGCACAGCGTTCACAGTAGGCAAAGTTAGCCGCCAGGCCTGCAGCCACCCCTCGGAGCGCAACAGCAAGTAAGGTCATGCGTTGTCGGTACTAGCTTTGATTGTCCGGCTCCTCAGCGGACCGACGCGGCCCGCATCGTCGCCGGACTACGACTAGCAGGGGAGGCAGAGGTCGCAATGAGCTCCGAGTCGACACCGAGTAGCGCATCGGCAGGAACTCCAGTGGCTCCGGCAAAGCAGATCGCAGCCGGTTACGCAGTCGAGGGCCAGGCCCTGGAGTTGGGCACGGTCGTCATCGATGGCGCGACGGACCCCTCCTCGCAAATCCGCATCCCACTGGCCACCGTCAACCGGCACGGTTTGGTGGCCGGCGCGACCGGCACCGGCAAGACCAAGACGCTTCAATTGATCGCCGAGCAGCTCTCGGCGGCGGGCGTACCGGTGCTGATGGCCGACGTCAAGGGCGACCTGTCGGGCTTGTCGCGGCCGGGCCAGAGCAACGACAAGATCACCGCGCGCGCCAAGGAAACCGGCGACACGTGGGAGCCGAGCGCCTTTCCGGTGGATTTTTTGTCGCTGGGCACCAAGGGCATCGGGGTCCCGGTGCGGGCCACCATCGCCAGCTTCGGTCCTATCCTGCTGTCGAAAGTGCTGGGGCTCAACGCTACTCAAGAGTCGACGCTGGGGTTGATTTTCCATTGGGCTCAGCAGAAGAACTACGAGCTGCTGGACCTGAAAGATCTGCGGGAGGTGATCAGCTACCTCACCAGCGACGACGGCAAGACGGAGCTGAAGTCACTGGGTGGTGTCTCCGCGCAGACGGCCGGCGTCATTCTGCGCGCCTTGGTCAATCTGGAAGCCGAAGGCGCCGATACCTTTTTCGGCGAGCCCGAGCTAAAGCCCACGGATCTGTTGCGTTTCAATGACAAAGGCCACGGTGTCATCTCGCTCTTGGAGCTCGGCGACCAGGCCGCACGACCGGTAATGTTCTCGACTTTCCTGATGTGGGTGTTGTCCGACCTTTTCAAATCGCTGCCCGAGATCGGTGACGTTGACAAACCCAAGCTGGTGTTCTTTTTCGACGAGGCCCACTTGCTGTTCACCGACGCCTCAAAGGCGTTCCTGGAACAGATCGAGCAGACCGTCAAGTTAATCCGCTCCAGGGGTGTCGGCGTGTTCTTCTGCACCCAGTTGCCCACCGACGTGCCCAACGAGGTGCTGTCGCAGCTTGGTGCACGCATCCAGCACGCCCTGCGTGCGTTCACGCCCGATGACCAGCAGGCGTTGACGAAAACCGTTCGCACCTACCCGAAGACCGATGTCTACGACCTGGCTTCGGCGTTGACCTCACTGGGTATCGGTGAGGCCGTGGTGACCGTGTTGTCGGAGCGCGGCGCCCCGACCCCGGTCGCATGGACCAGGCTGCGCTCGCCGCGCTCGCTGATGTCTGCCATCGGTGACGACGCGATCAGCACTGCGGCCAAGGCGAGCCCGCTGCAGGCGACGTACGGCCAAACCGTCGACCGTGAATCCGCATACGAGAAGATTCAAGCCCTGAAAGCGCAAGCCGCCGCAGCCGGTCCGCCGGCGGAGGCGGGATCGAAGTCCGCGCCGGCGGCCGAGAAGAAGCCGGGCTGGTGGAAGCGGTTCGTCAATAGCCGGGGCTTTCAGACATTCCTCAAGGCGCTCGGTACTGAGCTCATCCGCAGCATGTTCGGTGGTAGCGGTCGCCGCCGTCGGTAGCTCAGCCGCCCATCTTCTTGTAAAAGCTCCCGACGATCGGCGCAACGATGGCGCGCGGGGCGTACTGACTTGCCACCGACATGGCCTTGGACGTCACGCCGGGCACAACGCGCATCTTGTTGCGCGCCAAGGCATCTAGGGATTTCCGTGCGGTGTATTCGGCGGAGATCCACAGGAAGTCCGGCACCAGCTTCTCGACGATCGACGCTTCGGCCGGGTCCGGTAGTTCGGTGCGCACCGGGCCGGGTGCCAGCACGGTGACGTGCACACCGGACTTTCGCAGCTCCCCGCGCAACGATTCGCTGAACGTGTTCACAAACGCCTTGGTAGCCGCATAGGTCGCGTTGTAGGGGATGGGTGAATTCCCCGCCGCCGAACCGGAAATCAAGATGCCGCCGGCCTTCCGCTCGAGCATCCCCGGCAGCACCGCCAGTACGAGATCGTGCACGGCGATCGCATTCAGCTGGACCTGTGCTCTTTCCACCGCTGGGTCCAGTTTCGAGACAGGACCAAAGGTCGCAGTGCCGGCGTTGGCGCACAGGATCGAGATGTTGCGGGTGGCCAACTCGTCGACCAGCTTTGCGCGTTCCGCCGTGTCGGCGAGATCGGTGGGCCGTACTTCGACAGCTACCGCGTATTTGTCGGTCAGACGGTCGGCCAAGTCGGTGAGAACGTCTTCGCGCCGCGCGGTGATGATCAGGCTGTGGCCGCGGGCCGCCAGCTCGGTGGCCAGTGCCTCGCCGATGTTTTGGGAGGCTCCGGTGACAACGGCACGAGCATCGGGGCTGGGCGCTGGTACTGGCATGCGCCAATCGTAGAGGCCGGCTGGAGCCGACCGGCAGCCTGGCAAAGCCGGGCGCACCGGGTCGGCGACCAGACAGCTCGAGCCGGTTAGAGTCGCAGCATGAGCAACCCGGGATCGGGTTCGCGCACATCCGAGCGATCCCGAGTGCTGACGTGGGCTCTGTGGGACACCGGTGCGGCCGGCCTGAGCGCGATCGTGGTGACCTTCGTGTTCTCGGTTTATCTGACCGGCAGCGTCGGTCAGGGGTTGCCCGGCGGAGTGCCCCCGGCGAGTTGGCTGGGTCGCGCGTTGGCTGTCGCCGGGTTGACTATCGCGGTGCTGGCTCCGCTGATCGGCGTGTGGGTGGAGGATCCGCACCGGCGGCGCGTGGCGCTGACCGCGCTGACCGGCCTGGCGGTGGCGCTGACGTGCACGATGAGCCTGATCCGTGAGCGTCCGGAGTATTTGTTTCCGGGATTGGCGCTATTGGCGGCGACCGCGGCGTGCGGCGATCTGGCCAGCGTTCCGTACAACGCGATGCTGCGTCAGCTTTCGACGCCGGAAAACTCCGGCCGGATCTCGGGTTATGGCTTGGCGGCGGGGTTTAGCGGCAGCGTCATGTTGCTGCTGGTGGTCTACTTCGGCTTCATCTCCGGCAAGGGCGCTACCCGCGGGTTGCTGCACCTGCCGGCCGGCGACGGCATGAACGTCCGGATGGCGATGCTGTTTGCCGCGGGGTGGTTGGCGGTGTTCGCGCTGCCGCTGCTGCTGACCGCGCATCGGCTGCCTTCCGTTGGCGAGGTGGCCCGCCCGCGGGGGGTTCTGCTGGGCGGTTACCGCAAGTTGTGGACGGAGCTGGTTGCCGAATGGCGCCGGGATCGCAATTTGGTGTACTTCCTGCTGGCCGCCGCGGTATTTCGGGATGGGCTGGCCGGCCTGTTCACCTTCGGCGGCGTGCTGGGTGTCAACGTGTATGGGATCTCACCGGCCGATGTGCTGATATTCGGAGTGGCCGCGAGCATGGTGGCGGCGTTCGGGGCTGTGGTCGGCGGGTTTGTCGACGACCGGATCGGATCCAAGCCGGTGATCGTCGTATCGCTGGTCAGCATCATCGCCTTCGGTCTCACCATGATGGTCTTGTCCGGCCCCCGCGCGTTCTGGCTCACCGGACTGCTGTTGTGTCTGTTCATCGGGCCGGCGCAGGCTTCGGCGCGCACGCTGCTGCTCAGGATGTCCAGAGACGGCAAGGAAGGTGTGGCCTTCGGCCTCTACACGATGACCGGGCGTGCGGTGTCGTTCTTGGCGCCGTGGCTGTTTTCGGTCTTCGTCGATGTGTTCGGAGCGGTTCGTGCCGGCATGGGTGGCCTGTGTCTGGTCATGGCTGTGGGGCTGCTGGGCATGCTGACGGTGCGTGCTCCGCGCGGAAGCTTCGCGACCAGCGTGGGTTGACCGGATCAGCCCGACCCGTTGCAGATGGTCAGGCCGACGCCGCTGCGCTCGTTGACCTCGACACCGTCCACGGTCACCGAGCAGGTGACGTCGTGGCCGATATTGATGATCGTGATGTTGGCCGCCCGGCCACCCGACGCCGGCAGACTGACTTCCTTGCTCCACGGCAACGCGACGTTGAATTCGGTTTGCATCATTCCGTCGTTGTCCACGTAGGTGATGCTGATCGCGCGGCCTTCGCCGGTGACGTTGTACTCCACGGTCTGCATCGCGCTCGCGTTGGGCGGCGGGCCGGATCCTGTGTTGCTCGGCTCGGACGCGGTGGCGGACGGCGAGGGCGGCGTCGGTGCGGTTGACGTCGGGTTTGACGAACTCGGCATCGCCGGCAGCGGCGACACCGCGGTTTGCTTCCCCCCTGTGCCGTTCGCGATCACCAGCGCGATGACCAATGCGGCAACCAGCAGCACCGCCACGGCAGCGGCAATCCACAACCAGCGCGGTGCTTTCGGTCGCCCGGGTGGACGTTCTTCCGTTGCTTGGTACGGCGGAGGCTGGCCGTGCAGCCAATACTGGGGAATCTTGTCGGTCGGGTGGGTTGCGTTCGCGTTGGGTGTCGGGCCGGGGTAAGTCGGGGGCGGATAGAACAACTGTCCGCTGTAGGCCGGGTCGACGTACTGCGGATAAGGCTGACGTATTCGTCGGGTTTCCTCGGTCCCATCTTGAGCTGAACGAGTGTGCTCGGACCGACGTGGATCGTTCATGCCCACCTCATGGCTGCAGGGTACCTGCAGCACGACGCCCGCTGCCGAGACTCCGCTGAGCGTCCGGGATCCGTATAGGCCGTCAGGTTGTCAGACCGCTGAGAGGCGAAGCGCCGCCGGTGCGCTTTCGGGCACGATCGGGCTGCGCGGCCGAACCGGCGCAATCCGCTGGTACGTGGAGCCGAGCGGAGGACGTGGGTCGGGTTCGCCCTTGTTGGGCCAGAGCGCGACCGCCCGTTCCGACAGCGCGGTGATGGTGAGCGCGGGATTGACGCCCAGGTTGGCCGTGATCGTCGACCCGTCGATGATGTGCAGGCCCGGATACCCGTATAGCCGCTGATACGCATCGACGACACCGGTGGTGGGTGAATCTCCGATGGGGCAGCCGCCGATGAAATGCGCGGTGGTCGGGCGGTTGAAGACGTCGAAGTACCAGCCGTGAGGGTCACCATCGATCTTTGCGGCAGCACGTCGGGCGATGTCATTGGCGACCGGAATCCAGTTCGGATTTGGCGCGCCTACCCCCTGTCGGGAGGCCATCTTCGCGCCGAAAAGGCCGCGTTTGAGGTAGGTGGTCAGCGAATTGTTCAAATCCTGCATCACAAGCAGGGATATTGATCTCTCCGAGGCTCGCAGAACGTTGAACGAACGGGCGAATGCAGCCGGATGGCGCAGATTCGTCAGCACCCATTTGGCGAGGCGGTGTCGGTCGCCGTCGACCAGGGTGGTGGTCAGTAGGAATCCCCAGTTGCTGCCCTTGCCGACGCGGAACGCTTCGATATGGGTGTTCGCGTCGGGGTGGATCGATGACGTCCCGGCCACACCCTGGGCCAGATCCGTGCGGGTTCGCGAGGTCGCGATCAGGTCCACCTCCGAGTTGGTCCGCGTAAGCTCACCCAACCGCGCCGATATCCGGGTTAAGGAACCGTTGGCCCGCAAGCGATGGAGCAGATTTTGGGTGCCGAGCGCGGCGGCCGAGAACACGACCTGATCGGCGCTCCAGGTCCGGTGTTGTTTGCGAACCCACCGTCCAGTGTGGACGGTTTCAACCTGGTATCCGCCGGCACGCGATTCACGGACGTCGACGACGGTCGTAATCGGGTGAACCTGCGCGCCCGCCTTTTCCGCGAGGTACAGGTAGTTTCGGTCGAGCGTGTTCTTGGCATTGTGCGGGCATCCATTGATGCAGCGCCCACAGAAGATGCAGCCGGCACGGTCTGGTCCGATGCCGCCGAAGTAGGGGTCGGGAACCGTCTTGCCGGGCTCGCCGAAGAATGAGCCCACCTGGGTCGGGTGAAACGTGTCGGCGACGCCCAGATCTTTCGCGATCGACTTGAAGATGTCATCTGTGGGGGTCAACCTCGGATTGGTCGCGACGCCGAGCGTTCGTTTGGCCTGGTCGTAATACGGCGCTAATTCGGCCTTCCAGTCCGTGATCGAGGCCCATTGAGGATCGTTGTAGAACTGGTTCGTGGGTTCGTAGAGGACGTTGCCGTAGATCAGCGAACCGCCACCCACGCCCGCAGCAGACTGAATAACGACATTCTTCAAAACGGTGAGCTGCAGCGGGCCAAAGAGGCCGAAACGGGGCTGCCACATGGTCTCCCGCAAAGGCACACTATCCGGCGGGTAGTCCTGCGGCCGCCAGCGCGCACCCTGCTCGAGCACGCCGACGCGATATCCCTTCTCGCTCAGGCGAAGAGCGGTAACCGAGCCGCCGAAACCCGATCCGATCACGATCACGTCATAGTCGGGACTCATCGAAGTCCTCTCGCAAGCTGCATGAAGGCCATCGATCGACAGCGATCGAGCGTTAGCAGGCTGACGCTGAGAGTAAGCCTCCGAACCGGCCGCGCACACGAAAATCGCGCGCGTGACTAGTCAGGAAGCGCCGACGGTCAACGCAGCAAGCGTCATCGCTCGCAACACCGCCCGAGACCTCGCCGCTCTGCCGTCAGAAGGCTTCAAGCTGTGTGGGGTCGAGTTGAGCAGCCCGAACACCGCGTGCGCCATCAACCGCGCGTCGGCCTCGGCAAGCCCGGGCTCGCGCTCGCGCAGAACGCTCACCCACACCTCCACATACTGGCGCTGCGCCCGTCGCACCTGGCGTTCGGCTGCCGCCGGCAGATGGGCGAGGTCGCGGTCCTGAATGCGGATGAGATCCGGCTCACCCAGCACGAAGTCGAGGTGGAAGTCGATCAACCCGTCGAGCGCCGCGTCGGCGCCGGCCTCGCGGGAACGGACACCGCGCGCGCCGGCCAGCAAGCGAGTGCTGATGCCGACCAGCAACTCGACCAGAAGCGATTCCTTGTTGGGGAAGTGCCGGTAGATCGCCGGGCCGCTGACTCCCGCCGCGGCGCCGATGTCTTCGAGCCGTACCGCCAGAAATCCGCGCTCGGCAAACAGCCGCTCCGCCGCCGACAGCAGCTGCATGCGCCGGTCCGATTTGCGTCGAGTGCGGCGATTGGGTGTCGCGGCGCGGCGGTCGCGATTACCAGGGTCAGCCGGCGCGGACACCGCCATGACGGCCTCCCTGGGCAACTCGTGCTGGACACTTCGGTTAATCGCCACTAACGTATCACGAGTTAGTGATCATTAACCGAAATTGGCGTGCACTCGATGACCTCTCCGGCGGAAAACCGCGACGCGCACCGCGCGCTTGTCGCGCGGCTGCGTGAGAAGCTGGCCGCGGCCGCGCTGGGTGGCCCGGAACGAGCCCGCACCCGCCACGTCGACCGCGGCAAACTGCTGCCCCGTGACCGGGTCGACGGCCTGCTCGATCCCGGCAGTCCGCTACTTGAAATCGCTCCGCTTGCCGCCGACGGGATGTACGACGGCGAATGCCCGGGGGCCAGCATCATTACCGGTATCGGCCGGATCTCTGGTCGTGAATGCATGATCGTGGCCAACGACGCCACGGTCAAAGGCGGTACCTACTACCCGATTACGGTCAAAAAACACCTGCGTGCTCAGGAGATCGCCGGACAGAATCGGCTGCCCTGCATCTATCTCGTCGACTCCGGCGGCGCCTTCCTGCCCCGTCAAGACGAAGTGTTTCCGGACCGCGAGCATTTCGGGCGGATCTTCTACAACCAAGCCAAGCTCAGCTCCGAGGGCATCCCGCAGATCGCGGCGGTGCTGGGATCCTGCACGGCCGGCGGCGCGTACGTGCCGGCGATGAGCGATGAAGCGGTGATCGTCCGCAATCAGGGCACCATCTTCCTGGGCGGTCCGCCGTTGGTGAAGGCCGCGACCGGAGAGGTGGTATCCGCGGAGGATCTCGGCGGCGGCGACCTGCACTCCAAGATCTCCGGCGTCACCGATCATCTCGCGCACGACGACCGCGACGCGTTGAGCATCATCCGGCGGATCGTCTCGACCCTGGGCCCGCGCGAACCACGCACCTGGGATCTGCGGCCGACCGTGGATCCGATTGCCGACCAAACCGAGCTCTACGACGTGGTCCCGGTCGATCCGCGGATACCCTACGACGTACACAACGTCATCACCCGGCTGGTCGACGGCGGCGAATTTGCCGAATTCAAAGCCGAATACGGCAGCACGCTGGTCACCGGATTCGCGCACATCCATGGCCGCCCGGTCGGCATCGTCGCCAACAACGGCGTGCTGTTTTCCGAATCCGCACTCAAGGGTGCGCATTTCATCGAGCTGTGCGACAAGCGGCTGGTGCCGTTGTTGTTCTTGCAGAACATTTCCGGGTTCATGGTCGGCCGCGACTACGAGGCCGGCGGTATCGCCAAAAATGGCGCCAAGATGGTGACCGCGGTGGCGTGCGCACGAGTGCCCAAGCTCACGGTCGTGATCGGCGGATCCTACGGAGCGGGCAACTACTCGATGTGCGGGCGGGCGTATTCGCCGCGCTTCCTGTGGATGTGGCCCAACGCCCGAATCTCGGTCATGGGTGGTGAGCAGGCGGCGTCGGTACTGGCGACGGTACGCGTGGAGATGACGGCCGACGAGGAAGAAGCGTTCAAGGCCCCGATCCGTGCACAGTACGAGCACCAGGGCAACCCGTACTATTCGACGGCCCGGCTTTGGGACGACGGCGTGATCGATCCCGCCGACACCAGAACGGTTGTCGGTCTTGCGCTTTCGGTTGTGGCGAATGCACCCGTCGAGCCGGTTTCCTACGGCGTCTTCAGGATGTGATGTAGTGGGATTCGATACTGTTCTGGTCGCCAACCGGGGTGAGATCGCCGTCCGGGTGATCCGGACACTGAAGGCGATGGGCATCCGGTCGGTGGCCGTCTACAGCGACGCCGACGCGACTGCGCGCCACGTCGCCGCCGCGGATATCGCGGTCGCGATCGGTCCGGCGCCGGCGCGTGACAGCTACCTCAACATCCCCGCGGTCGTCGATGCGGCCGTGCGGACCGGAGCCCAGGGCGTCCACCCGGGCTACGGATTTCTCTCGGAGAACGCTGATTTCGCGGCTGCGCTGGTGTCGGCGGGGGTGACGTTCATTGGTCCGCCGGTCGGCGCGATTCAAACCATGGGCGACAAGATCGCCGCCAAGGGCACGGTATCGGCGTTCGGCGTGCCAGTCGTTCCCGGTATCGCACGGCCGGGGCTCACCGACGAAGAGTTGATCGCGGCCGCCGAGCAGATCGGCTACCCGGTGCTGGTCAAACCGTCCGCCGGTGGCGGCGGCAAGGGCATGCGCATGGTCGAGCGGCCGGCTGATCTGCCCGCCGCGCTGGTCAGCGCCCGCCGGGAATCGGCGGCCGCGTTCGGCGACGATACGTTGTTCCTTGAGCGATTCGTGTTGCGCCCCAGGCATATCGAGGTGCAGGTGCTCGCCGATGCTTACGGCAATGTGGTGCACCTCGGTGAGCGCGAGTGCAGCCTGCAGCGGCGACACCAGAAGGTCATCGAAGAGGCACCGTCACCGCTGCTGGATCCCGCGACGCGGGCCCGGATCGGCGCCGCGGCATGCGATACCGCCCGAAGCGTGGATTACACCGGGGCCGGCACGGTGGAGTTCATCGTCTCGGCTGACCGGCCCGACGAGTTCTTTTTCATGGAGATGAACACCCGGCTGCAGGTCGAGCACCCGGTCACCGAGATGGTGACGGGCTGGGATCTGGTGGAATGGCAAGTCCGGATCGCCGCGGGGGAGAAGCTGACCGTGAGTCAGGCCGATATTGTCTCGCACGGTCACGCGATTGAAGCGCGTGTCTACGCCGAGGACCCTGCGAGCGGCTTCCTGCCCACCGGCGGCGATGTGCTGGCGGTGGTGGAGCCGGACGGGGCAGGTGTGCGAGTCGATTCGGGCCTGTCCGCTGGGATGGTCGTCGGGAGCGATTACGACCCGATGCTGGCTAAGGTGGTTGCGCATGGCGCGGATCGGGCGGCGGCGTTGCGCGGCCTCGATAGGGCTCTGGCGGACACCGCGGTGCTCGGTGTGGTCACCAACGTCGAGTTCGCCCGGTTCCTGCTGGCCGACCCCGACGTCGCCGCGGGCCGGCTCGACACCGGGCTGTTGGACCGGCGGGCCGGGGATTTCGTCGCCGCGGCGCCTACCGACGAACAGTTCATCGCCGCGGCGGCCTGCCAGTGGTTGCGGCTTTTCCCGGCGCCGGGCGCCGACCTGTGGGAAGTGCCCTCCGGGTGGCGCGTCGGGGCCAGGGCGCCGGTAAGCATCCGGCTGCGCGCCGGACAACGCACCGACCACGTCCACATCACGGGCACGCCGGGATCGGCCGCCGTCCGCATCGAGGATGGCGAATCCCTTTTGCTGCAGGCCGATTTAACCGGCAATCGCCTCACGGTGACGCTGGACGGCCTGCGTAGCCAGTACACCGTCGCCGCCGCTGACAGCAAGATCTGGCTGGCCGGCGGCGGCCGCACCGCGGTGCTCGAGGAGGTTCGGGAAGCACCCGTTCGTCCGGACGAAGAGCAAAGCGGCGACGCCGAATTGACCAGCCCGATGCCGGGGGCGGTCGTCGCGGTCGGAGTCGACGACGGTGCGGAAGTCGAAGCCGGAACCGTGATCGTCACGGTCGAGGCGATGAAAATGGAGCACGCGCTGACGGCACCCGTCGACGGGGTGGTCGAACTTCTGGTCGCCGCTGGCGACCAGGTCAAGGTGGGCCAGCAACTGGCCCGGATTACCATGAGCAGCAATGCATTACAAGCAACAGAGGATAGCGCCAATGACTGACTTCCTGTCTACCGGGATGCTCCCGGACGAGTACCAACAGCTGGCCAAGACGGTCCGTGACTTCGCCCAGAGTGTCGTCGCGCCGGTGGCCGCGCAGCACGACGCCGAGCACTCGTTTCCTTACGAGGTGGTCGCCGGGATGGCTGAGATGGGACTGTTCGGTCTGCCCTTCCCTGAGGAGTTCGGCGGAATGGGCGGCGACTACTTCGCCCTGTGCCTGGCGCTGGAGGAATTGGGCAAGGTCGATCAAAGTGTGGCCATCACACTCGAGGCCGGCGTCTCGTTGGGCGCTATGCCCGTGTACCGGTTCGGCACCGATGCGCAGAAGCAGGAATGGTTGCCGCAGTTGGCAAGTGGGCGATCGCTGGGTGCCTTCGGGCTGACCGAGGCCGGCGGCGGCAGCGATGCCGGCGCAACCAAGACCACCGCGCATCTCGACGATGGCCATTGGGTGATCAACGGGTCCAAGCAGTTCATCACCAACTCCGGCACCGACATCACCAAGCTGGTGACGGTGACCGCGGTAACCGGCGAGCAGGACGGCAAGAAGGAGATTTCTTCGATCCTGATTCCGGTACCAACGGCAGGGTTCACCGTGGAGCCGGCCTACGACAAGGTCGGCTGGAAGGCCTCGGACACCCATCCGCTCAGCTTCGACGACGTGCGCGTGCCCGAAGAGAATCTGCTCGGCGAACGCGGTCGCGGGTATGCCAACTTCCTGCGCATTCTCGACGAGGGCCGCATCGCGATCGCCGCACTGTCCACCGGAGCTGCGCAGGGTTGCGTCGACGAGAGCGTCAAGTACGCAAAGGAACGCGAAGCCTTCGGTCAACCCATCGGCCGGTATCAGTCCATCGCATTCATGATCGCCCGGATGGAGGCTCGAGCCCACACCGCTCGTACCGCCTATTACGACGCCGCGGCGCTGATGCTGGCCGGTAAGCCGTTTAAGAAGCAGGCGGCGATCGCGAAATTGGTGGCCAGCGAGGCGGCCATGGACAACGCGCGCGATGCCACCCAAATCCACGGTGGCTACGGCTTTATCAACGAATTCACCGTCGCCCGGCACTACCGGGACAGCAAGATCCTGGAGATCGGTGAGGGCACCAGCGAAGTGCAGTTGATGCTGATCGCGCGGGAGGTGGGGCTGTGACTGAGACGAACGGCGAGCATCCCGTCAAGACGGTAATCCAGCGCGGCTTGTGGTTCGAAGAATTCGAAACCGGTGTGCGGTACCTGCATCGCCCGGGTCGGACCATTACCGAGGCCGACAACGTGTTGTTCACCACGTTGACCATGAATACCCAAGCGCTGCATCTGGATGCCGCGTTCTCCGACGCGCTGCCACCGTTCAATCAGCGATTGGTGAACTCGATGTTCACCCTGTCGACCCTGGTCGGATTGTCGGTCGCGCAACTGACCCAGGGCACCATCGTGGGCAATCTCGGCTTTTCCGAGATCGCGTTCCCTAAACCGTTGTTCCACGGCGACACGCTGTACGCGGAGACCGTCATCACCGAGAAGCGAGCATCGAAGAGTCGTCCCGGAGAAGGCGTCGTGACGTTCGCGCATACCGGTCGCAATCAGCACGGTGACGTGGTCGCCACCGCGAGCCGCAAGACCCTGGTGCGGATGCGGCCACCGGAGGCCGCTGACGGGGTGGCCTGATGGGCCTGCAAAATCCCGGGCCGGCATGGCTTTTCTGCCCGGCGGACCGTCCAGAGCGCTACGAAAAAGCCGCTGCTGCAGCAGATATCGTGATCCTCGACCTCGAGGACGGCTGTGCCGCCGCCGACCGGCCTGCTGCCCGCGAAGCGCTGGTCGACGTCCAACTCGATCCGGCCCACACTGTGGTGCGCGTCAATCAGTTCGGCACCGCCGATCAGCAGCTCGACCTTGCGGCTCTGGCGCGCACGCGCTACGACACCATCATGCTGCCCAAATGCGAAGCGGCCGAACAGGTTAGCGCGCTGGCGCCGTTGCACGTCATCGTCCTGGTCGAATCGCCGATGGGAGCGCTCGCCGTCACCGACACCGTCCGGGTGGACAACGCGATCGCGGTGATGTGGGGTGCCGAGGACTTGTTCGCGGTGCTTGGCGGTACCGCGAATCGCTACCCCGACGGGACATACCGCGAGGTGGCTCGCCACGTCCGTTCACAATCCCTGCTGGCCGCCAAGGCACACGGCCGCCTCGCGCTGGACTCGGTCTACCTCGACATCAAGAACCTGGACGGGCTGCGCACCGAAGTCGACGACGCGGTCGCGGTGGGCTTCGACGCGAAGGTTGCCATCCACCCCAGCCAGGTGCCCGTGATACGGGCAGGCTACGCACCGTCGACGGACCAGGTGCAGTGGGCGCGACACGTTCTCGCCGCGGCCGCCGATGAACGCGGTGTCTTCGCATTCGAGGGCATAATGGTGGATGCGCCTGTATTGCGGCGAGCCGAGCGGATTGTCCAGCTGGCGACTGACACCCGCTCGTAGCAGCCCGCTCTGACCCGCCGCACACCTGCGCCGGTCGTTGGTTGGAGGCGGTATGACAGAAGCTGCTCTCACGCCGATAACTGTCGACCTCGAGCCGATCCAACTCGTCGCCCCGGACGGGACACCAACCGCAGAAGTCCGTTACAGCCGCGAGCTTCCGGCGGAGACCCTGTGCTGGCTCTACGAGATGATGGCGGTCACCCGCGATGTGGACGCCGAATTCGTCAACTTGCAACGGCAGGGTGAATTAGCGCTGTTCGCGTCGTGCTGCGGCCAAGAGGCGGCACAGGTCGGTGCGGCGGCCTGCCTGCGCAAGACCGACTGGCTGTTTCCCCAGTACCGCGAATTGGGCGTATACCTTGTGCGCGGCATCCCGCCCGGCCATGTCGGTGCCGCCTGGCGCGGAACATGGCATGGCGGACTGGATTTCACCAACAAGTGCTGCGCCCCGATGTCGATTCCGATCGGCACCCAGACGCTGCACGCCGTCGGCGCGGCCATGGCCGCCCAGCGGCTCGGCGAGGACTCGATGACGGTGGCCTTTCTCGGTGACGGCGCCACCAGCGAGGGCGACGTGCACGAGGCGCTGAACTTCGCGGCGGTGTTCAAAGCCCCGTGTGTGTTTTACGTGCAGAACAACCAGTGGGCGATCTCCGTGCCGCTGCACGAACAAACCGCGGCACCGTCCATCGCGCACAAGGCGATCGGGTATGGAATGCCCGGCATACGAGTAGACGGAAACGATGTACTGGCGTGTTACGCGGTGATGGCCGAGGCCGCCGCCCGGGCCAGAGCGGGCGGCGGCCCGACACTGATCGAGGCGATCACCTACCGGCTTGGCCCGCACACCACGTCGGACGATCCGACGCGATACCGCAGCCAGGAGGAACTGGACCGCTGGCAGATGCTGGACCCGATTCCGCGCTACCGGACGTATCTGGACGGCCGAGGCTTGTGGTCGCAGCGGCTGGAACACCGCGTCGCCGCGCGCTGCAAGCGGCTCCGGGCCGACCTGCGTGACGCGGTGTTCGCGGCGCCCGATATCGACATCGACGAGGTCTTCACCGCGGTATACGCCGAAATGACGCCCGGTCTCGAAGCGCAACGCCAGCAGTTGCGCGCTGAAATCCGCCGGGAGGTGTAATGACCCAGATCGCCGAACCCCCAACCCAACCCACTGCAGAACTGTTCACCGCTACGCCGATGACCATGGTACAGGCGCTCAACCGGGCACTGCACGATGCGATGGCCGGCGACGACCGGGTGTTGGTTTTCGGCGAGGACGTGGCGACGCTGGGCGGCGTTTTCCGGGTCACCGAGGGACTGACCGCGACATTCGGTACGGACCGCTGCTTTGACACCCCGCTGGCCGAGTCGGCGGTGATCGGCATCGCCGTCGGATTAGCGCTGCGTGGCTTCGTGCCGGTGGCCGAGATCCAGTTCGACGGATTCTCCTATCCCGCCTTCGATCAGGTGGTCAGCCACCTGGCGAAGTACCGAACCCGCACTCGCGGGGAAATCAACATGGCGGTCACCGTCCGGATACCGTCGTTCGGCGGTATCGGTGCGGTCGAGCATCATTCGGAATCCACTGAGTCCTACTGGGCGCATACTGCAGGCCTGAAGGTCGTTGTTCCGTCCACACCGTCCGACGCGTACTGGCTACTGCGCCACGCTATCGCCTGTCCGGACCCGGTGATGTTCCTCGAGCCCAAGCGACGCTACTGGGGTCGCGAAGTCGTCGACACCGCCCGGCCCGGGCTTCCGATCGGGCAGGCCGCGGTGCGCCGGGCGGGTACCGATGTCACCGTGCTGACCTACGGCGGCCTGGTGGGTACCGCATTGTCGGCCGCTGAAATAGCTGCTCGCGAACATGATTGGAGTCTCGAAGTCGTTGACCTGCGGTCGCTGGTCCCGCTGGATTTCGATACCGTGGCCGCGTCGATCCGCCGCACCGGGCGGTGTGTGGTGTTGCACGAGGGGCCGCGGAGCCTGGGCTACGGCGCGGGCCTGGCCGCTCGCATCCAGGAAGAGCTGTTCTACGAACTCGAAGCACCGGTGTTGCGCGCCTGCGGGTTTGACACCCCTTACCCGCCGGCGCGGCTGGAGAAGTTGTGGCTGCCCGGTCCCGATCGGCTTCTGGATTGCGTTGAGCGCGTGCTGGAGCAGCCGTGAGCCCTGACGATCGTGACCGCGTCAAGGATTTCGTCGTGCCCGATCTCGGCGAGGGCCTCGAAGAGGTGACGCTGTCCTGCTGGCGCGTCGCGGTCGGTGACGACGTCGAACTCAACCAACCGTTGTGCTCGGTGGAGACCGCCAAGGCCGAAGTCGAGATCCCCAGCCCGTATGCAGGCCGCATCGTGGAATTACGCGGGGCCGAAGGCGATGTGCTGGCGGTCGGCTCGCTGCTGGTCCGGATCGACACCATGCCCGGCGTGGCCACCGCATCCAACGGTTCGTCGTCCAACCGGAAGCCTGTTCTCGTCGGATATGGCGCCGATGACGCGCTGGACACCAGTCGGCGACGTCCGAAAGCCAAACCGTCCGTGCGGAAACTGGCCGCCGAGTTGTTGGTGGATCTGGGCACCGTGCCGCCGGGCCCGGACGGCTTGGTCAGTCGGGAAGCCGTGCTGGCAGCCGCGGGAGTCGGCGCCGAGCGGGCCGGCGTGTCATACGACGTGTTGCCGGTGCGCGGGGTGCACGCTCATATGGCGGAGCGGATGACATTGTCGCGCAGCAACATTCCCGATGCCCATGCGAGCGTGCAGGTCGACTGCACCGCCCTGATGCGACTTCGTGACGAAGTCATCACCCCGTTCGTGCTCACGCTGCGGTTTCTGGTAATCGCATTGACGCACAACAAGATTCTCAACTCCACGTGGGTTGACGGCCCGGACGGCCCGCAGGTGCACTCCCATCACGCGATCCACCTGGGTTTCGCCGTCGCCGCGCCCCGCGGTCTGCTGGTCCCGGTGGTCACCGACGCGCAGGACAAGACCACCCGCGAACTCGCCGGATGCGTCGCGCGGCTGATTCGCGAAGCCCGTGCGGGCACCCTGAAATCGGCCGAGCTTGCGGGTTCGACATTCACCGTGTCGAATTTCGGGGCGCTCGGACTCGATGACGGGGTGCCGGTGATCAATTACCCGGAGGCCGCGATCCTCGGCATGGGGTCTCTCAAACCGCGGCCCGTGGTCCTCGACGACGCGGTTGTCATACGTCCGCAGATGACCCTGACCTGTGTGTTCGACCACCGGGTCGCCGACGGCGCCAACGTGGCGCAGTTTTTGGGGGAGTTGCGCCGGCTGATCGAATCGCCGGAGACGGCGCTGCTCGATCTGTAGCGGCCGCGGTTACTTGCGTCGCGCCGCCGCCAGCCGGGCGGCGAACTCCGGCGACAGGATCGAGGTGGCCTGCGGCCCGAGTTCGATGTCCTTGGCGAGTTCGTGCTGCTCGGCGTCGACCGATCCGGGGCTGGCCGTGGCGCGCATGGTGGCCTTCGTGGCGAGCACGACCTCGCGGGGGGCGGCCGCGGGCCCGGCCGCCAATTCCAACGCCGCCGCGACCGGGTCGTCGGCGATGCTCAGCGCCAGCCCATGCCGCACAGCGGATTCGGCATCGAAGCGCATACCGAACAGCAGGGCCGCGCGGGCCACCTGTGGTCCGACCGCGCGCTGCAGCATCCACGTCGCGCCGCCGCCCGGATGCAGACCCAACTTCTGAAAGCGCGCGTCGAACAATGCGTTCGGCCCGGCGATGCGCACATCGGCGGCCAGCGCCAAGTTCAGACCTGCCCCGACCGCCGGGCCGTTGACGGCGGCGATCGTCGGCAGCGTGCACTTGCCGACCGCCATGAACCCGTCGTAGATCCGTTGCAGTCCCTGCTCGGCGGCACCGCCCAACGCACTCAGGTCGGCGCCCGCGCAGAACGCTTTGCCGGCGCCGGTGACGACGACGGCGTGCACGTCGGGATCGGCCTCGGCCCGTTCCACTGCCGCGCGCAGCTGCCCCGATATCTCCGGGGTGACGGCGTTGCGCCGGTCGGGGTCGTTGACGGTGATCAGCGCGACATGGTTGTCGACGCTGAACAAGGCCAGATCTTGCATCGGGCACCTCCGCTGATTCGCCGCCGACGCGCCGATTCCAAACGCTGAAACGATCCAGATCCGCAGACAGACCCTGATCTGCGCCCCCGGCAGGACTCGAACCTGCGACCACAAGATTAGAAGTCATGTGCTCTGTCCAGCTGAGCTACGGGGGCTGGAGACTCCTAAGCCCAGGTCAGTGTAGCCAACGACACACGGGGTGGACGGCCGGCGCGCAACGCCGAGAGAAATGTCCTTGGGAGGAACAGTGATTCGGCTAGTGTGAGGCCCGCCACACACGTACGCTACCGGCTGCGTGTGCTCAACGACGAGGAGTGGCAGAGCATGACGGTAGCCATAGGGGGCCGATACTCGCGGGCCAGCGCCGAGATGCTGCGGCACGGCCTGCAGCTGGCGGCCGCGCCGGTCGATGCTTACCGCACCGGCTCGCTGCTTCTCCGCGGTTCGCCGACGGTCGTGCGCTTTGTGGCCGAATGGCTGTCGGCCGAATTTCCCCCGCACGTGGTCACCGGGCATGCCTTGTCCGGGGTAACGCCGCTGTCGGTCGGCCGTGTTGCCTCGGGCTGGGCGGCCCAGCGGGCCGACCGGATCCTCACTACTGCGCTGGCGGACGCCCTTGGGCCGCAATATGGCAAAAAGGTCCGTCATCCGATCACCGAGGACCCCGCGTGCGCGCGCCGCGCGGGTCTGCTGCAGGCAACCGGGCATCGCCGCCGTTACGCCGCGCAGACGTCGGATATCCCGTATGGCCCAGACGGTCGTGACCACCTGCTGGACATCTGGCGTCATCCCGCCGTGAAGGCGGGTGAGCGGGCGCCGGTGCTGTTGCAGATCCCGGGCGGAGCTTGGGTCGTCAACGGTAAACGGCCTCAGGCATATCCGCTGATGGGCCGGATGGCCGAACTGGGCTGGATCTGCGTGTCCATCGACTACTCCAAGAGCCCGCGCAACGCGTGGCCTTCACACATCATCGACGTCAAACGGGCTTTGGCCTGGGTCCGTGACAACATCAGCGACTACGGCGGCGACCCCGATTTCATCGCGGTCACGGGCGGCTCCGCCGGCGGACACCTGGCCTCGCTGGCCGCTCTCACCGCTAACGACGAGCGGCTGCAGCCCGGCTTCGAGGATGCCGACACCACGGTTCAGGCGGCGGCGCCATATTACGGCGTCTACGACCTGACAGACGTCAAAAAAATGCACGAAATGATGCTGCCTTTTCTCGAGCATTTCGTTATGCAAGCGCGCTACGCCGACCAGCCTGAACTGTTCGAATCGGCGTCACCGATTTCGCACGTGCATCGCAAGGCTCCGCCGTTCTTTGTGTTGCACGGCGAGAGTGATTCGGTGATTCCCAGTGTGCAGGCGCAGACCTTTTGCGCCGCGCTCCGCCAGGCTGGGGCCCCTACCGTGTGCCACGCCGAGCTTCCCAATGCTCACCACGCCTTCGACATGTTCGCCACGATCCGATCCCGACTGGCTGCGGATGCTGTCGCCGACTTTCTTGGTGTCGTTTACGCACGATATCTCCGCTCGCGATCGGCGGTTTTACGCAGACGCGCCAAACCGGCCAGCTGAATTGTTCGGTGCGCAACCGGCTGCATATTTCCAATTCGGCAGCCCGCCAGGGTAATTGGTGGGCTATCGCGAATACGTTTAAGCTGGCGTTCTGATCCGCACATTCGGCTACCGTCACCGCGCCAACCGGGCTAGCGTTGGAGTGGCCGACGGCGCAACGCTGGGCCTTGGCAAAGCGTATGGGCGCGTCGAGTAGCGGGCGCGGTGACAGGACGGAGGAGTGCCGGTGGCTGAGACGGTCGACGCGGCCGGATTGCCCGCGGCGCTGGGGCCGGTCGATTACCTCTTGCACCGCGGAGAGGCCAACCCGCGTACCCGCTCGGGCATCATCGCGTTGGAAATCCTCGACACCACCCCGGACTGGGACCGCTTCCTGAGCCGCTTTGAGAATGCGTCCCGACGCGTGTTGCGGTTACGGCAAAAGGTGGTTGTGCCGACCTTGCCGACGGCAGCGCCACGCTGGGTGGTCGATCCCGACTTCAACCTGGACTTCCACGTGCGCAGGATGCGGGTCGCCGAACCAGGCTCGCTGAGGCAGGTATTCGACCTGGCCGAGGTGATGGTGCAGTCGCCGCTCGACATCGCCCGACCGCTGTGGACGGCCACCCTGATCGAGGGTCTCGCCGACGGCAAGGCGGCGACGTTGCTGCACCTGTCCCACGCCGTCACTGATGGTGTCGGCAGTGTGGAGATGTTCGCTCAGATCTACGACCTCGAACGGGATGCGCCGCCCCAGCCGGCGACTGCGCAACCCATTCCGCAAGACCTCTCGGCCAACGACTTGATGCGCGAAGGGTTCAACCACCTGCCCGCCAACGTCGTAGGTGGGGTCTTGGGCGCGCTGTCGGGAGTCGTATCGACGGTCGGGCGGGCGGTGCTCAACCCCGGGGGGGCGATGGCGGGTGTGGTCGACTACGCGCGCTCGGGAGTGCGGGTCGTCAGCCGAGCCGCCGAACCGTCGCCGCTGCTTCGTCGCCGTAGCCTGGCCACCCGCAGCGAAGCGCTTGACATCCCGCTGGCCGACTTGCACCGGGCGGCAAAAGCGGGTGGAGGCTCGATCAACGACGCCTACCTGGCCGGCTTGTGCGGTGCGCTAGGGCGCTACCACCAGGCACTCGGGGTCCCGATCGCCACGCTGCCGATGGCGGTGCCGGTCAGCCTGCGCGCCGAATCCGACGCCGCTGGCGGCAACCGGTTCACCGGTGTCAACCTGGCGGCCCCGATCGGTACGGCTGATCCGATAGCTCGCATGCAGAAGATCCGCGCGCAGATGACCCAGCGCCGCGACGAACCCGCAATGGACATTATCGGTTCCATCGCACCAGTGCTGAGTGTGTTGCCGGGGCCGCTGTTGGAGTCGGTGACCGGTTCGGTAGTCGGCTCTGACGTGCAAGCCAGCAACGTTCCGGTCTACCCCGGCGACACCTACCTCGTCGGCGCAAAGATATTGCGGCAGTACGGTATTGGTCCGCTGCCGGGCGTGGCGATGATGGTCGTGCTGATATCGAGGGGCGGCTGCTGCACCATCACCACGCGCTACGACCGCGCCGCGGTGCGCGACGAGGCGCTGTGGGCCCGTTGCCTGCTCGAGGGTTTCGACGAGATCCTCGCGCTGGCCGGTGATCCCGCCATCCACGCGGTACCCGCATCCTTCGCCGCCGAGCCGTCGAGCCGGCCTAATCGATCGGTGTCCGGATCATGACCGATTCTGAGGAGCGCCAGGCGCGGAAACCGGCGCGTGATCTCCGACTGCCGGGGTCGGTCGCCGAAATCATGGCCAGCCCGCCCGGACCCAAGATCGGCGCCTTCTTCGATTTGGACGGCACCCTGGTGGCCGGCTTCACCGCGGTCATCCTCACGCAGGAGCGGCTGCGCCGACGGGACATGGGTGTCGGCGAGCTGTTCAGCATGGTTACCGCCGGCCTCAACCACCAGCTTGGCCGGATCGAGTTCGAAGAACTGATCGGCAAGGCCGCCGGTGCGCTGGCCGGACGCGCGTTGAGCGATCTGGAAGAGATCGGCGAGCGACTGTTCAACCAGAAGATCGAGTCACGGATCTACCCGGAGATGCGCGAGTTGGTCCGCGCCCACCTGGCTCGTGGCCACACCGTGGTGCTGAGTTCGTCGGCGCTGACGATTCAGGTCGGCCCGGTGGCCCGCTTCCTCGGCATCATCAACACGCTCACCAACAAGTTCGAGACCAACGAGGACGGCAGCCTAACCGGTGATGTGCTCAGGCCGATCCTCTGGGGACCGGGCAAGGCCGCCGCGGTTCAGAAGTTCGCTGCCGAGAACGGTATCGACCTCAAGGACAGCTACTTCTACGCCGACGGCGACGAAGATGTCGCGCTGATGTATCTGGTCGGCAATCCGCGGCCGACCAATCCGGAAGGCAAGATGGCCGCGGTCGCTCGCCGCCGCGGCTGGCCGATCCTGCGGTTCACCAGCCGCGGCGGCGGTGGTATCGGCTCGCAGCTGCGAACGCTTGCCGGCTTCGGCTCGTTCGTTCCGGTGGCCGCCGGCGCAGTGGGTATCGGACTGCTGACCCGCAGCCGTCGCCGTGGGGTGAACTTCTTCACCTCCACCTGGTCGCAGCTGTTGTTGGCCGCCAGCGGCGTGAACCTCAATGTGATCGGCGCGGAGAATCTAAAGGCACAACGCCCGGCGGTATTCATCTTCAACCACCGCAACCAGGCCGACCCGGTCATCGTCGGCGCGCTAATCCGCGACAACTGGGTTGCGGTGGGCAAGAAGGAACTTGAAAGCGATCCGGTCATGGGCACGCTCGGCAAGGTGCTGGATTCCGTTTTCATCGACCGGGATAACCCGACCGCGGCAATCGAGTCACTGCACCAGGTCGAAGAGCGTGCCAGGCAAGGGCTTTCGATCATGATTGCTCCCGAGGGCACCCGGCTGGACACCACCAGTGTCGGTCCGTTCAAGAAGGGGCCGTTCCGGATGGCGATGGCGGTGGGGATACCGATCGTGCCGATCGTGATCCGCAACGCCGAGATCATCGCCGCGCGCAACTCCACCACGATGAATCCCGGCACGGTGGATGTCGCTGTGTTCCCGCCGATCCCGGTCACCGATTGGACACTGGACACGCTGCCGGATCGGATCGCCGAGGTCCGCCAACTGTATGTGGACACGTTGGCCGACTGGCCGGTCGACGAGCTGCCCGAAATCGGCCCGTATCGCCGCGAAAAGAATGGGGCGCCGAAAAAGGCTCCGCGAAAAGCCGCGAGCAAGCCGGCCAAGGCCACGACAGCGAAGGCCACCGCAGCGAAGGCCGGAGCCGCCAAGGCAACGGCAGCGAAGGCTACGCCGGCGAAGGCCACACCAGCAAAGGCCGCGAAAAAGGCCCAGCCTAAAACCTCGGCGAGCAAGGTCACCAAGGCCCAGCCGGGTACGCCTCGGCCGAGGGGACGATCGTGACCAGATCGACCGCGGATACCGGGAGCTTCACCACCACCGACGACACGTTGGTGTTAGCGTCGTCGTCCTCGCCGGTGGAATCGGAACTGCTCGCGAAATGGTTGGAGCAGCAGCGTGCTCGGCACCCGGAGACCAAGCTCGAGGTGTTGCCATTGCCGGCGAAGGATTCTCCGCCCGCGGTTGTTTCACAACTGGTCGACCAGCTCGAGTCGGACGAGGACCGGTCGATCGTGCCGGTGCGGGTCTTCTGGATGCCGCAGGCCGACGCGTCGGCATTAAGCCGGGTGGCGGCGCTGCTGCCCGGACGAAATCCCTACCAGCCCACCGAGCGGCGGCAGCGCCACATCCTGCGCGCTGACCCCTCACGCGCTCAGGTGGTGGCCGGCGAATCGGCCAAGGTATCCGAACTTCGCCAGCAATGGCGAGACCTCACGGTTGGCGAAAACCCCCGGGACTTCGCGCATTTCGTCACCCGCCGAGCGCTGCTGGCGATGGAACGCGCCGAGTACCGAATCCTCGGACCGCAATACAAATCTCCGCGACTGATTCGGCCGGAGATCCTGGCGTCCGCACGATTTCGGGCCGGCTTGGAAAAGATTCCGGGGGCCACCGTCGAGAAGGCTGGCGAGATGCTCGACGAACTCGCCACCGGGTGGAGCCGAGTTTCCGTCGACCTTGTCTCCGTCCTGGGCAGGATGCTCAGCCGGGGATTCGACCGCGAAATCGACTACGACGAGTACCAGGTAGCAGCGCTGCGCACCGCGCTGGAAGCCCACCCGGCGGTGCTGCTGTTCTCCCACCGCTCCTACATCGACGGCGCGGTGGTGCCGGTGGCGATGCAGGAGAACCGGCTCCCACCGGTGCACGTGTTCGCCGGCATCAACCTGTCGTTCGGTGTGATGGGACCGCTGCTGCGCCGCTCCGGCGTCATCTTCATCCGCCGCAACATCGCCGGCGACCCGCTCTACAAGTACGTCCTGCGCGAATACGTCGGCTACATCGTCGAGAAACGGTTCAACCTCAGCTGGTCCATCGAGGGCACCCGCTCGCGTACCGGAAAGATGCTGCCGCCCAAGCTGGGTCTGCTGTCCTATGTGGCCGACGCCTATCTGGACGGCCGCAGCGAAGACATCCTGCTGCAGCCGGTGTCGATCGGCTTCGATCAGCTCCACGAGACCGCCGAGTACGCCGCCTACGCCCGCGGTGGCGAGAAGACGCCCGAGGGCATCATGTGGTTGTACAACTTCATCAGGGCGCAGGGCGAGCGCAACTACGGCAAGATCTATGTCCGCTTCCCCGAGGCGGTCTCGATGCGGCAGTACCTCGGTCCGCCGCATGGTCCGCTGGCCCAGGATCCGGACGCCAAACGGCTTGCGCTGCAGAAGATGTCGTTCGAGGTCGCGTGGCGAATCCTGCAGGCGACGCCGGTGACGGCGACGGGGTTGGTCTGTGCGTTGCTGCTCACCACCCACGGTGCGGCATTGACGCTCGAGCAGCTGCACCACACGTTGCAGGACTCGCTCGACTATCTCGAGCG
>NZ_DATFZD010000031.1:0-2668 GCF_035314665.1 Mycobacterium sp. | reverse complement strand
AGCTTCCGGATGTCCAAGCACGACCTGCAGGCCCGCCCGATCTACCACCGCACCCGCGATTCGATCGAGGCGCACCTGAGCGTCGTGTTCGCCGCCCTCGCCGTATCGCACTGGATCGAACACCAAACCGGCTGGAGCATCAAAAAATTCGTGCGAACCGCCCGCCGCTACCGAACCGTCACCATCCAAGCCGGCAGCCACACCCTGACCGCAGCTGAACATCCACCAGCCGACCTCGCCGAAGCCCTCACCAAAATCCACGCCCTACGTGCGCACTAGCCTGATAAAAGTCGGGTTTTAGCACCGTTCTCGAGCGTTCGCTGGTCTGGAGTGAGTTGCGCGCCATTGCCAACGACCATTTCGACCATTTCGACGCTGCCTCAGCCAGTAGCGAGCACGTCCCGGACCTCAACGCGGCGATTTCGCGGGCTGCACTGGAGTGGATCGAGGAATAGCCACGGGTGATCGGCACGATCTTGTTGTTCCTCGTCGGCTGCTCCTCACGTGGGCCCTGTAGATGGTCGTGTATCTCGGACTGTTGGCGCTCGTCGACTAGGGCGTGTCTCCCGAATGGGAAGGTGTTGACCAGCGACGATTGACCGGTGACGCGAATGGGTGTGATTTCTGATGAGTTCTGGGCGGCTGTCGAATCGGTGATGCCCTCTGATGAGGGTAAGCGGGGCAACAGATTCGGTGACCATCGTCTGATACTGGAAGGCATCGCGTGGCGATTCCGCACGGGTAGCCCATGGCGGGACGTGCCAGCCGATTTCGGACCGTGGCAGACGGTGTGGAAGCGGCATCATCGATGGTCCTTGGACGGCACCTACGATGCGATGTTGGCCCAGGTCGCGACGGTGTTCGGGTTCGATGCCGGGATGGCCGAGGACCTCGAGAAGCTGCTGTCGGTGGATTCGACGAACGTGCGGGCGCATCAACATTGCGCGGGCGCACGCTCCGACACGCTCGCCACAGGGGGCTCTGTCGAATTACACGAAAGCTGCCGATGAGCCCGACGATCACGCGATCGGGCGCTCACGCGGCGGGCTCACCACCAAGATTCACGCCCTGACCGACCCGCGGGAAGCCCCGGTCGCGGTCCGATTGACCGCCGGACAAGCCGGCGACAACCCTCAGTTGGTGCCGCTGCTTGACGACTACGCCGCGGCCTGCAAGCAACAAGGCGCGTCCGGTCGCGACTTCCGATTGCTCGGCGACAAGGCGTATTCGCATCCGAGCACGCGTACCGAATTGCGTTCCCGAAGAATCAAACACACAATTCCTCAACGCAGCGACCAGATCACTCGACGCAAGGCCAGAGGATCAACCGGCGGCCGCCCGCCCGCATTCGACGCCGCTCTCTACGCGCTGCGCAACACCGTCGAGCGCGGCTTCAACCGGCTCAAGCAGTGGCGCGGCGTCGCGACCCGCTACGACAAATACGCCCTGACCTACCTCGGCGGCGTCCTACTGGCCTGTGCAATCATTCACGCCCGCGTGGGTGCCACTGAATCGGGAGACACGCCCTAGTACTTGACGACAACATCTTCATCGAGGAGCGATTGCCGGGGGCGGTGATGCGGCCGCTGACAGACGAAGAGATGGACCACTACCGGCAGCCCTACCTGCATGCCGGTGAGGATCGGCGGGCGCTGCTGTCGTGGCCACGCAGCCTGCCAATCGACGGCGAACCCGCCGACGTCGTGGAGTTGGTGAACGAGAACGCTCGGTGGCTTGCCGAAATCGACATTCCCAAGCTCTTCATCAACGCCGAGCCCGGCACGCTCGTACGCGGCACAACGCGCAACATGGTACGCAGCTGGCCCAACCAGACCGAGGTCACCGTCAAGGGCGTGCACACGGTGCAGGAGGACAGCCCCCACGAGATCGGGGCCGCGATAAGGGACTTCGTCACGGGGTTACGGCTGCCAGATAGGCCGGCCATCAACGAGAGATAGGAATCTAGCCATGACCGTTTCCAAGCTGGCTTACGTGGGTGCGGACGCCACCGACCTTGACGCCTGGCGGGGCTACGTCACCGAGGTGCTGGGATTGCAGATCGTTGGCGACAGCAATGATCAGCTGCTGTATGTGCGCGCCGACGAGCGCCACCATCGGTTGCTGGTGCACGCTGCCGACCAAGACAACGTCGCCTATGTGGGCTGGGAGCTTGCCGATCAGCGTGCGCTGGACGCCGCCGCCGCCCTGGTGGAAAGTCAGGGTCTCACGGTGGAATCGGGTAAGCCGCATGAGTTGGCCGAGCGGCACGTGCTGGGACTGGCCTACTTCACGTGCCCCTACACGGGTGTCCGGATGGAATTGTCGACCGGCAACGAGACGGTCTTCATGCCTCGCTTTGCTCCCGCCCGGGCGTTGTCGGGGTTTCTGACCGGCAGCCTGGGCATGGGCCATGTCGCCTTATACATGACTGGCGATGTGAAGGCCGCCGGCGACTTCTATGCGCGCACCCTCGGGTTCGGGATCTCCGACTACGAGATGCTGCCCGACGGCGGCACGCTGGTAACGTTCTTGCACTGCAATCCGCGCCACCATTCACTGGCCCTCATCGCGAATCCTCAGCCGCCGAGCGGCATTCAGCACATCATGTTCGAATGCACCACGCTCGACGACGTGGGAACCACCTACGACATCTGCCTAAAGCGCAATC
>NZ_DATFZD010000030.1:0-2706 GCF_035314665.1 Mycobacterium sp. | reverse complement strand
GGCCGACATCGACGACGGTTACGCGCCCGGGGTGTCGACTGCGGAGTCGCAGCGGGTCAGGGAGCTTGAGCAGGAGATCCGAGAACTGAAGCGCGCCAACGAAATTCTGAAGCGGGCCGCCAGTTTCTTCGGGGCGGAGCTGTGCGCCACGAGGCGCTGGATGTATCGGGAGGTGGTGAGAGACCGTCTTTGTTGGGCCGTCGCAGCGGCCTGATGAAGCGTCGGGGCAGCCGATCGCCGGGAACGACGGTGATCGGTGGCAAGCGGCCCCGAGAAGGCGAGCCGTGCTGGTACTGCCAGACGGTGCGGGCTCGTTGAGCAAGGTCAGAAGGTGCAGCGCAAGCGAACCAGTGCTGGAAGCTCCGTAACCGCGAAGCCGGCTCCAACCTGGCGGATATGGGCCGGTCTGCAGTGCACGATCTCACCGACGGTGGGGTCGACTCCGAAGCCGTTTAGTTCCATCGGTGGGGAGGCCACGGTGAAGGCCTGCGGCGTAACCGTGGCGATGCTGCCGGAGTAGAGCTGGGCACCTCCCTGACCAACCGATGATCTGGTGAACGTGGGAACCATCCTGCGGGACCGTTCATTTCGGCCCGGGCAGCCAGCCGGGTCGAGGTGAGAAGACTCGCCGTTCGGAGTCAAGGAACCGCATCAGGGTGGGGCGGAGGCCTCGTAGTAGTCGCGGGCGGTGACGTGCCCGCCGCGGAGACCGAGAAAGGCGGTCACAGGGCGAAGGGGGCCAGCAAGACGCGCAGTGCGAGAACTGGAAGATCAGGAGGGTATAGATGTCGCCGGTGAACACCGACGAACTCGAGTTGGCGCTGATGCTAGCGCGGCAACGGGTACTGAAGATCCAGACCAAGCTGCACCGTTGGGCTGGCGATGATCCTCATCGCCGGTTCGACGATCTGTTCAACCTCGTTGCCGATCCCGCCTTTTTGTTGGTGGCCTGGGATCGGGTGAGCGGAAACAAGGGTGCCGCCACGGCGGGGGTGGATCGGCGTACCGCGTCGTCCATCGCCGCCGGGCAAGGCGTCGAGGCGTTCCTCGATGACTTGCGGTCCAGCGTCAAGGACCGCAGTTTCCGTCCGTTGCCGGTCCGCGAGCGGATGATCCCGAAGGCAGGTGGGAAGTTGCGCCGCCTCGGGATTCCGATCGTGGCCGATCGGGTGGTCCAGGCATCGTTGAAGTTGGTGTTGGAGCCGATCTTCGAGGCGGATTTCTTGCCGTGTTCCTACGGTTTCCGTCCGAATCGCCGGGCTCATGACGCGGTGGCCGAAGTGCGTTACCTCGCGACGCGTCCCAGGTGTTATGACTGGGTCGTCGAGGGCGACATCAAGGCCTGTTTCGACGAGATCGACCACACCGCTCTGATGGGGCGGGTGTGTCGGCGCGTCGGGGACAACCGGGTGCTGGGTTTGGTGAAGGCGTTCCTGAAGGCGGGCATCCTCACGGAGGCAGGTCTGCTGGAAGACAGCACCGCGGGAACTCCGCAGGGTGGGATCCTCTCACCGTTGTTGGCCAACGTGGCGTTGTCGGTGCTCGATGAACACATCGCCGGGATGCCGGGTGGCCCGGCCACCGGTATCAACGAGCGTGCCAAACGACTTCGCCACGGGCAGCCGAACTTTCGGCTCGTCCGCTACGCCGACGACTGGTGTCTGATGGTGCGGGGCACCAGAGCCCACGCCGATGCACTACGGGAGGGCATCGTCGTCGTGCTGGCGACGATGGGGTTGCGTCTGTCACCGGACAAGACCCTGATCACCCACATCGACGAGGGGCTGGACTTCCTCGGGTGGCACATCCAGCGCCGCCGCAAACGGGGCACCAGCAACAGTTACGTCTATGTTCATCCGTCTACCACGGCCGTGTTGGCGGTCAAACGGAAGCTCAAGACGTTGCGTCGAACAGTCGAACCGAACCAGTCGCTCGATGACCTGCTGCGCCGAATCAATTCGACGCTGGCAGGCTGGGCGGGCTATTTCCGGGCCGGGGTGTCCTCGGCGACCTTCTCCTACCTCAGTCACTACACGTGGCAGACGGTATGGCGGTGGATGCGCCGTAAACACCGCAAGGCGACCTGGAAGCAGCTTCGCCGTCGTTATTGCGGCGGCGGCTGGTGGCCAGCCACCGAGGAACGGGTGCTGATCGATCTGGAGAAGATCGGCACCACCCGCTACCGCTACCGCGGTGCGGTCATCCCCTCGCCCTGGCCGGAGAACGATGAGGACACCAGCACAGCAGCCTGATCGGGTCTTGTGGAGAGCCCGGTGCATTGAAAGGTGCACGCCGGGTTCGGGAAGCGGCCCGGGAAAACGGAACAACCCCAACAGTTGTCACCGCGTCCCGGGCCGACTTTCACCGACCGCCAACACAAGAAGTAGTCGCCTTCATCGACGTTAACCGTGACGAGTTCGGGGTCGAGCCCATCTGCACTGTCCTGCGATCAGGAGGCGTGCAGGTGGCCCCGAGCAGCTACTACGCAAGCAAGGCGCGTCCGCCCTCTGTGCGAGCTTGCCGCGACGCCGTCTTGGGGCCGGCGCTGCGCCAGATCTGGGAAGACAACTATCGCGTCTACGGCGCCCGCAAGCTGTGGAAAGCAGCCCGCCGTGCTGGCCACGACGTCGGACGTGATCAGGTCGCCCGGCATATGCGGGCCGCCGGCATCGCCGGCGTTCGCCGCGGCAAACGGGTCCGGACCAC
>NZ_DATFZD010000029.1:0-4334 GCF_035314665.1 Mycobacterium sp. | reverse complement strand
GACGTATGCGGCTCGGTCTCAACCCGTTCTGTAACCCTGGCTACGTCGGTCCGCTGGTCGGACCGCACTCTTGACTTGATCGCGCCCAGGGAGTGCGATTCGAAAAACGTAAACCTCGGAAAGGGAGAACTTGTGGGTGTTTTGATCCGTCCATTGGCGGGAGAGAACTGGCTCATTATGCCATCGGCCGTCGCGGTGAACGAGTCTCCGCCTCGCAGCATCAGCGACCAAAAATGGATCCTTGTGCTCAGTGGGGTCGGCATTCTGAATTTACAGGGCACGAATGCCAATGATTGGACTCGCGAAACTAGAACAATCCTACCCGATTATAATTATCCGTTGCAGTTTGCGATCAACCAATATTCGATTCCCGTACCAACGGCCACGGGGCATGTCCTACCTGCGTTCAATCTCGACGCGAACGGTTGGGTACCATTCGCCGCCGTCAGCTCCACCTTCGACAACGGCTCAACCGATGTGGGATTCGCGGTGGACGTTTGGCGACCGTCGCCCTTTCTGCACACCCAGAATTATGCCAGCGGCGAGCCAGTTAACGTTGATAGAGTATTTGACGGCATCGATGTAGATGTTGCTGTAAGAAATAACAAGGCTACCCTATACCGCGTCAGTTATAACTTTACGCTTGTAGGTCAGATCATTTTCATTTAGTCGGGGGAGGTGCATCCCGGCTGATAGTCGCTAAAAGTCTCGTTTACGATGGTAGGAGCGTGTTGCGGGTTAGTCCGACACGGTTAGGCAGATCAGCACCGCATTGAGCAGGCTGATCATCACACCCACCACCCAACCGATCGCGGTCGTGATGCGGTGATTGGCGTCGCTTCCCATGAGTGCGCGGTCGCTGGTCAACCGAACCAACGGAAGCAGCGCGAACGGAATGCCGAACGACAGCACGACCTGGGAGAGCACCAGCGTTCGGGTCGGGTCGTAGCCCAGCGCCAGAATCAGCAGCGCGGGCGTCAGCGTCACCAGCCGACGTAGCAGCATCGGGACCGACCAGTAGAGCAATCCCTGCATGATCATCCCGCCGGCGTATGCGCCCACCGATGCCGACGCCAAACCCGACACCAGCAATCCGATCGCGAAGAACACCGCGATCGTCGGGTTCACGGTGTCGTGCACCGCGGTGTAAGCCCCCTCGATGGAACCGGTGCCGCCGCGCTCGCGCATGTTGAGCGCAGCGATCAGCAGCATGGCCGCGTTCACCCCTCCGGCCAGCACCATCGCCAGCCCGACGTCCAACCGGGTGACGCGCAGTAGCCGTCGCCGGTCCGGGCCGGGATCGGGATGGCCGTGCCGGTCGCGGGCCATCCCGGAATGCAGATACACCGCGTGCGGCATGACCGTCGCACCCAGGATCGCGGCGGCCAGCAGCAGGCTTTCCTTCCCATGGAATCGCGGCACCAGCCCGCCGATCACGGCACCGGGCGGCGGTGTTGCGACGAAGAAACTGGCCGTGAAGCCGATGGCGATCACCACCAGCAATCCGGTGATGACGCGTTCGAAGATCCGCTGACCGCGTTGGTCCTGTACTCGCAGGAGCAGCAGCGACACCGCCCCGGTGATCGCTCCGCCGATCAGCAGCGGCAGGTGGAACAGGATGCGCAGAGCGATCGCCCCGCCGATCACCTCGGCGACGTCGGTGGCCATCGCGACGATCTCGGCCTGTGCCCAATACGCCAGCCGGGCCCGTCGGCTCAGTTGCGCTCCGACCGCTTCCGGCAGTGAGCGCCCGGTCACCAGCCCGAGCTTCGCCGAGAGGTATTGCACCAGGCCGGCCATCGCGTTCGCGATGACGACGACCCACAGCAGTAGGAAGCCGAACTCCGCGCCGGCGCTGACGTTGGCGGCCACGTTGCCGGGGTCGACGTAGGCGATCGCTGCGACGAATGCGGGGCCGAGTAGATACCAGCCCGTCTTGAGCCGGGCGCGGCTCTCCTCCGTCACCTAACTCACTTTCATTGGGCGAATAAGAAAGTTAGGTTAGCCGAAACCTTCAGCCCGCGGCGTAGAGGCCGCGCCCGGTGACCAGCGGCAGGTCCAGCGTGGTGCGGATTCCGGGCGGGGCGGCCACCACGGCGGGGATGGCGTTGACGACGCGCATCGCGGTGGCTACCAGCCCGGCGTGATTGTGGTCGCCGTTGGGGCTGCTCAAGCAGACGTCGACGCCATACGACGGCTCGCCGGTGATCTCGATGCGGTAGGAGCCACCGGGCTGGGCGGGCTGCGGCCAGTCCGGGCAAAGGTCGTCACGCAGACGGGTGACGTGTTCCAGGATGACGACGGGATCGCCGTCCACCAAACCGAGCACCTCGAAACGCAGCGCCGCGGCGCTGCCCTTGGGGATATGCCCGGAGGCGATATCGAAGTCCTCGGGTGCCGGCTCGCGCACGTACATCTCTTCGACCGCGTCGAGCTCGAGACCCAGCCCGGCGGCGAGCTGCCGCACCACCGATCCCCACGCCAGGCTCAACACACCGGGCTGCAGCAGCATCGGAATCTCGTCGATCGGTTTGCCGAATCCCATCACGTCGAACATGACCGTTGCGCTGTCGTAGGTGGCGTAGTCGACGATCTCCATGCAACGGATCTGCTCGATGTGCTGGCAGGTGCCCGCCAGCGCCAGCGGCAGCAGATCGTTGGCGAATCCGGGATCGATGCCGTTGACGAACAGGCTCGAATTACCTTCCCGCGCAGCATCTTCGATCGGGCTGAGCATCTCCTGCGGAAGCACCTGCCACGGGTATTGCAAAAAGACCGCACTGCTGCCGACGACGTTCACCCCGGCGGCCAGGATGCGCCGGTAATCGTCGAGAGCGTCGGGCAACCGGTTGTCGGCCATCGCGGTGTAGACCGCGCACTGCGGCTTGGTGGCCAATACCGCGTCCAAGTCCGTGGTCGCGATGATGCCGGTCGAATCCTTCAGTCCGGCAAGCTCTCCGGCGTCTTTACCCGCTTTCGATTCCGAAGACACCCACACCCCGGTGAGCTCGAATTCCGGGTTGCCGATCAGTGCTCTCAGCGCGTGGACACCGACATTGCCGGTGCCAATCTGGACGACTCGAATGGCCTTGCTCATAGTTCCGCTCACAGGTCCGGGATCGGGAGGTCGAGGTTGGGAAAGGTGATGCCGCCGTCGACCTCGATCACCTTGCCGGTCAGGTAGGCGCCGGCGGGCGAAGCCAAATACACTGCTGCGGCGGCGATTTCCTCGGGCTCGCCGAGACGGCGCATTGGCGTTACCTTTTCCATCGGCTCGCGTAGCTCGTCGTTGGAGGCGACGATGTCCAGCGCGGAGGTGGCGATCGAACCCGGCGCGATCGCGTTCACCCGAATCCGCGGGCACAGGTCCAGCGCGGCCAGCCGGGTGTAGTGGGCGAGTGCGGCCTTGGCGGTGCCGTAGGCGGCGAAACCGCGGCCGGCCACCCGTCCCATCGTCGAGGTGATGTTGATGATGCTGCCGCCGCCGGAGTGTTCGAGCATCAGCGGCGCCGCGGCGGTGGTCAACGCGTGCGCGGTGGCGACGTTGAAGGTGAACGCGGCTTTGAGGTCCTTCGTCGAGGTACTCAACAGCGCGTTGGGCATGGTGCCGCCGACGTTGTTGACGACGATGTCCAGCCGTCCGAAGGCTTCGACCGCCTTGCCGGCCAGCTCCGCGGTCACTTCGGGCTGGGCCAAGTCCGCCGCGACGACGTGGGCGCGGCGCCCTGCGGCGCGGACCTTTTCGGCGACGGCCTCGAGTTCGGATTGGGTGCGCGAGGCGATGACGACGTCGGCGCCGACCTCCGCGAATGCCACGGCGATGGCCGCGCCGAGGCCGCGTCCGCCACCGGTGACGACGGCGACCTTGTCGTCGAGTCGGAATCTGTCCAGGATCACGCGCGTCACCGTAACAAGGCGGCCGCCGTCCCGGAACCTTATTTCTGAAACACGTTCTAGTTTTTTCCGTGGTGGCTCAGCGGCTGCGACGTATCGGCAAAGAATGGCTGAGCCAACGGAACTGACGACCCTGTGGTTGTCCGGAGCCGCTGCTATAATCGAACGTATGTTCGAGTCAATGGAGTTGTCGACCACGGGCGAGTCGGCTGCGCTGCTCGAGCAGGCGTGCGCGGCGGCGCGCAGTGAAGCACAGGCCACGGCGCGGCGGCTGAACACGATCGCCGACCTGCTGGCCTTGCGGAGTCGCCAGTATGGCGACCGCGCGGAGTGGGTCGCCGATCTGTGGGACGCGATCGTCGCGGAACTGGCAGCGGCCCTGCGGGTTAGCCGCGCGCTGGCGTCAAGCTACCTGTCGGATGCCGAAATCCTGCGTGAGC
>NZ_DATFZD010000028.1:0-3347 GCF_035314665.1 Mycobacterium sp. | reverse complement strand
GGGATCGACAGGATGAGTCATCACCCGTACTGCTCAAGGAGGCATGACACCGTGAACGGACCACTAGTCGGGGCGCTGATGAGTTGGCGGCGCCGTTGGATTTGTGTCGTTGACCAGTTCGGCGACGGGTGTGGCCCAGGGCTCACGCTTCATCCCGCGCGGTCCGGAAATACAGGTTGAGGGCATCGAACAATGCGCGAAGAATCGATCACTTCCGCGGGACCACTCGGATAGCGGTCCAACTCACCGCTGGTGATGTTGGTTATCTCCGATGAGGTGAGCAACACGGAGTACGTTGGCGCCGTGGCGGCAGAGACGGACGCGCGGGATATCGAGGCACGAGGGCTGCTGGCGGATCTGCAAGGGCAGGCGCGCGAGGAACGTGCTGAGCTCATTGCCTGGTTGCTCGCTCGGGGCTTCGACGTCAACCAGATCCGCAATGCGTTCAGCCCGATACTGTTGCCCGCCAATTGCGCTCTCGGCGATGACGGGACGTCGGTGACGACGCGGGAACTTGCCGATTCGAGTGGCGTCGGCCTCGAACTGTTGCAACGACTGCACCGCGCAGCTGGTCTGGTGCGTGTTGAGAACCCTGATGCGCCTCTGCAGTCACGGGCGGATGCCGAATCGGTAGTACACGCTGCACGTCTGGTCGATTTCGGCCTGGACCCGGCGCAGGTCGTCTTGATCGTGCGACTCCTGGTGGATGGCCTGACTGGCGCGGCAGTGGCCATGCGCCAAGCGGCCTTACAGGCATCGCTGCATCCGGGTGCCACCGAGCGTGAGCTTGCCCAGGCAATCGAAAGGCTGACCGAAGAAGCCGAGCCTCTTCTTGGGCCGATGGTCGACGATCTGTTGAGGGTGGTCTTGCGGCGTTCGTTTGAGACCGAGGCGGTGAACGAGGCAGAGCGTGCGGCCGGCACGGTGCCGGGTGCACGGGAAGTCGCCGTCGCATTCGCCGATCTAGTCGGATTCACGCGGCTCGGGGAAGAACTGCTGCCGGAAGATCTGGGCGTAATCGCCGCACGGTTCAGTGATCTTGCCCATGATGTCGTGACAAGTCCCGTCCAGTTCGTCAAGACGATCGGTGACGCGGTGATGCTGGTCTGCGCCGAACCCCGGAATCTGCTGACGACGGTCCTGGAGCTAGTTGAGGCCGCGGCTGCGGATGACTTCCCGCCACTACGGGTGGGATTTGCCTTCGGCCGTGCAGTCGGCCGTGCAGGGGACTGGTTCGGCAGCCCGGTAAATGTGGCCAGTAGAGTCACCAGCGTTGCACCCGGCGGCACCGTGCGAGTAACCGAATCCGCGCGTGAGGCGATCGGCGATACACCCGGCGTCGAGTGGTCCTTGGCCGAAGCGCGTCATCTCAGAGGAATAGACGGCGCAGTGTTGCTTTTCGACGCTCGCCGCGCGTGATACCGCCTGCTCGGTGCGCCACTTACCAGCGACACCCGGGTCGTTGATAACCGCCATTGCGAAGAAGCAACCCGAGAAGGGAAATCCGTCGATCCGGTGTGGACCTATGCCCATGTGCCAAACGGCTACAGCGGCGACGCCACCGCGGTGATCATCGCCCAGATCGAGCGGTTTGCGCCGGGATTCCGTGACCGCATCGTGAGCCACACCACCCGGACCACCACCCAAATGGCATCGTAGAACGCAAATTACGTCGGTTGCGACATCATGATCCGTTCGAAGGACATCCGTCAACTCACTTTTGGGCCACGAATCACGCTGTCGCCGTGCAGAGTTGGCTTTCCAGGCATGTACATTTGTTCCGCGGCCCACCCCGCCGGGCCCGGGCGCTCATGGCATGTTGCGGTGCCAACGCCGCCCAATCCGCGCTACACGAGCTCAGCCAACGGTGACGAAGCCTGTCCCCTGTCAGTTTTCACGTGCCGACGACACTGGCCTAGCCTTGAGCGCCCTCTAGCTCGGTTAGCTCCCAGTCGAACCATGCGGTTGCATAGCGGATCTGATTTTTGACATGGTCGGTAGCTTCCGCCTTGAGGTCCAACCCGTCGATGATCTGCTCGGCGAGATGACGAGGATAATCGGACAATCCTTGCGTTCCACAACTACAGGTAACCTCGGCATCGTCACCGTCACCGCTCGCGCGATGTTCGTCGATTATCTGGCGGATTCGTTCAATAAGTGTGTGGCGGATACGCTCAGCGGGATCGGGCATGCCATTTCTCTCCTGAATAGCTTTCTAGGGCTTGCGTCATCGTCTCTCTCACGCGGTCGGCGTAGGGTCCAAAGTCATCGTTAGCGTCGCGGCTGGGGGCAAAACACCGGAAGGACTCGGTACCGGATGCTGAAGCTTGCATGTTCATGCTGTCCATCCACCTCGCCATCAAATGCAATGGCGGTCGGCCCGTCGACGCAGCTGAAGCTGAACTGCGGCACATGCTGCTCGTGATACAGCCGGCTGCGTACCAGCCGTCCGGCCATTAGCGCCGTCATGACGCGGGTCTTGCTGAACGGGCGTCCGGTTTCCAGGATTCGCACGTCTATCAGCCCGTCATCGATCCGATTGCGTTGCGCCGGTGCGAATCCGGACGGCTGGTAGGTGGAGTTGCCCAGGAAGAACAGCGATGTCTGAATGGTCTTGTTGTCGTAGCGGATACGCACCGGCTCTTCATGGCGCAAGGTATGCAGCATTGCGTAGGCCGCCGCCGGCGGCTTGCCGATCTTGTGTTCCAGCCGTTCGCGGGTGCGCACAAAAGTGGGGTAGGCGCCGATGCTCGAGGTGTTGATGATCATTCGAGTGTTGTTGAAGCACATCAGATCGACGCAGTAGACGCTGCCCTCCCGTATCGCGCGGATGGTCTTGGCCACGTGCTCGCAGCCGATGTCCTTGGCGAAGTGGTTGAACGTGCCGGCCGGGAAAACTGCCAGCGCACATCCGGTGTCCACCGCTGCAGCAGCCGCACACGCGACGGTTCCGTCGCCCCCACCGATGCCCAACACGTCAGCCCGCTCAGCCGCCGCATGCAGCACCGCTCCGATGTCGTCGGTGGCGGTCAGTTCAATGATTTCGGCTTTGGGCAGTTCCCGGCGAACCTGAGCGATCACCCGATCGCCGGTCCCGCTGCCCGCAGCGGGGTTGACCACCACGACCACGCCCGCACCGTCCGGCCGCGGCGGCGTATCGATGCGCAGCGGGTCGGCGCTCGGCAGATGGTAGTCGACGATCGGGGGGATTAGGCGCCCGCCCAACACGGCGATCGACGCGCCGATACCGAAGCCTGCCAGCACGTCGCTGGGATAGTGCGCCCCGGTCGCGACGCGTGACAACCCGACCAGAGCGGCCAGCACGCCAAGCACCAGCCCCAGCGTCG
>NZ_DATFZD010000027.1:0-14560 GCF_035314665.1 Mycobacterium sp. | reverse complement strand
GATGGTCGACGACCCGGTCCGCGGCCGGGTGCTGCTGCTGGCCCCGGCGGTGGAGCCGGTTCTGGTTAGGTCCGGCGCGGAGTGGATGCCCAGCTTCATCGAGCTGCTACAACGCAAGCTGACCCAAATCGGCGACCCGGTCCGGCAGAAGATGATCGCCACCAGCTTGATCGGCGGCCTGACCGCCCTGTTCACCGCCTACCTGGACGGGCGGCTGGCGGCCAGCCGTGAGCAATTCATCGACTACTGCGTAGACATGCTGCTCAGCAGGGCCTCGACACACTAGCGGCCCGACACGAACTATTGTCGCCGGGTCGGAACTTGAATGTCACCGGCATACACAGATATATTGCTGAAACCGACCGACACAGATAACTGGGAGGCGTTGTGCCGGATCCGCAAGACCTGGACCTGTTGCGTGAACTCGAACCGGTTGTCGAGAAGTACATGAATCGGCATCTGAGCGTGCACAAGCCCTGGAATCCGCACGACTACATCCCATGGTCGGACGGCAAGAACTTCTATGCACTCGGGGGACAGGACTGGGAGCCCGGGCAGTCCGTGCTGTCCGACGTCGCGCAGGTCGCCATGGTGCAGAACCTGATGACCGAGGACAACCTGCCCTCCTATCACCGCGAGATCGCGATGAGCTTCGGCATGGACGGCGCGTGGGGTCAGTGGGTCAACCGCTGGACCGCCGAGGAGAACCGGCACGGGATTGCGCTACGCGACTACCTGCTGGTGACCCGCGCCGTCGATCCGATCGAGTTGGAGAAGTTGCGTATGGAGGTGGTGAATAGGGGTTTCAGCCCCGGCCAGAACCAGCAGGGCGACCTGTTGTCCGAGAACCTGTTCGACTCGATCGTGTACGTCACATTCCAGGAACTGGCCACCCGCGTCTCACACCGCAACACCGGCAAGGCCTGCAACGAGCCGATCGCCGATCAACTGCTGGCCAAGATCTCGCAGGACGAGAATCTGCACATGATCTTCTACCGCGATGTCACCGAAGCCGGCCTGGAGATCGCGCCGAACAAGGCGATGCATGCGTTGCACCGGGTGCTGCGCAACTTCAAGATGCCCGGATTCTCGGTGCCGGAGTTTCGCCGCAAAGCAGTGATGATCGCAGTCGGCGGCGTCTACGACCCGCGCATCCACCTCGATGAGGTCGTGATGCCGGTGTTGAAGAAGTGGCGCATCTTCGAGCGCGACGATTTCAGTGGCGAGGCTGCCCGGTTGCGCGACGATCTTGCTGTCCTGATCAAGGAGCTCGAGGTGGCCTGCGACAAGTTCGAGCTGTCCAAGCAGCGCCAGCTCGAGCGGGAAATCCGCACCGGTAAGAAGATCACCGCCGAGGAGCTGCATCACACCGAAGGCACGTTGACGCTGAGCCGGCGGTAACCAGCCTTGCGTATCGGTCCCATCGCGCTGGCCAGCCCGGTGGTGTTGGCTCCGATGGCGGGTGTGACGAACGTTGCATTCCGCACTCTGTGTCGCGAGCTCGAGCAGGAACGCGTCGGAACGGTCAGCGGCCTCTACGTGTGCGAGATGGTGACGGCGCGTGCCCTTGTTGAGCGGCATCCCGTCACGATGCACATGACGTCGTTCTCCGCCGACGAATCACCGCGATCGCTGCAGCTCTACACCGTCGATCCCGCGACCACCTATGCGGCGGTCAAAATGGTCGCCGACGAAGGCCTGGCCGATCACGTCGACATGAATTTCGGCTGCCCGGTGCCCAAAGTCACCCGCCGCGGCGGTGGGGCGGCGCTGCCGTTCAAGCGGCGGCTGTTCGGCCAGATCGTCGGGGCGGCCGTGCGCGCCACCGAGGGCACCGACATCCCGGTGACCGTCAAGTTCCGGATCGGCATCGACGACGCTCACCCGACCCACCTCGACGCGGGCCGGATCGCGGAGTCCGAAGGGGCGGCCGCGGTCGCCTTGCACGCCCGCACCGCGGCTCAGCGTTATTCCGGAACCGCGGATTGGGAGCAGATCGCCCAGCTCAAGCAGCATGTGCGGACGATCCCGGTGCTCGGCAACGGCGACATCTTCGAAGCCAGCGATGCGCTGACCATGATGGCCGTCACCGGGTGCGACGGCGTCGTCATCGGCCGTGGCTGCCTGGGCCGGCCATGGCTGTTCGCCGAGCTCTCGGCCGCGTTCACCGGCAGCCCGCCGCCCGCACCGCCCGATCTCGGCGAGGTCGCCAACATCATCCGCCGGCACGGCGAGCTGCTCGACGCGCATTTCGGCGAAGACAAGGGCATGCGCGACATCCGCAAGCACATCGCCTGGTACCTGCACGGCTTCCCCGCCGGATCCGAGCTGCGACGGGCTCTGGCGCTGGTCAAAACACGGGGCGAACTCGACATGCTGCTGGACAAACTCGACCCCAGCGTGCCATTCCCGACCGCGGCTACGGGGCCGCGCGGACGCCAGGGATCGCCTGCGCGGGTGGCCCTGCCGGAGGGCTGGCTAGTCGACCCCGACGACTGCACGGTGCCGGCGGGGGCCGACATCATGCATTCGGGCGGCTGAAGTCAGCGTCCGGCGACGATGCAGGCCGGAACGGCCTGAGGAGAAGCCGGACCATTGAGCTCGATCCCGAGATCGCGTTCTCATAAATTCCTCAGTACGATGTGGATCTTGTTGTGTCGCGCACCAGTGGCGAAGCCCTAAGAAGCTCGGGCTATCACCACCGCACGACCCCTACAACACGACGTGACCACACCGGTCGTGCGGATCGGCAGCGCTGCCACCGCCGGCGCTGCAATGACGTACGCGCACAACAGGTCGGGCACCTCATCCAGATTCGGAGGCCGTGTAGGACATGAGTGACGGCGACGCTGGCGCCGATGCAGCCACTCACGGCCACGACGCCGATAACGCAGGGCTTGCCGGAGCGACGACGGGAATGCGTGGCGCCGCGCCGTGGGAGCGATTCGCAGCGCCTTCGCAGGGAGGGCAACGAGTCGCCGTCGCCCATCGGTGGACCCCGCGCCCGGTATCGGCACCGCCAGCGTCGCCGCCAACCGAGCCTGCCGTCGACGACGAAGACGGCGAGCCGCGCGGATGCCATACCGATGGCGGGCTCACCGTCGCCGAGCTGATCGCCAAGATGGGCGGTGCAACGGCGGTCCGGCCAAGCCGCCATCACGCGGTTCCCGACCCCGAGCCGCCAGAACCGGAGCCGGATCAGCCCAGCGACGAGCAGGACAACGGATACGACGCCGACGTCGAGCAGACCACCGTGCTGCCGAAAACACCGCCGCGGACGCGACCGGCGCGAATCCTCGACCACCCCCCAGCCGACGAGATTCTGGAGCGGAAGCCGCGTCGCAGACGCAACGCGATGATGCTGTTCGGCCGCTTGATGGCCGCGGCGATCGCGGCGGCGGCGTTGGCGCTGACCGGCGGGGCTTGGCAGTGGAGCGCGTCAAAGAACGACCGGCTCAACACGGTCAGCGCTCTGGACCCTCAGTCACGCGACATCGTCGATCCGAATGCACAATTCGGCGACGAGGACTTCTTGATTGTCGGCATGGACTCCCGGGCCGGGGCGAACAGTGAGATGGGCGCCGGCGACACCGAGGACGCCGGCGGCGCCCGGTCGGACAGCGTCATTCTGGTCAACATTCCGGCAAACCGGAAACGGGTTGTCGCAGTGTCGTTTCCGCGCGACCTGGCGATCACGCCGATCCAATGCGAGGCCTGGAACCCCGACACCGGCGAGTACGGTCCAATCTACGATTCCGACACCAAAAAATGGGGCCCCAGAAACGTCTACACCGAGACGAAATTGAATTCGACGTTCTCGTTCGGCGGCCCGAAGTGTCTGGTCAAGGAAATCCAGAAGCTGTCCGGGCTGAGCATCAATCGCTTCATCGCGATCGACTTCGTCGGCTTCGCCAAGATGGTCGACGCGCTCGGCGGTGTCGACGTGTGCAGCACCACCCCGCTGTATGACTACGAACTCGGCACGGTGCTGGCCCACGCCGGACGTCAACGGATCGACTCGAAAACCGCGCTGAACTACGTGCGAGCCCGCAACGTCAACACCGAGAACAACGGCGACTACGGACGCATCAAACGCCAGCAGCTGTTCCTGTCGTCGCTGCTGCGCTCGCTGATCTCCCAGGACACCTTCTTTTCGCTGAACAAGCTCAACAACGTCGTCAATACCTTCATCAAGAACAGCTACGTCGACAACGTCAAGACCAAGGACCTCGTCCAGCTCGGCCAGTCGGTGCAGGGAATGAGCGCCGGGCATGTCTCGTTCGTGACCGTACCGACCGGCATCACCGACGAAAACGGCGACGAGCCGCCGCGGACCTCCGACATGCGGGCGCTTTTCGATGCCATCATCAACGACGATCCGCTGCCGGGAGAAAACGACCTGAATGCGACGTCGAGCCCGCCGACAAAGGCGCTCACCAGCAAAGCACCACAAACCAAGTCCAGTCCGTCGCCAGAGCCGCATCCCGAGCAGGTTCAGGCATTGACGACGGCACCACAGAATGTCACCGTGCAGGTGTCCAACTCGACCGCCAAGTCAGGGCTGGCCACCACCGCCAGCTCACAGCTGAAGCGCCAGGGCTTCAAGACGAAGACCCCGGACGACTACCCGGACCCGCTCAAGTCCACGACAGTGTTCTTCTCTGCCGGCAATGAACAGGCTGCCGCCACGGTCGCGGCGACTCTGAGGAACCCAAAGGTCCAGCGGGTCACCGGAATTGGCAAAGTGGTGCAGGTGGTTCTCGGGTCGGACTTCTCCTCGTTCAGCGCTCCGCCGCCCAGCGGCTCATCGGTCAGCCTGCAGGTCGAGCGCAACACCACCAGTACACCAACCAAACTTCCGGACGATCTGTCGGTGACCAACGCCGCCGACACCTCCTGTGAATAGCCGCTAACGCGATCGAAGATTTGAATGCAAACCGGCATTCACCGCGAGTTCATACCCCACTTCATGCGGGTTCATGCCGGTCCCCCGACCGAGAACGTAGGCTTGGCAATATGCGTACCGCCTACCACGAACAGCTGTCTGAGCTCTCCGAACAGCTTGGAGAAATGTGCGGGCTGGCCGGTGTCGCGATGGAACGGGCAACTCAGGCACTGTTGCAGGCAGACCTGGTACTGGCCGAGCAGGTCATCTCCGACCACGAGAAGATCGCAGAGCTGAGCACCCAGGCCGAGGAGAGCGCCTTTATACTGCTCGCCTTGCAAGCACCCGTCGCCGGCGACCTTCGGTCGATCGTGAGCGCAATCCAAATGGTCGCCGACATCGACCGGATGGGTGCGCTCGCACTGCACGTCGCCAAGATTGCCCGCCGGCGTCACCCACAGCACGCGCTACCCGAAGAGGTCAACGGGTACTTCGCCGAGATGGGCAGGGTGGCTGTGGAATTGGGTAACAGCGCGCAGGAAGTGCTGCAGTCCCGGGACCCGGAAAAGGCGGCGCGCATCCGCGAAGAAGACGACGCGATGGACGACCTGCACCGCCACCTGTTCACCGTATTGATGGACCGCGAGTGGAAGCACGGGGTCGCCTCGGCAGTCGACGTGACATTGCTGGGCCGGTTCTATGAGAGGTTCGCCGATCACGCCGTCGAGGTGGCCCGCCGGGTCATTTTCCAGGCGACCGGCCAGTTTCCCGACGACGACGCCGTCTCACACTCGCACTAGCCGAAGCGGCCGGAGATGTAGTCTTCGGTGGCCTTCTGGGTCGGGTTGGAGAAGATCTTTTCGGTGCCGTCGATCTCGACCAACCGGCCCGGCTTTCCAACAGCCTCCAGGTTGAAGAACGCAGTGTGGTCGCTGACCCGCGCCGCCTGCTGCATGTTATGGGTGACGATGACGATGGTGTACTCCTGCTTCAGCTCGGCGATCAGATCCTCGATCGCCATCGTCGAAATCGGGTCCAACGCCGAGCACGGCTCGTCCATCAGCAGCACATCGGGTTGCACGGCGATGGCGCGCGCGATGCAGAGCCGCTGCTGCTGACCGCCGGACAAACCAGCACCCGGCCTGTCCAACCGGTCCTTGACCTCGTCCCACAAGTTGGCGCCGCGCAGGGCGTGTTCGGCGGTGTCGTCCAACAGTTTTCGGCTGCGCACGCCCTGCAGCTTCAACCCGGCCACCACGTTGTCGCGAATTGACATGGTGGGGAACGGATTCGGTCGCTGGAAGACCATTCCGATCGCACGACGCACACCTACCGGATCGATTCCCGAGCCGTAGATGTCGTCGCCGTCGAGCAGCACGCTGCCCTGCATGCGGGCACCCGGGACGACTTCGTGCATCCGGTTCAGGATCCGCAGCACGGTCGTCTTGCCGCAGCCCGACGGGCCGATGAACGCCGTCACGCTGCGGGGCAGAACCGATAGCGAAACGTCAGCGACGGCCAGAAACGAGCCGTAATAGATGTTGACTTCCTTGAGGTCTAACCGCTTAGCCACTGTAACTCCTGCCTAGCGTTCCGGCCGCGAAGACTTTCACAGCCACTCTGGCGCCCACATTAATAACTGCGATCAGCAAAATCAGCGTGAGGGCAGCGCCCCACAGCCGATCGGTCGGAATCGGGTTGGCACCCGCACCGGCCGACGTCTGGTCGTACATCATGCCGGGCAGCGAGCCCATGAAGCCGGCGAACATGTCGAAGTTCATCGCCTGCGCATAACCCACCAAGATCAGCAATGGGGCGGTCTCCCCCATTACCCTGGCCAGTGCCAACATGACGCCGGTGATGATGCCGGACAACCCGGCTGGAAGCACGATTCTGGCGATCGTCCTCCACTTCGGCACGCCCAGCGCAAAACTGGCCTCGCGCAGGTCGTCCGGCACGATCCGGAGCATCTCCTCGGTCGCGCGCACGATCACCGGAAGCATCAGCAGCACCAACGCCAGCGACACCGCGAAACCGGACCGGGGGAAGCCCAGCGTGGCGATGCACAGTGCATAGATGAACAGCGCCGCCACGATCGACGGAACCCCGGTGAGGATGTCGACCATGAACGTGGTCAGCTTGGCCAGCGGGGTGTCGCCGCCGTATTCGACCAGATAGATGGCGACGAAAATGCCGATCGGTACGGAGATGATCGCGCATACCACGCCCTGCAGGACCGTGCCGACGATGGCGTGGTAGGCGCCGCCTCCGGGTAGAAACGCGGTCATTTCGGCTTGGGAATGCGTCCACCACACGCTTGATCTGACGGCGCTCAAGCCTTTGGCCACAACCGAATAGAGCACCCACACCAGCGGTAGCAGGGCCACCACCACCGACAGCATCACCAGCACGGTGGCGATCGCATTGGCCAGCCGTCGGCGCAGGCTGACGACGGTGAACGTCCGCGCCTTGAGTGGGCGGTCCAGAATCGAGGTCACTGGGTGTCCTTGCCCGCGACCGCGGCGCGAGCCAGCGCATTGACCACGAAGGTGAGCAGGAAAAGCACCAGCCCTGCAGCGATATAGGCGCCGGCTTTGTAGTGGTCGTTGAATTCCGCTGCGGTAGCGGCGATCTTGGTCGCGAAGGTGTAACCGCCGTCGAACAAAGACCAGCCGAACGCCACCTGGGTGCCGCGCAGGATGATCAGAAGTGCGACGGTCTCGCCCAGCGCACGGCCCAGACCCAACATGGCGCCGCTGATGTAGCCGGAGCGTCCGAACGGCAACACCGCGGTCTTGACCACCTCCCAGCGGGTGGCTCCGAGCGCCAGCGCGGCCTCGATGTGGCCGTGCGGCGTTTTGATGAACACCTCGCGGGTGACCGCGGTGATGATCGGCAGGATCATCACCGCCAGGACCACCCCGGCGGTGAAGATGGTGCCGCCACCGGAAACCGAGACGTTGCCCGTCGCGAACAAAAACAGCCAGCCCAGGTGTTCATTGAGCCAGGTCGCGGTCGGTCGCAACCGAGGTGCCAACACATACAGGCCCCAGACCCCGTAGATGATCGACGGGACCGCGGCCAGCAGGTCGACCATATAGGCCAGCGGCCCGGCCACCCGGCGCGGTGAGTATTGGGTAAGGAATATCGCGATGCCCAGGGCAACCGGCATCGCCAGGATCAGAGCGAACAATGCCACGAACACCGTCACCTGCAGCATGTCGAAGATGCCGAAATGCATCGCCGAGGTATTGGTGGTGACCCAGTTGCCGCCGTAGGTGAAGAAATTCTCTTGGTCGCGCGCCAGGGCCGGGATCGCACGGATGAGCAGAAACACTCCGATTGCGGCGATCAAAACAACGATCAGGACACCGGAGCCCTCGGACAGGCCGCGAAACAGCCGGTCACCAAGACCAGGTTTCCGGCTGCCCCAGCGCAGGGCGGGCGCCGCCGGCGACCGCAGGGAAGGCGCATCGACGACCTCACCCGAACCGGCATCGGCTGGATCTGGTGTCGTCACGGCGTTCCCATCAATCAACGGCTCTGAGCCAGAAGTCAATCAGTTTGCTCATTGGATTGCGTTAATCGCGGCGATCAAGCGCTGTTTGAACTTATCCGGCAACGGAACATAACCCTCGGCCGAGAGACCACTTTGCGCGTTGTTCGCGGCCACGGTGAAGAGCGACTTGATCGCGTCGGTGGTGGCGGGGTCGTAGCCCTTGGAGCAGACGATTTCGTAGGTGGCGAGCACCAGCGGGTAAGCACCGGGCGCTTTGGTGCTGTACAGCGATTTCAGGTTCAGTTTCAAGTCGTTGCCCACGCCTGCGAAGGTCGCGTTGTCGATGGCCTTGCGAGCGGCGTCGTCGGTGAGCTGCACCGCGCCGCCGCCGTCGTTGATCCGCGCGTACGGCACACCGCTTTGATCGGCGAAACCCTTTTCGACGTAACCGATGGCGCCGAACGTCGACTGCACGGCCTGGATGACGCCGGCGGACTTCTGCGCGCCCTCACCCACGCCCCCCAGGAACTCGCTGCCGGTGCCCCTGGTCCAACTATTCGGTGCGGCCGCGACCAGATACTTCTGAAAGTTATCGGTGGTACCCGAGGAGTCCGACCGGTAGATCGGCGAAATCCTGGTGTCGGGCAGCCCCACTCCGGGATTGAGTTTGGCGATCGCCGGATCGTTCCAATTGGTGATCCAGCCGCTGAAGATCTTGGCCAGCACATCAGCACTGACAGCCAGCTGCTTGACACCGTCCAGATGGTAGGCAATCGCAACCGGCTCGAACACCATCGGCAGATTCCAGGCGGGGTTTCCCTCGCAGCGCTTCGCGGCCGGATCGACCTGGTCGTGACTCAGCGGTGAATCTGAGCCGGCGAAATCCACATGCGCGGCGATGAACTGGTCACGTCCGGCACCCGACCCGGTCGGGTTATACGCCAACTGCTTACCGGGACACAGCGTAGCCCAGTCCATGTTGAACTGCGCGACCGCGTTTTGCTGTGCCGTCGAGCCCTCAGCGGTCAGGGCGCTCTTACCGCCGCAGTACACCGGTCCGGTCGGTGCCGACATCCCGTGAAGGTTTTTATCGCTACCGCAGCCGGTCAACATAAGGCCCGCGATCATTGCCGTCGACACCGCGGCCACCAGGGCCCTGCTCCCCGGGTCGAGCTTCACTGATCTCACTTTCTCAAGGATTGTGGCCGCGACTTACTGTCCCGGCCGCAGTTGCCGAGCTACCCGGAAAGTATGCGTTGGGCGTGGACGGCGACCACCTGCCGCGTGAACGCGGAGTGAACAGCTCAGCCGTCGCTGGTCGGGCCTGGTGTGGCCGCCGCATAGGCGGTGTCGACGCTGTGCTGGGTGAATCCCAGCCGCCGGTAGGTACGCAGCGCGGCGGTGTTGTCCGACTCGACGTAGAGCATCACCGTGGGCTCGGCGGCGTCGGCCAGTCGGCGCGCCAGGAATGCGACCCCTACGGACGTCAGCAGGCCACCCAGGCCGCTGCCCTGCGCCGAGGGATCGACGCCGACGACATAGACCTCGCCCAGGCCGGGCTCGTCGGAATGCACTTTCGTCCAATGAAAGCCGAGCAAGGTGTTCGTCTTCTCGTCGACGGCCAGGAACAGCCCCTGCGGGTCGAACCACGGTTCGGCGCGTCGCTCGGCCTGATCAGTCGCGGTCCAGCCGCCCTGTTCGGGGTGCGCGGCGAATGCGGCGTTGTTGACCCGCAGCAGTTCGGCGTCGTCGGCGGCCCCGGCATAGGTCCGGATGCGCACCCCCTCGGGCACGGCTGGCGCGGTAACGCCGTGCAGCGAGCGGCGCATCTGAATGAGTTCGCGAACCGGCACCAGACCCAACGCCGATGCCGTCGCCCGGGCCGACTCCAGCGTTCCGTGCGCCCAAAAACGGTTCCGCCCAGCGGTTTTGGATAGTGCAGCATGAATCATCGCAGCGCCGATACCGCGCCGCCGGGCCTGCGGATGCACCACCAACTCCGCCATGGCGAACCCGTCTTCCTGCCCCGGAGAAAGATTCAGGTAGCCAATGACCCGCGCGTCTCGGTCATCGCCGCCGCTTGGATCGGGACCGGTGGCCAGCAGATGCTCGGTGCGTTGATGTGCCAACTCCCGCAGAACTTGCTCGCCAACGGGTGCCACGTCATCGAATTGTGCTGCGGTGCTGACGAGTTCACGTATCTGCTGCTGCTCCTGCGCCGCCAGCACCGCCCGCCACTCGGGTGACGTCACTGGCTGCGGAGCGGATCGACCAGCGGCTCTTGGCGACCATCTACTTCCGGTTCGATGTCGGCGGCGGGCTCGCCGGTCGGTAGCCGGCCGCGGGTGGGGCGGACCGCTTTGTAACCCACGTTGCGGACCGTGCCGATCAGCGATTCGTACTCCGCCCCGAGCTTGGCCCGCAACCGGCGCACGTGCACGTCGACAGTGCGGGTGCCGCCGAAGAAGTCGTACCCCCACACCTCGTGCAACAGCTGCGCCCGGGTGAATACCCGGCCGGCATGCTGCGCCAGGTACTTCAGCAGTTCGAATTCCTTATAGGTGAGGTCCAGCGGACGTCCGCGCAGCCGGGCGGTGTAAGTACTCTCGTCGATCACCAGTTCGCCAAGAGTGATTTTGCCCAGGCTCTCCTGGTCCTGCAGGCTGCCCCGCCGTCCGATGAGCAGTCGCAGCCGGGCATCGATCTCGGCGGGCCCGGTGCTGGGCAGCAGGATCTCGTCCAAACCCCAGTCCGCGTTGACGGCCACCAGGCCGCCCTCGTTGACCACCACCACCGTCGGAATTGAGCGGCCCGTCGAACCCAGCAACCGGCATAGTCCTCTGGCTGCAGGCAGGTCGAGCCGCGCGTCGATGATCAGAACGTCCGCACTACCCGCTTCCAGCAGGGAAGACACGTCGGGAGGCACTGTGCGCACGGTGTGGGCGAGCAGCGACAACGACGGCAGGACCACGTCCGGGTGCGGCTCCGCGGTTAGTAACAATAGGTCCAACAAGCCCCTCCAGCGTCGTGGGAAAGGCGTCTCCCACATCCATTGGCGAGATGTGCAAGATGTGAAGTTATCGGCCAGGTTGTTTAACGATAGCGTGAAGGCTGGTGTTCAGCGCGCGGACCGCGCAGACCGCAACGGTCCCCGGAGACCATTCCAGAGCTTCAACGGCGACGCGGTACGCCACAATATGCGGATGCGTAAAGTGCTGGTCGGTGCGACGGCGGTGCTGCTGGCGGTCGTGATCGTGCTTGTCGGAGCCGCGGCTGTCGATTTCGGCGCCGGCATCTACGCGGAGTATCGGCTGGCCCGCACGGTTCGCGAGACGGCACACCTGGATTTCGACCCATTCGTGGCGATTATCGGCTTTCCGGTAGTCCTCCAGGCGATGCGGGGTCGGTACGGCGACGTGGAGATCAAGGCCGCCGGAGTGGACCGTCCGGTGATCGGCAAGGCCACGCTTGAGGCCACCATGCACTCGGTCGACCTGACCGACGCGTCGTGGCTGATCCGACCGGATGCCAAGCTTGGGGTCGGCAAGCTGGAGAGCCGGATCATCATCGACTCGCTTCACCTTGGCCGCTACATCGGTATGCGCGATCTGATGGTCGAGGCGCCGCCGCAGGAGACCAACAACGCGAGCGGCGGCACTACCGAATCGGGGATCTCCGGCAGCCACGGTCTGGTGTTCACCGGCACCCCGAAATCGGCCCACTTCGACAAACTGGTCAGCGTCTCCGTCGACCTCTCGATGGCCGGCGACGACAAGACCACGCTGGTGTTCACCCCAACCGGGGTGCTGACCGGCCCGAATACCGCCAACCAAAAGGTCCCCGACGACAAGCGCGACGCGGTGCTGGCCGCGTTCGCCGGCCAGCTGCCCGACCAAAGACTTCCGTTCGGGGTGGCACCGACGAGCCAGGGCGCCCGCGGCTCCGAGGTCATCATCGAGGGCATCACCACGGGATTAACCATCACTCTCGACGGGTTTAACCAGGCATGATTTGCGCCGGCGACGATGCAGGGCGCAGCGATGGGGAGGAGTGGCGCTGGTGATTTCAGCGATCGTGGCGCTGGTGGCTGCGCTGGCAGTGGCGACCGTCGTCGGGTGGCTGCTGAACCGGCGTGCCGGTCAGGTCCGGGCGACCGATCGCACAACGGCAGGCGAAGTGGACACCAGCGACTTGGGCCTGTCGGCTGACGGGCCAACCGTCGTGCATTTCAGCGCGTCGTGGTGTGCGCCGTGCACGCAGGTGCGCCGGGTGGTCAACCAGGTCTGTGATGGCCTTGGCGACGTGGCGCACGTGGAAATCGACATGGACGCCAATCCAGCCGCCGCGCGACGCCTTTCGGTTTTGTCGCTGCCCACGACATTTATCTTCGATGCCGGGGGGCGACAGCGATACCGTGCGGCGGGTGTTCCGAAAGGCGATGACCTGCGGTCGGCGCTGGCTCCGCTGTTGGCTTGATGGTGTGGCCATTGGGTAAGCTGTCCGACGTGTCCGCCCGCCTTGAGCTCATGCTCACCAAGCGCCGCGCAGTCGACCTGTGCCGCGTCGCGGGTTGCCGCTGTTGTTGTAGTTGCTGAGTAGCCGCGTTTTCTCGCGCCGCGCTCGGAGCAGCTAGGAACGAACACCCTGGCGCGCGTCCCCCATACCCCTGCACAAGCAGCTAGGAGCAGCATGATGTCGAGCACCAAGAGCACCGACCAAGTCGATGTTCGCGGGCCAAGATTCGTCGCCTGGATCACCGCCGGCGTGCTGGTGATCACCCTCATCGTCTCCGGGGTCAGCCCGCTGGCCGCCGCGGTCATCCTGGGCCTGCAAGCCGTCGTCTTCGCTATCGGCGCGGTCGGCGGCCCGCGTCGTCATCCCTATGGACTGGTGTTCGCCAATCTCGTGGCCCCACGGCTGGGACCGGTCCGCGAGCGGGAGCCGGTGCCGCCGCTGAAGTTCGCCCAACTGGTCGGCTTGATCTTCGCCGTCATCGGCGCGGCCGGATTCGCCGCCGGCGCGCCCCTGGTCGGCCTCGTCGCCACCGGCGCAGCCCTGATGGCAGCTTTTCTCAACGCGGCTTTCGGCATCTGCCTGGGCTGCCAGCTCTACCCACTCGTCGTGCATCTGAAGCCCGCCTCCAGGACTTCTGAGCCCGCGTAACTCCCGAAAGGATTTCCCATATGGCACGCTCCGACGTCCTGGTCTCCGCCGACTGGGCCCAGAGCAATCTCGATGCCGACCACGTCGTCTTCGTCGAGGTCGACGAGGACACCAGCGCCTACGACGGTGGCCACATCGCCGGGGCCGTGAAGCTGGACTGGCGTGACGATCTGCAGGACCCGGTAAAGCGTGACTTCGTCGACGCCCAGCAGTTCTCCAAGCTGCTGAGCGATCGCGGTATCGCCAACGACGACACCGTGATCCTCTACGGCGGCAACAACAACTGGTTCGCCGCCTACGCGTACTGGTACTTCAAGCTCTACGGCCACGACGACGTCAAGCTGCTCGACGGTGGTCGCAAGAAGTGGGAGCTCGACGGGCGGGAGTTGTCGAAGGACACGGTGACGCGACCCGCCACGTCATACACCGCGAAGGCGCCCGACAACACCATCCGGGCGTTCCGCGACGAGGTGCTCGACGCGATCAGCGTGAAAAACCTGGTCGACGTGCGCTCCCCCGACGAGTTCTCCGGCAAGATCCTGGCGCCGGCCCATCTGCCGCAGGAACAAAGCCAGCGGCCCGGCCACATCCCCGGTGCGATCAACGTGCCGTGGAGTAAGGCCGCCAACGAAGACGGGACCTTCAAGTCCGACGACGACCTGGCCAAGCTGTACGCCGGCGCCGGTTTGGACGGTTCGAAGGAGACCATCGCGTACTGCCGGATCGGCGAGCGGTCGTCGCACACCTGGTTCGTGCTGCAAGAACTCCTCGGGCATCGGAATGTCAAGAACTACGACGGCAGTTGGACGGAATACGGCTCCCTGGTGGGCGCCCCGATCGAGTTGGGAAGCTGATATGTGCTCTGCACCGAAGCAAGGACAGACGTTGCCGGCCAGCGTCGACCTGGAAAAGGAGACGGTGATCACCGGTCGGGTCGTCGACCGAGACGGCCAGGCCGTTGGCGGCGCGTTCGTGCGCCTGCTGGACTCCTCCAACGAGTTCACCGCCGAGGT
>NZ_DATFZD010000026.1:0-4760 GCF_035314665.1 Mycobacterium sp. | reverse complement strand
CCACTCCGCCAACACCCCCGCCAGCGACGCGATCCGCTCCGGCGTCTTGCCCGACACCACCAACGTACTCACCACCGGCTCCGGTTCCCACACCACCGGATCCGGGGCCGGGGCCTGCTCGATCACCACATGCGCATTCGTGCCGCTGACGCCGAACGACGACACCCCCGCCCGCCGCGCACGCCCCACCGACGGCCACTCCGCTGCCTGCGATGCAATGGTGAACCGAGAAGCGCCCTCGCTGGCATGCGGGGTCAACCGCTCAAAGTTGAGGTGCTTGGGAATGTAGCCGTAGCGCACACTAAGGATGGTCTTCATGAACCCCGCGATGCCGGCCGCGGATTCCAAATGACCCAAATTCGTCTTCACCGAACCCAACACCAACGGCGCGGAACCGTTTCGGTCGGAAAAGACCTGGCTCAACGCCTCGAGTTCGATCGGATCACCCAACGCGGTGCCGGTGCCGTGGGCCTCGATGTAATCAATATCCGATGGCTGCAATCGTGATGAAGCCAGCGCCTGGCGCAGCAACGCCTGCTGGGCCGGCCCGTTGGGCACAGTCTGCCCGCTGCTGGCACCGTCCTGGTTGACCGCCGAACCGCGCACCACCGCCAGCACCCGGTCCCCGTCGCCCAGCGCGTCGCTGAGCCGCTTGAGCACCACCACCCCACAACCCTCACTGCGCACATACCCATCCGCACCCGCATCAAAGGTCTTGCAGCGACCATCCGGGGCCAGCATCCCCCACCGTGAGCAGGCGATGCTGTTTCCCGGGCTGAGCATCAGGTTGACACCGGCGGCCAACGCGGTGTCGCTTTCCCGTCGGCGCAGGCTCTGACAGGCCAGATGCACCGACACCAGCGACGACGAACAGGCCGTGTCGATGACCAGCGCCGGGCCGCGCACGCCGAGGAAATACGCCAGCCGCCCGGCCGCGAAATTCGGCGCATTCCCGAACGGGACGTAGGCGTCAATATCTTCCGCCCGTAACTTGCCCGCGAGCGTGAGCGCGTAGTCGTTGGCGGTCTGACCGACAAAGACCGAGGTTTGCGTCCCGCGGATCGCATGCGGGGCGATGCCCGCGTTTTCCAGCGCCTCCCAGGCGACTTCGAGCACCAACCGCTGCTGGGGGTCCATCGCCGCGGCCTCGCGCGGGGCGATCCCGAAGAACTCCGAATCGAATTCATCGGCCTGCCAGGAAGTCAGAAAACCACCCTCCCGCGTGCATATCGTGCCCGGCACGGAGTGGTCCTCGGAGTAATAAGCGTCGGCGTCCCAGCGTTCCGGCGGCACCCGCACGATGCCGCTGCGCCCCTCCTGCAACAACTGCCAATACTGATCGGGGTTGTTCACCCCACCCGGAAACCGGCACCCCATCCCCACCACGGCAATCGGTTCGCTATCACCTTTTTCGGCGATCTCCAGACGCGCACCCAAATCGTCGATCTTGCGCAGCGCCTCGGTGATGATCGCCCGGCGATCCGGCGTGGCAGCAGTCATAGCGCTTAACTCAGCCTTTCCGAAAGTTGTTGCAGCAGTTCGGCCTCGGTGAAGTCTTCGTAGGCGTCGACGCTGTCCTGTTCGGCGACTTCGATCAGCTCGGGAAGGCTTGTGGCCAAGTAGTCGGCGAGCGCCTCAATGGTCGGATAGTCGAACACAACAGACGCGGGCAGCACTTCGCCGAGGCTTTCGCTGAGGGAACGCTGAAGTGTCACGCTCATCAGCGAATCCATCCCGAATTGGAAAAACCCCGCCGACGGATCCAGCGACTGCGACGAAGCCAACCCCATCACCGCCGCAACGAGCGCACTCACATGGTCAACCAGAAGGTCGCGGCGCCGTTCCGGCTCGCACTTGCGCAATGCCTCACGGAACTCGGTCCTAGGCATCGATCGGGTGTCGCCACTGTCTTCGTCGGTGGGTAGTAGGTCGTCGACGATGTGAAGTGATGTTCGGGTGCGATATGCGGTGGCCAGTCGGATCCAGTCGGCGGCGACGACGGTGGAGCGGACCGGGGTGTCGGGGCCGGTTACCGACCACAGTGCTTGGATGGCGACCTCGTCGGGCATCGGCTCGAGTCCGGATTCGAAGATCACTTGGCGCTGCAGGTCGGCTTGGGTGTCGGCCAGCGACTTCCACAAGCCCCAGTTGACGGCAGTGGCAGAGAGCCCGGCCGCTCGACGCGCATAGGCGAAGGTGTCAAGGAAGGTGGTCGTCGCCGCGTAGTGACCCAGCCAGCGGGAACCGAGCAGCCCAGAAATCGACGAGAACAACACAAACTGGCGCACGGGCTGATTGAGTGAAAGGCGGTGCAGTAGTACCACCGCATCCAGCTTCGGCCGGAACATGGCGGTGACCTCGTCGTCGGTCATGTCACACAGCGTCACCGGACCGCCGCCGAACGCCGCCAGATAGATGCCGCCCAGCGGCGGAAGGTCGGTGCCGAACCGATCGAACAGCGCCGTCATCGCGGCCTCATCCGACGCATCGGCGGCCACCGTCACCAACGTCGTACCTTTCGCGGAAAGGGTGGTGGCCAACTCCTCTAGCCGCGATCCGGGATTCCGCGATACCGCCACGATGGTGCCCACCCCCATGTCGGCGAGCTGCTGGATCAAATGCGGTCCGATATTGCCGGTCGCTCCGATGACCAGATGGCTGCCGTCCTGCTCGATCTCAGCAGGCGATGTCGAGGGCGGGATTCGCCTTTGCAGGCGCGGGACACGGCGCACACCCGCCCGATAAACGACCTGATCTTCCCCCTCGCCACTGTGAGCCTCGGCCACCACATACCGGGCGGCCAGCTCGGCGGGCACCGTGTCATCGACATCGATAACCGCGCCCCACATCTCGGGATGTTCCAGCGCCAGCGTGCGACCCAGACCCCACAACACCGCATGAGCGGGATTGGCCCGATCACCTTCGGAGATCGGTTGGGCATTGCGGGTCAGCAGAAACAGCCGCGGCGGCGAGGCCATCGCCGCCAGCGCCGCGGTCAGCCTTCGCGCCGCGTTGAACAGGCCATAGCCCGACTCGGCATCGAAATAGCTCGACGAAACCTCCGCCGCATAGAGCACATGGCTCACCCCGGCGAGGGCATCCACCAGCACGGCCTGGTCAGCATCCTCGGCCAGCACCGACGGCGCCATCACCGTAACGCGAGAATCGTCGCCAAGCACACGAGCGATCTGCCCGCCGAGGGCCGCCTCGGCCACCACCAGCCAGGAACCGTCGGCGGCGGTCTCGGCGCCAGACAACGGGCGAGCCGGCCACGTCAACTCGCAATACCACTCCGCCGGAATCACACCACCGGTCTGCACCCGCGAATCAGCGCCCAGCTCAACAGCTTCGGCGCGACGCCCCGCCGGCGTGACACTGATCCAGTGGTGGGTGTGGTGCCAGGGAGTGGTGGGCAGCACCGGGTGCGGTTCGGGGGGATGCGGGGTGTGTGGGAGGTGGGTGGTGTTGAGGCTGGTGTGGAAGCTGACCGTGTCGTCGCCATCGCGCCACAGCGTGCCGATACTGTGGTGATGAGCGCCCGATTCCAGGGTTTCGGTGATGGCCTGGGTCAGCATCGGGTGGGGGCTGATTTCGATGAAGGTGGTGTGGTCGTCGGCGGCGGCGGTGATGGCCTGGCTCAACCGCACCGGCTGGCGCACATTGGCCACCCAATACTCGGCGTCAAGCACCGGTGCTGGCCCAGCGGTGTCGGCCACCGTCGAGATGAACCGAATCGTGGGCGTCTTCGGTGTCACATCGGCCAGCGCCGAACACAACTCGGGCAAGATCGGATCCATCAACGCGTTGTGGGAGGCCACCTCCATGTTCACCCGACGCGCGAAACGATCCTGCCGCTGCACCGCGCCGATGAGCGCATCGACCTGCGCGACAGGCCCGGCGATGACGGTCTGGCCTGGGGAGGCGTACACCGCCAGGGTGACCTCGGGGTAGTCGGCGATCAACGCCGCGGTCGCCTCGGGATCCAGTTTGAGTAGGGCCACCGCACCCTGCCCGGCCAACCGCGACATCAACTGCGACCGAACCGCGATCACCCGCAATCCCTCGGCCACCGTCAACGCCCCGGCCACCACCGCGGCGGTCACCTCGCCCATGGAATGGCCGATCACCGCATCCGGGCTCACCCCATAAGAGCGCCACAACTCGGTCAGCGCCAACTGCAACCCCATGATCACCGGCTGCACCCGCGCATCCCCACGCACCGGCTGCCCTTCGGCGAGCACCTGCTGCAGCGAAAACCCCACCTGCTCAACAAACACCGGCTCCAACTCGGCCACCGCCGCGGCGAACGCCGGCTCATCGGCCAGCAACCGCTGGCCCATCCCAGCCCATTGCGAGCCCTGACCCGAAAACACAAACACCGTCCCAGACCCGCACGGCCCCTCATGCGCACCGACCACCCCATCGGCCGGGCGCCCGGCCGCCAACGCCGCCAACCCGGCCACCGCCTCGGCGCGATCGCGGGCACACACCGTGGCGAACTTCCCGTGCTGGGTCCGGTGATGATTGAGGGTGTGGGCCACATCGGCCAACCCCACCCCCGCACCCGCACCAGACATCCACTCCGCCAACACCGCGGCCAGCGACGCAATCCGCCCCGGCGTCTTGCCCGACACCACCAACGTACTCACCACCGGCTCCGGTTCCCACACCACCGGATCCGGGGCCGGGGCCTGCTCAATCACCACATGCGCATTCGTGCCGCCGAAGCCGAACGACGACACCCCCGCCCGCCGCGCACG
>NZ_DATFZD010000025.1:0-15314 GCF_035314665.1 Mycobacterium sp. | reverse complement strand
GTGTCGACGCCGAACTTCTCGGCGATCCCGGCGCGGTCGACCGGGTCGACACCCGTGACGTGCCGCGCGCCTGCCGCTTTCACCGCACACGAGAACAGCAGCCCGATGGATCCTTGGCCGATGATGCCGACGTGGCGACCGTCGAGGTCGGGCAGCTGTTCGATGGCGTAGAGCACGCAGGCCAACGGTTGCAAGCCGATGGCCTGCGCAATGGTGAGCGCCGGATCGTAAGGCGCCACTTGGTCTCCGTCGGTCACGACGCGCTCCATCAGGCCGTCGAACGCCGACGCCCAACCCACCACACGATCACCGGGCCGATGCTCGGGATGGCGGCTGGCGATGACTTCCCCGACGACCTCGTGGATCGGGAAGCCGTCCTTTTCCGGGCCGCTGCGTCCGTCATCACCCGGAAGTGGACCGCGCACACCGCGAAACGCCGGCATGTCGCTGCCGCAGATCCCGGCGGCCAAGAACCGCAACAGCACCTGGCGGTCGCGCAGGCACTCGGGTGTCTTCTCGGGGATCGACGCCTTCTCGAATTGATACGGCGCGACGATCCGATAGGACCACACGTCAGACCTCCACCGGCAGGCTGCTCCAGCCCCATTGAAAGCTCGACGGTGGCCGGAATGCGGACTCTTCGATGATCCGGTAGTCCGGTACGCGCCGCAGCCATTCTTCGATCATGATGGCTATTTCGAGACGAGCCACGTGGTAACCCAAACAGAAGTGCTGGCCCCGGCCGAAGGCCAGTGACCGTTGGATGGGACGGTTCCAGATGAATTCGTCCGGTTGCGGGTATTCCCGCTCGTCGCGGTTGGCCGATGCGAGCAGGGTGATAATCCGCTGGCCCGGCTCGATCGTGGTGTCGTGGATGGTGAACGGCTTGCGCGCGGTTCGGGCGAACCACTGGGCGGGCGCGCAGTAGCGGATCATCTCCTCGCGGGCGATGGGCACGTTGGCTTTCGGGTCTGCCCGTACGGCGGCGAGTTGGTCGGGATGACGCAGCAGCTCCCACAAGCCGTGAGCCACCACCTTCGGCACGGTTTCGGTTCCGCCGATGAACACGCAGAGCATCTGGGTGGCCACCTCGACGTCGTCGAGCGCGCGGTCGTCGGGCAGCCGGTAGCCCATCAGCCCGTCCACCACCGGCAACGGGTCGCCCGACGTGTCGGCGCGCCGCCTTTTCACCGACGGGATCAGGTAGTCGAGGTAATTAGGCCGCGCCTGCGCGGTGTCGACGCCGCTGCCGGGTTCGGCGAGGCTGCCCGCGTTAACCGAAGCCAGCACCTCTGACGCCAAATCTACTGTTATACCGAGGAATTCACATACCACGGAGGCCGCGACGATTCCGCCGTACTCCTGGGTGAGGTCGAACGTCCCACGGGGTAGCAGCTGGTCGAGCCGTTCGTTGACCAGCTCGCGGATCCGGGTCTCCAGTTGCGCGGCGGCTTTCGGCCGGAACTGCTTGCTGTGCGCCTGGCGGACGCCGTCGTAGATCGGCGCATCGAAGACCGCGTGGAAGGGTAGCGGATTCAACGGCGGGTCGGCGACCGGCCCGTCGTTGTGGCGGGCCAGCGTCGAGGCGGGCGGCAGGGTGCCCTCCGAGGCGACGAACGTTCCATCGACGACCGCCAGCACGTCCCAGATATCGTCGAACCGCGACAACGCGAAGGTATCCCACTTGTCCAGGTAGTGGACCGGGTAGTGCTCGCGCAACACTCGGTAGTAAGGGAACGGGTCGGCCATCACCGCTGGGTCGAACGGATCGTACGAAAAATCTTGCGGTGCAGCCGGTTTCATTGCAGCGGGGAGGGCGGTAGAGCTTGCAGTATCGAATCTTCCCAGCCGTCGCGAAGTGCCGGGGCGACGCTCATCCAGGTGACGATCTCGGCCGGCGGGTTGTCCTTCCACGACGGATAGTGCTCGGCGAAGCATTCCCATCCACCGTCGAGCGCCCAGTAGTGGATGACCTCGTTAAAGCGGAAGGTGGTGGTGAATGAGCCGAGCCAGCGTTTGCCGGTGCGTTCCGACCACGGCACGTAGAGCCGCTCCAGTTCGCGGATGTAGTCGTCCTGCCGACCCGGTTTGGTCTGCATGATTTCTTGAATCACCACCGATGCACTGAATTTGGCGTCGCGCAGTTGGGCGAGCGTCTTGTTGCTCGGCCCGGGGTACATGATGCGCCCCTCCCCCGAGGCGCCGATGTCGGCGAGGAATGCCGACCACTTCCCGGCGACGGCCTGATGGCTGCCGCCGCGTGCCTGCGCCGCCCCGATCCGCGCATAGTCGGCGAACGCGTCGATCTCCCAGATGATCGTTACCTGCGGCCAGTGTCCGTTGTAGGGGGTGGTTTCCCACAGGCAGAACAACCGGGCGCCGAGTTCTTGCATCATCGGCTGGTAGGTGTCGACAAATACCTCGGTGAACCGGTCGCTGGTGCCGGAGCCCAGCTCGATCGTCTCGTGCAGGTAGAGCAGCGTGTGGCTGTGGTACTTCCGCATCAGCCGACCGGGATCAGTTCGGAATCGACCGGTAGGCAGGCTTTCATGTCGCTGCGCAGTGTCTCGGTGGGGCCGACGGTATCCGCGATGCCGGCCGCGGTGAGGGCATAGCGTTTGAATGCGCGTGCAGCGGCGCTGAGCACGTGCTGCACCGTGGTCGTCCGGTGCCCGACGGCCAGCGGCCAATCGTCCTGCCAGAGCGTGACTTCCGTCATCCAGCGATCGAGCGCGTTGAGCACCTCCTGTCGAATTCGGATATCCGATGCGAACATCTCTGCGCTGACGGCCAGCCCGCGGGCCGCGCATCCGGTGCTGGCGGGCGGGATCTGCGAATCGAGGTCGGCTACTTGCATTCCCAGGATCCGCAACGGGCGGGTATCGCATTGCTGCGGTAACAGCACGTTGACCTCCCAACCGGCCCGCACCCGGTCGTAGAGCCACCCACCGACGGAGCACACTACGTCGGCGGGAGTGGAAGCGACGACGTCGAGGCGATACCTGACCGCGTCACCGTCGCAGTAAGGTGCGGTTGGCCGCGGTTTCTCGAAGTCCACCTCGAAGGTCCTCATCCCTTCAGCAGATCAAACGTCTCACCGGTCGGATAACCCGGCCGACCCAGCGTGACACTTTTACGTCAATCTGTAAAGCTTCGAGTTAGGTCAGGGAGTGCGCCGCGCCTCCAGCTCGGCCAGAATTTCGTCGGTGTGCGCGCCGAGAGCCGGCGCAGGGGACCGCGGCGCCCACGGCGTGCCGTGGAAATCTGCCGGCGTCGCAACCATCGGGACCATTGCCTGCCCGTCCGGCACGTCGACCATCCCGCCGGCGGCGTGAAACTGCTCGTCGGCAAACACATCCTCGACGGTGTTGACCGGTGACCAGAAGAAATCCGGTTCGCCTCCGAAGATTTCCGCCCATTCGTCAAGCGGCTTGGTGGCAAAGATCTGGTCCAGCTCCGCGATCAGCTCGACGCCGTTGACGGCGCGTGACCGGGCATCCGAGAACCGCGGATCGGTCAACCACTCGGCGCGGCCGACAGCGCGGCACAACGGCGGCCAGTGCCGCTCGGCCTCGAGCCCGACGACCCAGAACCGCCGGCCATCCCCGGCGGCGTAGTTATTCATGCACGGGTTGCCCATCGTCTCCCGTTGTCCGACGGCGATGGGCTGACCCGTCATCAGGTAGGTGTTCATGTCGAAGCTCACGATGTAGGCACCCTGCCGATACAGCGAGGTGCTCACCAGCTGCCCGCTGCCGGTTCGGTCGCGCGCCACCAACGCCGCGCAGATCGCCGCCGCCAGCGTCATGCCGGCCGAATGGTCGCCCATACCGCCGCGCTGAAACGGCGGCGTGTCACCGGGCCGGGTCAGCAGATGAGCCAGGCCGGCGCGGGCCCAGAACGCCGCGATGTCGTAGGCGGCCCGGTTGGCATCCGGCCCGGTCTGGCCGTAGCCGGTGATCAGCCCGTAGACGAGGCGGGGATGATCGGCGGCGACGGACGCGAAGTCCAACCCGAGACGCTGCAGCGCCGCGGGGCGGACGTTGGTCACGAACACGTCGGCGCCGCTGATCAATTCGAGGGCGACAGCCCGACCGTCGTCGGTTGTCAGGTCGAGGACGATGCTGCGCTTGGACCGGTTGTCCATCTCGAACGGTGGGCTCACATCGATGTCGAGCCCCAGCATCCGGCCGAACATCCGCGCGGGGTCGCCGCTCGGCGGCTCGATCTTGACGACGTCGGCACCCCAGTCGGCGAGGATGCCACCCGCCGCGGGCCCGGCCACCCACACCCCGAGCTCGACGACGTTGATGCCTTCCATGGGTCCGGCCATGCTGGGCATCCTAGGTTCTTCCCGCGCCCTGCCCTATACGCTGATCATTGTGAGTCTGGTCGCCGGGCGCGGGCCGCTCAGCAATGAGCCCGCCGGGTGGTTTGCACCCGAATTGCCCGCCGATGTTGTCTACGTCGAACCGCATCCGCGTCGCGTTCAGGCTTTGCGCGACGGTCGCATGCTGATCGACACCGAGCGGGCGCTGTTGGTGCATCGGCGAAATCGGCCGCTCAGCTACGCATTTCGCGCCGACGATGTGCACGGTCTGCCCAGTGAGCCTGTTGCGGAGGCGCCCGGATTCGTCCAGGTGCCGTGGGACGCGGTGGACACCTGGATCGAAGAGGGACGCAGGTTGGTGCACTATCCACCCAACCCGTACCATCGCGTCGACTGCCGACCCACCAGGCGGCGTCTGCGCGTCAAAGTCGCCGGCACGACGCTGGTGGACACCGACGACACCGTGATCGTGTTCGAGACGGCGCTGGAACCGCGCTTATACGTCGATCCGTCGCATGTGCAAACCGAGCTGCTGCGGCAAACCGACACGTCGACGTATTGCAATTACAAGGGCGTCGCGACCTATTGGTCGGCCGTGATTGGCGACGCCAATGTCGAGGACGTGGCGTGGAGCTATCCGGACCCGCCACCAGAAAGCCTGCCCATCAAGGGATTCTTCAGTTTCGACGCCACCCGCGCCGACGTTCTCGCTGAGTTGCCTGACTCGGCGGCTCAGGATCGCGGCGGCGAATAGTTCGGCCGCCCGAGGCCCAGCGCGTGCTGGGCGATCATGTTGCGGAACACCTCGAGCGTGCCGCCGTAGATACCGGTCGGCGAGGCCAGCCGGAAAATGTATTCGGCGCCACCGTCATCGGCGGCTCCGTCGGTGTCGACCGGCAACGCCGACGCGGTGCCCAGTAGGTCCATCAGCTCCGGTGCGACGTCACGCATGGTTTGCGCGTTGGCCACCCGCCCGAACATTCCCGGGGTGCTCAACGCCGCCTCGGTGCGGGCGATACCGCGGCCCAGCCGATATGCCACCGCGTTGTCGTCGAGCAGGCGGCGGCCGTCCGGGCCCGGTTGGGTAACCAACGAGGCGATCTTGTCGATCGCCTCGGCCATCAGCGTCAGCTGCTCGCTCATCACAGCGATTCTCTGCATCCCCTTTTGGGCGCTGTCCTCGCCGTCAACGATGCCGTGCTCGACGTCGAGCGCCCCTCGCAGTACCGCCCAGCCGCCGTTGACCTCGCCGATTCGGTATTTGTCGTCCACCCGCACGTCGCTATAGAAGACGACGTTGGTGCGGTCGCCGTCGACGGTGCGGATGGGCTGGATCTCGACGCCCGGCGTGTCCAGCGGCACCAGGAACATGGTCAGGTTCTTGTGCTTCGGCGCGTTCGGATCGGTGTTGGTCAGCAGGAACACGTATTTGGCGTTGTGGGCATTAGACGTAAACATCTTGGAGCCGTTGATAACCCAGCATTCGCCGTCGCGAACCGCGCGGGTCTTGCAGGTCGCCACATCGGAGCCGCCCTCCGGCTCGGTGTACCCCAGGCACAGCCGGGTGTGGCCGGATAACACCCCGGGCAGCACCTCATCGGCCAGCTCGGCGGATCCGAACTGCTGGACCTTCCGGGCCACGACGGCGGTGGTGCCCCAGTGGAACCACGGGGTGTGCGCCCGGCCGATCTCCAAGTCCCAGATGCGCCGGCGGAGCGCGCTGAAGCCGCCGTCGGATTCGTCTTTCCAATCGGCGGCCAGATAGCCCTCGGCACCCAGCGCCAGGTGCACGCCCTCGTCGAAGTTCTCCCCGGTCTCCCGGTCCCGTCGGCGCACTTCGTCGGTGACGAGGACGCCCAGAAACGCCCGCAACCGATCGCGGAATTCCTTGTCCTCCGTGGAGAGTTCGACGCTCGCGAAGTCCATGACGGCTACAGCCGCGCCTCGGTCTTGATGGCGGTGTCGGTGGTGCGCAGCGGGCGAATCATCGCTTCCTGCGCGAACGAGGCGAGCAGCTCGCCCTCCTCAGTGTGCACGGCGCCGCGGACATACGACATGCCCGCGCCGACCTGGGTGCTCTCGTGCGTGTAGAGCAACCAGCCCGACCAGGACACCGGCTCGTGAAAGCTCACCGTCACCGTCAGGGGCGCCGTGGACACGGTCAAGTGCGACTGGCTGGTGCCGATACCTTCGTGGGCGCGCATCGTGGTCGAGATCCCCAGGTGCCCGGTGAAATACGCGATCAGCGCCTTGGCCAAATCGTCGCGGGTCGGGATCGGGTCGTAGTGCAGCCAGGCGAACAGCTCGGGCGGACCGACTTCGTCGGGGCTGTTGACATCGACCACGTCGACAAGCCGCAGTTCCCGCCCCGCCATCGGCATCGGCGAGAAGTTGGCGTCGGCGGGCGCGACCACGTCGGGGCGGGGCAAGTGGTGGCGGATCACATCGGCCGACGGCACATCGGCGAACGCGGTGACGGTGATACAGCGTTTGCCGTTCTGATTCACACCGACCACCGCGGTCGCGGTGGAGCGGCCTTCGTGGACCACGTCGATGTCGAATTCGACTGGCGGACCGACCATTACGGCGCGGGAGAACACGGCGTGCGCGGACCGAACCGACTTGTCGTGAAACCGTTTCGCCACCGCGACGATCGCCTGCGCCAGCACCTGCGTGCCCTCCACCACCTGCCGTTCGTCCGCACCGGCGATCCCGGTATCGCCGGTGAAGTGGTCCGGCTGTTCGGGCCGCACGTCGAACAAGTCGAGCAGGCCGGAAACGGACCAATGCGTCTGCTCAGATTCCGTCGTCACCTAGCGAGCGTGACATTTTCACCGAATCTTGTAAAGGCTTATCGGCGGCTGTCCCGATCTCAGCTCGCGTCGATCACCAGCGTCCGGAACCGCTCGATGGTGTCGGTCGCGTGCGCCACGCTGTCGCCCGGCAACCCCACTTGCAGCCAGCTGACACCCAGCTCGGCCAGCTTTTCCATCCCGCTCAGGTAGGCGTCCGCGCTGAAGTCGTCGTCGGCCGGGTTACCGCCGTCGAAGTTGGTGAACACCACATCGAACTTCGACCAGTCCCGGCCCGCGTCGTCGACGCGGCGGCGCAGGTCGGCGATGCCGTCGGCCAGGCCTTGCACCGAATCGAGCGTCGCGGTGCGAGCGGTCTGGGCCAGCACCGCGGGCGCGGGGAACGGGCACCAGCCGTCGCCCTTCTGCGCAACGCGCCGGCGCGCGGCACCGGTGTTCCCGCCGACCCAGATCGGCGGATACGGATCGCTGACCGGTCGCGGGTGGGCGGTGATCCCGTGCGCGGTGAAGTGCTTGCCCTCGAACGAGACGTCGTCGGAGGTCCAGATCGCCCGGATGACATCCAGGGCCTCGTCGAACAGCTCGGCCCGTTGCTCATAGTCAACGCCCAGGGCGGCGAACTCCCGCTTGAGATAGCCGACCCCGACCGCGAGGGTGAATCGGCCACCTGAAAGCAAATCCAGCGATGCACCGGACTTGGCCACTACGAACGGGTTTCGATATGGCAACACCACAATGTTCGGGATCAGCCGCAAGGTGGTGGTCCGAGCCGCGGCGAAAGCCATCGCCACGAACGGGTCCAGGGCATCATGCCCGCCGGCCTCGAGCCAGCGCTGCGTCGGCGCCGGGTGGTCGGTGAAACCGAAGCCGTGGAATCCGGCTGCCTCAGCGGCCGCGGCGACCGCGGCAATGCCGTCGCCGCTGACCAATTCCGGGTTGTACGGGTGGCGGTGCATCGGGTGGGTGATGGTGAAATGCATCTGCCGCTTTCCTTTGCTCAGCGCCGAGAAGTATCCCTGCAAAAGTACTGCGTGACACTTATACGATAATCTGTAAAGCCAGCCGGGCGGCCGCCTGGTCGGATCGAGCGCCACAGGGAGGTGACGCAGTTGGGCATTGTGACCACCAGTTCGGAAACCGCCTTCGCTAGATCACCCGAGGTCATCTATGACTTCGTCACGAACCCGACGAACTGGACGAAGACATATCCGGGCAGCGCACACATCGCCAACCTGCCCGACGAACTGCCACTGAAGGTCAGCGACACCTGGCAAGAGTCCGGCCCGGACGGCGACCGAATTTTCACCTGGCATCTGGCGATCGCGATGCGACCGAAGTTGTGGATGTTCAATTCCATTGGGCCGCTTGGTCATGATCCTGACGGCAACGGTGGCATGGAGGGCCGGATCACGGTGCAATACCACTTCACCAAACCGGGCCAGGACACCACGCTGTTTACCCGCACGATGACGATCGAGGCCTATAAACACGCGCCGCTGCCCGACGCGTTGTTCGAACAAGTCAACCCCGCCAAGATCGACGCCTACCACGCGGCGATCGCACGAGAATTGGATGCGCTCGATGACGGCGACCGTTGACGGGCTGACACCGCTGGCCACCGGCTTCTGCTTCGGTGAAGGCCCGCGCTGGTTCGAGGGACTGCTGTGGTTCTCCGACATGCTGGGCGAGACCGTGCACACCGTCGACCCGGATGGCTCGCTGACCACATTGCCGCTGCCCGGGCATGCGCCCTCGGGCCTGGGGTTCCGGCCGGACGGCTCCCTGCTGATCGTGTCGACCGAAAACCGGCAGCTGCTGCGCTACGACGGTGAAGCCGTCACGACGATCGCCGACCTGAGCGATGTCGCGCCGGCCGACCTCGGCGACATGGTCGTCGACCATCTCGGCCGCGCCTACATCGGGTCGCAGGCCTTCCACGGCGGCGTGCTCGTGCGCGTCGATCCCGATGACAGCGTGAGCGTGGTAGCGCAAGATCTGGACTTCCCCAACGGGATGGCGATCACCGCCGACCACAAAACCCTGATCGTCGCGGAGTCGATCGGCCGGCGACTGAGCGCGTTCAGCATCGGCGACGGCGGCGAGCTGTCGCACCGACGAGTCTTCGCCGACGGTCTCGACGGCCCACCCGACGGCATCAGTCTCGACGCCGACGGCGGCGTGTGGACATCGATGACGCTCGCGCACCAATTCGAGCGCATCGTCGAAGGAGGCGAAGTAACCCACCGCATCGACATCGGCGACCGCACCGCGATCGCCTGCATGCTCGGCGGCTCCGCGCGCCGGACGTTGTTCATGCTGTCGAGCACCGACGCGTATCCCAAACGGCTGATCGGCACCCGGCTCTCCCGGCTCGACACGGTGATCGTGGATACTCCTGGCGCCGGCCTGCCGTGAAAGGTGAACGATGACCGATTCCTATTACGAGGTAATCGATGGCGCCGACCCGCTGGGTGAAAAGTTTCGTGCCACAGACTTAGTCAGAAGCACCTGGACGGCGAAGATTCAGCATGCCGCGCCGGTGTCGGCGTTGCTGGTCCGCGCGCTCGAACGCTGCGCTGTGCGCGACGACACCCGGCTGAGCCGAGTCGCCATCGACCTGTTGGGACCTGTTCCAGCAGACGGCGACTTGTGGGTCCACTCGCGAGTCGAGCGCCCCGGCAAGCAGATCGAGTTGATCACTGCCGAGATGCTGGCACTCGGACCCGACGGCCAGCCCCGGCCGACGGCCCGAGCCAGCGGATGGCGGCTGCAGCAGCTCGACACCGCCGAGCTGGTGCACGCCGCCGCGCCGCTGCCGCGTCCGATTAGCGAGGCCCGCAGCCGCGATCTCGCAAAGAATTTCGACCGCAACTATGTGCACAGCCTGGACTGGCGGTGGCTGACCGCGCCGCTCAACGAGGGCCCGGGCGAATCCTGGATCACGCCGACGGCGAGCCTGGTCAACGGCGAGGAGATGACGCCGTTGGAGCGGCTGTTCGCGGTCGCCGACTGCGCCAACGGCATCGGCTCCAAGCTCGACATCACCAAGTGGACATTCCTGAACAACGACCTCGTCGTGCATGTGCACCGGATTCCCGACGGCGACTGGGTCGGCATCCGCGCCGAAACCAACTACGGACCGGACGGCATCGGCACGACGGTAGGCACCCTGTTCGACGAGACCGGAGCAGTGGGCAGCATTCAGCAGTCGGTGTTGGTGCGACGCCGGCCGTAGCCGTCTTGAGTTTTACCGCGCCGGCGTCGATCTCGACACCGCGGGGACCGGCGCGATGACGTCGACGACGCGCAGGTGCATCCGCTCGGGCTCCGGCGAGCTGATCGCCGCGGCGATCAAGCATCCGACGTCGCCCGGCGGTAGCGGACCGGCGGCGCCGGTCGATCGGATGATCGAGGCTCGCACACCGGTGCCGACGAATTCGGCGTCCAAGCCGGCCGCCCAGACCTCGAGCATCCGGTCGGCTGTCGCCGTCGACACCCCGACCAGACCCGGGCTGATCAACACCACGTCACCGCGCCGTTGTTCGATCATCGGCGGGATCAGTTGTGCCGCAAGGTGTTGCGCGCCGACCCACGAGCCGTCGGCAAGACCCGCCGCACTGACCAGCACGTCGACGGTCCCGATCAGGTAGCCGGCGGATGCGACGAACCGATCGATGGACAGCGGATCGGCGAGATCCAGGTGAACGGCGAAGGCCGCCGCGCCGTCGGACCGAAGTTGGGCCGCGAAGCGCTCACAGACGTCGGTCCGGCGGGTTCCCATCAACACCAGATCCCCGTCGGCGGCCAACCGCGCTGCAGTCGCAAGCGCGACGGACGATGAGGCTTCGGTGATGACGACGGCCCTGGAGGGGCTCACGACGAGCGCCGATCTGCGGCGATGCGCTGGACCCCGGCTAGAATTTGGTGGTCAGCTACCAGTGACACGAAAACAGCGTGACACTTCGGGCTATTTTTGTAAAGTTGGGGTATGGAGCAGACGCCGACCATCGAAGGCGACACCTCGACGCAGCAGCGGATCCTTGCGGCCACCGCCGAGGTCCTCGGCCGCAACGGCAAACGCAAGCTCAGCCTGTCCGACGTTGCTATCCAGGCCGGGGTGTCGAGGCCGACCCTCTACCGGTGGTTCGCCTCGAAGGAGGAACTGCTCTCGGCGTTCTCCCGCTACGAGCGACAGAGCTTTGAAAGCGGTATGAGCCGGGCGACGGCCGGCCTCAGAGGTCCCGACAAGCTCGACGCCGCGTTACGGTTCATCGTCGAGTACCAGCATTCCTACACGGGCGTGCGGATGGTCGACATCGAACCCGAGCACGTCATCAGCCAGTTCTCCAACGTCATCCCGCAGATGCGGGACGGTCTGCAGCGGCTGATCCCCGGTCCCAATGCCGCGGTGAAAGCGGCCACGGCGATCCGGGTGGCGTTTTCGCACTACATGATCCGCAGCGACGACGCCGATCAATTCCTGGCCCAGCTGCGCCATGCGGTGGGAATCAAGCCGGGACCGGACTAGTCGAACAGCACCGCGGCATTCAGGTAGCCGGTCGGGTCGAAGGCCGTCTTGAGCGTGCGCATCGCCGCGATGTCAGCGGGCTCGCGGGACATACCGACGTATTTGCGTTTGCGGCTGCCGACCCCGTGTTCGGAGCTGACATTGCCGCCGCATCCGGCGATCAGGTCCATCATCGCCGCGTACAGATCGTGTTCCTGCTCCTCGCTGCAGCGCAGCACGTTGAAGTGCAGATTGCCCTCCCCGATGTGCCCGAACAGAACGCCAATGGCATCGCGCGCGTGGCGGCGCACCAGCGCGTCCGCGTCGCGAGAGAACGCGGCGACGGCCTGCAGCGGCAGCGACACGTCGAACTTCACCGGCGGTCCGTACACGTCGAGCACCTCGGCTATCGATTCCCGTAGCCGCCAAAGCCGTTGTTGCGCACCAAGATCGACGCCCACCGCCGGCTCACCGCAGGTCCGCACGTCGTCCAGCGCCTCGGCAAGGCGCTCGGTCTGATCGTTATCGGATGCCAGTTCCACCAACAACAGCCAGTCACCGCGCACCGGTGCGGCGACACCCAGATGCTCGTCGGTCAGCGCACTGACCCGGCCGTCGATCAATTCCAGGGCGGCAATGCCGTCCAAGTCGCGGAACAGCCGTCCGGCGTCGATAAGCGCGTCGAGGTCCTCGAAGCCGCACACGGCGGTCACCCGATGCGCCGGATCCGGGTGCAGCCGCAGGTCAACTGCGGTGATCACGCCCAGCGTTCCTTCGGCGCCGACGAACAGCGCCGGCAGGTCATAACCCGTGTTGTCGGCCCGCACACGGGAGTGCCGTCGTACCACCGACCCGTCGGGCAAAGCGACGTCCAGTCCGATGACCTGCTCGCCCATGTTGCCGTACCGCACGGTGCGTAATCCGCCGGCGTTGGTCGACGCCATTCCCCCGACGGTGGCGGTGTCGCGTGCCGCCAGGTCCACACCGAACACCAGCCCGGCCGCCGTCGCCGCGCGCTGCACCGCGGCCAAGGTTGCGCCCGCCCCGGCTTCGAGGCGGCGTTCGGTGGTGTCGACATCGCTTACGGCACAAAGCCGCTCGGTCGACAACAGCACATCGTCGTGCTCGGGGACGGTACCGGCCACCAAGGAGGTGCGGCCGCCCTGGATGGTGACGTGCGCCCCGGCGTCTCGACACATCCGCAGCACCTCGGCGACCTCGTCGGCCGAGCCCGGACGCACCAGGGCGCTGGCCCGTCCGCGATAGCGTCCGGTGTGGTCGACGCTGCGGCCGGCCAACACGTCGGGGTCGGTGCTGACGTGACTCGGTCCCACCACCGACGACACGGCTCGCAGCACACTCTGGGCCATGCCGCCCCTTTTACCACACGGCCCCGCCGGGATTGATGCAGGATAGGGCCGTGAGCACGCAACGTGAGGATGTCTGGTTCAACTCGGGCCACGACCGGATCAGCGCGTGGCTGTATCGACCGGCGGGCGACGGCAACGCACCCCTGCTGGTGATGGCCCACGGGCTGGGGGCGGTTCGCACCATGCGGCTGGACGCCTACGCCGAACGCTTCTGCGCGGCGGGCTACGCCTGCCTGGTGTTCGACTACCGAAACTTCGGCGACAGCGAGGGCGCGCCGCGTCAGTTACTCGATATCAGGATGCAATTGCAGGACTGGACGGTCGCCGTCGCCTACGCTCGGACGCTGGCCGGTATCGATCCCAATCGGATTGGCCTGTGGGGCACATCTTTTGCCGGCGGACATGTCATCGCCACGGCAGCGCGGCTGCCCGGCATCGCGGCGGTCGTCTCGCAGTGCCCGTTCACCGACGGCCTCGCCTCGCTGGGGGCGATGAACCCGTTGATCAGCGCACGCATCACCGCGTTGGCGGTACGCGATCTGATCGGCGCCCGGCTCGGCGGGTCGCCGGTGATGGTGCCGACCGCCGGCAGGCCGGGCGAAGTGGCGCTGATGCACGCCCCCGACGCCTATCCCGGCTTTTTGAGGCTGGTGCCTGACGGCATGACGCTGCGCAACGAGGTCGCCGCCCGGATCGGAGTCAAGATCCCGCCCTACCGTCCCGGCCGGCTCGCGGCGAAGGTGGCGTGCCCAATCCTGTTCTGCGTCTGCGAAACCGACTCGGTCGCACCGTCGGGGCCGACCCGTCGCTACGCGGCGATGGCGCCGCGTGGTCAGATCAAGCTTTATCCCGAGGGCCATTTCGAGATCTATGTCGACGACGCATTCGAGCGCGTCGTCGCCGACCAGCTCGAATTCCTCGACAAGAACCTGAAAACGGTGAGCTAGCGGATTACGCTGATGCCGCCGTCCACCGGGATCACCGCGCCGGTGATGTAGGTGCTGGCGCGGCTGGCGAGAAAGACGGCGATGCCGGCTATGTCGTCGGGTTGGCCGATGCGGCCCAGCGGCAAATGGGCGCCGATTGCGTCCGGCCCCGCCGCCAGCAGCTCCTTGGTCATCCGGGATTGGAAGAGCCCGGGCGCGATCGCGTTGACCAGAATCCTTGGCGCGAGCTCGCCCGCCAGATGCTGTGTCAGCATGTGCACGGCGGCCTTGCTCGCGCTGTAGGAGAAGTTGTTCCGGCCGCGTCCCGGCGGAACGATTCCGTCGACGCTGCCGGTGTTGATGACGCGCGCCGGGTCGTCATCGGTCGCGGCCGCCGTCAGCATCGGCACTAGGGCGCGGGTCAGCAGGAAGACGCCTTTGACGTTGACGTCGAAAACTTTGTCGAAGCCGGATTCGGGAAACTCGCCGAACGGCGCCCCCCACGCCGCACCGGCGTTGTTGAACAACGCGTGGACGGCGTCCTCCCGGTCGGCGAGGTCGGCGGCCAGTGCCTGAACTCCGTCGATGGTGCCGAGATCGGCGGGGATCGCCTGCACCGGTCCGTGGACTGACAACTCGGCGACGGCGGCGTCGAGCTCCGCTTTTTTGCGGCTGGACAGATACACCGTCGCTCCGGCCTGCAGCAGTCCGCGCGCCATCATCACGCCGATGCCGCGGCCGCCGCCGGTGACCACGGCGACCTTTCCGTCAAGCCGAAACATGTCAGTCATGGCCATCAGTCTGGATGCTGGCTGAGCAACGGCGTTCGGCGGGACCTCTACCGACTGTTCAACGCGATCCCGGTCATCGCGAATTACGACCGGCTGTATCGATTTCGGTTCTGACCCCGAGCGGTGACTCGGTCCGGACCGCCTCGTCGCGGATCAGACCGCGCAGCAGTGCGGTGCTGAACTCGGCGGCGATCTCCTTGGCGCTGCGGCGTCCGCTCGGCCGTAGCCATCGGTACGCGCCGAGCGTCATCCCGATGTAGCCGAGCGCCAGGACGTGGGAGTCGCATTCATAGAACTCGCCGCTGGCGATGCCCCGGTCGATCAGTCCGTGCACGTGCTCGTAGACCTGGGTTTCCTTCTCGCGGACCGAGGCGACCTGCTCTTCGGTGAACCATTCGGTGATGTAGGGCTGCACCTGGAAGTACACCGCCGCGCCTTCCGGGTTGGCGGCGATCTGGTTCAGCAGGCGCACGGTGTATTGGTAAAGCGCCTCACGTGCCGACATCGACGGGTCGTCGTGCACGGCGGCCAGCGTGCGTTCGGCGGCCTGCTGATAAATGTCGTAGAGGATCAGCGA
>NZ_DATFZD010000024.1:0-2381 GCF_035314665.1 Mycobacterium sp. | reverse complement strand
ACGTAACCGTCGCGGTCGAGGGCCGCCAAGTCGGCGTTGACGATCGCGGGGTCGACCGAGGCACCGCTGCTCGGTGTCGATTTGTAGCGGCGCGCCAGATCGCCCTTGAGGTCGTCCAGCGTTGTGACCGACTCGTCGTCGCCGCTCATCTGTACTCGTCCTTATCTGGGTTCGGGGACCCCCGTAACGGTAGCCGCTCTCGCTGCTGCCATGTCGGTGCATCGTAGACGCGCATCATCGCGGCGTGCCCCAGCCGACCGTAGAAGTCTTCGACCAGAGCGACCAGCAGCCCGGCACGAGTGCCAAAGTAGCGCTAAGGCAGCCCAGCGCTTTGCCCTGCACGCCGCGCTGCGGCTCTGCAACCCAATTCTCTAAGCCATCAGTGGGTCATCGGAGTCAGCTAATGGCATTGACTGCGGTCGACACCCTGGACTGAAACTCGGTCGGCAGCGGGATGTAGCCGTTGTCGGCAAGGCCCGCCTGACCTGGACCGGTGGCTGACTGCAGGAACGCCCGCACGGCCCTACCCACCTCGGGGTCGGCATACTTCGAGCAGACGATCTCGTAGGTCGCCAGCACGATTGGGTAGAGACCCGGCTCGGTCGGGTTGTAGAACGAGGAGATGTCGAGGACCAGGTCGTTGCCCTGGCCCGTAATCTTGGCCCCCGCGATCGTTTTGCCAACGGTATCGTTGCCGATGCGCACCGGGTCCCGCCCTGCCGGCGTTTTGATCTCGGCGGCGAAAAGCCGCTGCTGCTGCGCGAATGACCACTCGTTGTAGGTGATCGCGCCCTCCGTATTCTTGACCACCGACGAGGTGCCTTCGTTGCCCGTGGCTCCCTGGCCGACGCCGCCGAGGAACGTCTTGGCGGCGCCTTTGGTCCATGCCCCGGCGGAGGCCGCCTGCAAGTACTGCTGGAAGTTATCGGTGGTACCGGACTGGTCGCTGCGGTACACCACGCGGATGTCCTCCGACGGCATCGACGAGTTGAGCGCCGTGATCGCTGGGTCGTCCCACCGCTTGATCGTGCCATCGAAGATTTTCGCCAATGTGGGTGCATCAAGCACCAGGTTGTCGACGGCGTTGAGGTTGTAAGTGACGGCGATTGGACCGAACACCACGGGCAGGTTCCACGCGTTCGAACCGCACCGCTGCTGGGCTTGGGTGTCCTGGTCTCCGCTCAGCGGTGTGTCAGAGCCGGCGAAATCGGTCTGGTTGGCGAGGAACTGGCTGATCCCGCTGCCGGAACCGTTGGCGGTGTAGTTCAGCGTCTTCCCCGGGCAGGCCTTCTGGTAGGCGCTGACGAACTGTGTCATCGCGTTCGCCTGGGCCGTCGAGCCGCTGGCCGTTAACGACTGTTTGCCTCCGCAGTCGACCTTGGCCGAGCTCGCGTATGGCGGCGCGGGACTGCTGCTGTTGCTGCACGACGAGAGGATCAGGGCGCTCGTGGCGAGCAGGCTCACCGCGACACCGCATCGGTTGAACATCATGTCGCTCCTTCAGTCAGTAGGCGGCATTGCAGGCCGCCACCGGCTTACACCGAGTCGGGGAGCGGTTCCGCCGGGCAAACCTAACGCTGCGCCACGAAACTTATTCGCGGCGGATGAACCGGAGAGTGCCGGGCGGTGAACTGTAGATGCGTCAGCCGGGACGCGACGCCGCGATTACCGCGGTGATGCTGCGGTGGGAACTCGGTTTCGTCGCGATGACCATCAGCCCGCTACGCGTGATCCCCCCGCGACAACGCCAGGGTCGAAGCGCGTCTTTCTCGGCGAAAATTCGCACCCGGGGACTGCGGCATGCCTGTCGCTCCCAGCCGCTCGCGGCGTTCTGGCCAGGAAGAGCCTCTCGACGGGGAAACAACTAATCTGTTGAAGCGAAAGCTCAACAACCTCAGCAGGCACACAAGGAACGCAGCAGGCATGGCACCGTTGAAACCGGTGACGGATTGGCCGACGGCGTCGTGCCGCCAACCTTGAACCTGACCGAGCTCGATCCCGAGGTCGACCTCGATGTCGTCACCGGTGCGCCACGGCGGGGCGACTACCGCTACGCGATCAGCGATTCCTTCGGTCTCGGCGGGTACAACGTCGCTCTGGTGTTCGGAGCGTATTAGCTCTTGACGAGGGTGAACTGTCCGACTTCGGAGATGTTGCGCTGGAAGAAGTCCGAGCATCCCGTCAGGTACTTCATGTAGCGCTCGTAGACCTCGGTGGACGTTACGGCGATCGCCTGGTCGCGGGCGGCTTCGAGTCTCGATGTCCAGGTGTCGAGTGTCCGGACGTAGTGCGCGGTGAGGTCTTGCCTGCCGGGCACCGAAAACCCAGCGCCGGTTGAGAATTCGATGACGTCCTCGTCGCAGGGGACCGAGCCGCCCGGG
>NZ_DATFZD010000023.1:0-18831 GCF_035314665.1 Mycobacterium sp. | reverse complement strand
TGTCGGCATTGACGACGATGACGAAGTCGCCACCGTCAACATTGGGGGTGAATGTCGGCTTGTGCTTGCCGCGCAGCAGGTTGGCTGCCGCGACGGCAAGGCGGCCGAGCACCACGTCCGTGGCGTCGATGACGTACCACGCCCGCGTGGTGTCACCCGCCTTCGGCGTGTAGGTAGACACAGCGCTTACCTTCTCTTCTCTCGGGTGGATCCCGGTGTGACCCGGGTGCCGGTCAGGCGTCGACGGCTAGGGATGATCTCGGCGACCGACATTGACCCGAGTCCCGGCGTACCGCACGCCAACGGTGCAGCTTACCGGGGGTCATCCACGCAGGTCAAAACGCCGCGTCGACCCCCAGTGATGGCGGTAACGCCTGACGAAAGCGGCCGGTGGTCGGCATTCGGCGCATCGGCTGCCCGAACGACTGGGACGGCGGGACACCGAAGACGGCCCGCGAGATCAAAAAGCCGTCGTCGTACCGGTATTCCTCGTCGGTGTGCACGCCTCTGCCGATGCGGAATTACCTGAAACTCGACGGGGTTTGGTGGCTGGGCCGCTCAATCGATCGGGAGTTGTTCTGCGGCAGCACTTTTAGACGCGCTGCTCCGCCGTACACGCGAGCCCGAACGCGTCGTCCACGAACCCGAGCTACCCCTCGAATGCGCTCGGGGCCGCGGCTCGCCTTAGCGCTAAAGGCGAATTGCTCTGCAGTCGGGGCGAATTCATGCGGCGACATCGAAGCACTGCGCCCCTGCCCGGACGTCTGTGCCATTTACATCCGTGGTATTTAACACCTGAGAAATTACCCCGCCAATCGCGCTATAGCCACTCGAGTCCAAAACTCCGGATGTTCCATCTGTCGAGCTATTGGGATTCGGTTGCCTTCGACCGATCGTCCGACGAATCTTCGTCTTTCTCTGCCGACTCCCCCGTGGCCGCCTCGCCATCGGCCGTGTCGGTCTCGGCATCAGGCTCTTCCGATTCCTGGGCCGGCTCATCGGCAGCGTCGTCGGCCTCATCCGCCGGCTCGCCGGCATTGTCTTCCGGGGCCACGGGCTCGCCTACCTCGACAGCGGGCAGCCAGTGCGCGCGCCACTCCTCCTCGGTGATGACACCGACCGGAGCGACATCCAGCTCCGCCGGCACGTGCTCGCCGCGACGGTCGGCGGCGATCGCCTTCTCGGTGCCCCGCACGGTATCGATGAATTCTAAAACCGCGGTGCGCAAGGTATTTTCGGCATCGACGTCCGCCGTCACCGTGATCGTCGTGATTTCTTCCGGGATCAGGTCGGCCGGCAGCCCCGCCCGAACGACGCGCTGAACCACCTTGTGCGCCAATGCCAAAGCCGGCTGAGCGGTAGGCACATCGTCCAACACCGAATTCCGCGCCTTCGCCTTCTTTTCTAAGGCCTTGCGCTCTTCCCACTCAGCCAACTGCTCGTCGAGCGAAATCGGCTCTCCAGCAAGGACTCCCGGAACCCGATTACCCAATTTGCGCACCAGCGTGTCGGCGACATCGTCGATGGTGAACGGATGCTGTGGCGCGTCCTCGGCGATCCGGGCGTGGAAAAGCACCTGCAGCAGCACGTCACCGAGCTCTTCTCGCAACGCATCGGCATCGCCGCTACGGACCGCATCGAAGACTTCGTAGGTCTCTTCCAGCAGGAACCGGCGGAGCGAGTCGTGAGTCTGCTCACTTTCCCACGGTCCGGCCGTCCGCAGCTTGTCCATCATCGCGACGGCGTCGACCAGGCGCTCCCCCGACTGCTGGTCGGGTGCGGAAATCAGCCGCTCACCGGCGGCCAATCGCGACTGAACAGACGGGTGCTCGGGGTCCGAAGACAGCAGTACCGGAGCGTCCTCCCCGGTGTGCGCGGGGCGCGCCGCCGGCAGCGTCCAGGGCACCGCGACCGGCATCTCCTCGGTGTACTGCACCTCACCGGTGAGCAACTCGATAGCTTCCACCGGAACCAGGGACGGACGGCGAGGGTCGACCAAGACGACAGTCATCGTGCCTGCCCCTCCTCACTCGGCGCCCGCCGATTTTCTTACATCAACCCTGCTCGATTGTCCCCCGTCCAGCGACGAGACCAAATCGGCCACCATTTGCACCAGTTCGACATCACGGATTCGTGGTGCGCCGACACCGCCGGCGCGCGGAATCGGGACCTGCACCGTCGCCGTGGTTGCGCGGTAACGGGCACCCGGATACATCCGCGCCAATCGCACCTGGGCGGAGTCCGGCAGTGTGATCGGCGCCAGCCGCACCGTGGCCGCGGACGCTGCCGACACTGTGCCTACCTCGGTAATACCGCGCTCGCGGCAGAGCAGTCGGAGTCGGGCCACCGCTACCAATCGCTCAGCGGTTTCGGGCAGCGCGCCGTAGCGGTCGGTCAGCTCCTCGACAACGGCATCGACTTGTCCGTCGTCGGCCGCCGCGGCCAGGCGGCGGTAGCCCTCCAGCCGCAGCCTGTCGCTGGGGATGTAGTCCGGCGGCAGGTGCGCATCGACCGGCAGGTCGATCCGGACGTCTTTGGGCTCCTCGGCGGTGGTAACGGTTTTTCCGTCGGCCGCGGCGCGATAAGCCTCGACCGCCTCACCCACCAGTCGCACATACAGATCAAAGCCGACTCCGGCGACGTGCCCGGACTGCTCGACGCCCAGCACATTGCCGGCGCCGCGGATCTCCAGATCCTTCATCGCCACCGACATGCCGGCGCCCAATTCGTTGTTCTGCGCGATCGTCGCCAGCCGGTCGTAGGCGGTCTCGGTCAGCGGGGCGTGTTGCGGATAAAGGAAATAGGCATAACCACGTTCGCGACTGCGGCCCACCCGACCCCGCAACTGGTGCAGCTGCGCCAGCCCGAAAGTGTCGGCGCGTTCGACGATGAGCGTGTTGGCGTTGGAAATGTCCAGGCCCGTCTCTACGATCGTGGTGCACACCAGGATGTCGAATTCGCGGTTCCAGAATCCTTCGACGGTGGTTTCCAGCAGATCCTCGGCCATTTGTCCATGCGCGACAGCGACTTTGGCCTCCGGCACCAGTTGCCGCACCCGCGCCGCGGTCTGGTCGATCGAGCTGACCCGGTTGTGCACGTAGAACGCCTGCCCGTCGCGCAGCAGCTCTCTGCGCAGCGCCGCGGCGACCTGCTTGTCGTCTTGCGGCCCGACGTAGGTCAGCACCGGATAGCGCTCTTCGGGCGGTGTCAGGATCGTCGACATCTCGCGGATCCCGGCCAGACTCATTTCCAGCGTGCGCGGGATCGGTGTCGCGCTCATCGTCAGCACGTCGACGTGAGTGCGCAGCGACTTGATGTGCTCCTTGTGCTCGACGCCGAAGCGCTGTTCCTCGTCGACGACCACCAGGCCGAGGTCCTTCCACCGCACCCCGGTCTGCAACAGCCGATGGGTGCCGATCACGACGTCCACCGAACCGTCGGCCAGGCCGTCGATCACCTCGCGGGATTCGGCGGGGTCGGTGAACCGGGACAGGCCTTTGATCCGGACCGGGAAGCCGGCCATCCGTTCGGTGAAGGTCTGCAGATGCTGGTCGGCAAGCAGTGTGGTGGGCACCATGACCGCGACCTGCTTACCGTCCTGAACGGCCTTGAACGCCGCCCGGACCGCGATCTCGGTCTTGCCGTAGCCGACGTCGCCGCAGATCACCCGGTCCATCGGGACCGGTTTTTCCATATCGGCCTTGACCTCGGTGATCGCGGTGAGCTGGTCCGCGGTTTCGGTGAAGCCGAACGCGTCCTCCATTTCGGCCTGCCACGGGGTGTCCGGCCCGAACGCATGCCCCGCGGACGCCTGCCGCTTGGCATACAGCGACACCAGCTCCCCGGCGATCTCCCGGACCGCTTTGCGGGCCTTCGTCTTGGTGTTGGTCCAGTCGCTGCCGCCAAGCCGGCTCAGCGCCGGCGCCTGCCCACCCACGTACCGCGACAGCTGGTCGAGGGAATCCATTGGCACATAAAGCTTGTCGGTTTCGTGCTGGCCCCGCTTGCTCGATGCGTACTCCAGCACCAGATACTCGCGGCGGGCTCCGCCGACGGTGCGCTCGGTCATCTCCACGAATCGCCCGATGCCGTGCTGGTCGTGAACGACCAGGTCGCCGGCGGTCAACGCCAGCGGGTCGACAGTGTTGCGGCGTTTGGCGGCCAGCCGCTTGCCGTCCGTGGCCGTGACCCGGTTGCCGGTCAGATCTGTCTCGGTGATGACAACCAGCGCTGCGCCCGGCACAACGACACCGTCGTGCAGCGGGCCTTTGAGCACCCCGACCACGCCGGCCTTGGGCTCGGCGCCCGGCTCCAACATCGTTGCCGGCGTGTCGGATTCGGCCAGCTGCTCGACCACCCGGTGCGCGGTTCCGGTTCCGGGCGCGACGACGGCGGCGACTCCGCCGGTCGATACGTGCGCGCGCAGCATCGCGAAGATTTCGTCGATGTCGCGCTGATGGCCGCGGGCCGACGGCGCGGAGCGGATGTCCAGCTCGATCGCCGACTCATCGGAAAGCTGGCTGAGCGTCCACCACGGGTGGCCGGAATCCCGGGTGGCGGCGCGCACCTCGTCGAGTTCGCGGAATCCCGATCCGCCGAGCTGCTCGACATCGATAGGCGAGTCACCGCCCAACGCGGCCACCGACCAGGATGCCTCGAGGAATTCGCGGCCGGTCTTGATCAGGTCAGCCGCCCGGGTACGGACCTTTTCCGGGTCGCAGACCAGCACCGGGGTGCCGTCGGCCAGCTGGTTGGTCAGCAGGGCCAGGTCGTCGGGCCTCAGCACCGGCAGCAACGCCTCCATGCCGTCGACCGCGATGCCCTCGGCGAGTTTGGCCAGCATGTCGGCGACACTGCCGGTGACCCCGTGCTCGGGCGGCGGCTGCTGCCCGGCCAGCACGGCGGCGCGGGCCCGCACGTCGTCGGTCAGCAACAGCTCCCGGCACGCGACCGCGACCAGCGTTTCGACGCTGATCTCGGGAATCGACCGCTGGTCGGCTACCGAGAACATCCGCATTTCGGTCACCTCGTCGCCCCAGAACTCCACCCGCATCGGGTGTTCGGCGGTCGGGGCGAAAATGTCGAGGATGCCGCCGCGGACGGCGAATTCGCCGCGCCGGCCGACCATGTCCACCCGGGTGTAGGCCAGCTCGACCAGCCGCGCTACTCCTCCTTCGAATCCCCCATCGGCGGCGGTGTCCGTGCCGACAGTCAGCGTGAGGGGTTCCAGCGAGCCCAGCTGCGGGGCCATCGGCTGCAGCAACGAGCGGACCGCGGTGACAACCACCCGCAACGGCGGGCCCAGCCGGGCGTCGTCGGGGTGGGCCAGCCGGCGCAGCAGCATCATTCGGGCGCCGACGGTGTCGACACCGGGCGAGAGGCGTTCGTGCGGCAGCGTCTCCCACGACGGGAACATCGCCACGGAGTCGCCGAAGACCCCACGCAGCTCCGCGGTCAGGTCATCGGCTTCCCGGCCGGTGGCGGTGACAACCAGCAACGGTCCCTGGCGGGCCAGCGCGCTGGTGACGAAAAGCCGCGCGCTGGCCGGGCCGACCAGCGTCAATTCGCCGGGTCGATCAGCGGCGAGGTCGATGAGTCGCTGCAGCGTCGGCGCGCGCAGCGCCAACTCCACCAGCCCCGCGATCGGGGTAACTACGCATTCCGGCCCCGGTGCGGTCATGATGCCGCCATTCTATGGGGCCGAAGCATGGGGCCGAACTTCATCAATTTCAGGCCCGGCACCATCAAGGATCCGTAAGGGCAGCAGCATCCGATAAAACCGCGCGGACGCTGGAGTCATGACAACAACGTTGCCGGACATCCTGCCCTCCTTGGGCTATGCGGCTCCGCCGCGGTTCCATCCGGCGATCTGGCCGCTTACCACCCATTCCGACGATGAGGGCCGGCTCTGCATCGGCGAGGTACCCCTGACCGACATCGCCGACGAGTTCCGCACCCCGACGTATCTGATCGACGAGGCCGACTTCCGCTGTCGCGCCAGCCGCTATCGCACCGCGCTGCGTAACGCCGAGGTCGTCTACGCCGGCAAGTCGCTGCTGACCATCGAGGTGGCGCGCTGGGTCCGCGAAGAGGGGCTCGGTGTCGACGTCTGCTCGGCCGGTGAACTGGCCACCGCGCTGGCCGCCGGCGTGGAAAAGGCCCGCATCATCATGCACGGCAACGCGAAGTCGCAAGACGAGTTGCGGGCCGCGGTGCGCAACGGGGTCGGCCGCATCGTGCTGGATTCCTGCATCGAAATCACCGACCTCGCGGGTTTGGCGGAGCAGCGGCAGCGGGTGCTGATCCGGGTGACCCCGGACATCGACATTCACGGCCACCGCGCCATCACCACCGGGGTCAGTGATCAGAAGTTCGGCTTCACCCTTGCCGGCGGGCACGCCGCAGACGCGGTGGCGCGCGTGCTGGCGCACCCCACCCTCGACCTGATCGGACTGCATTGTCATCTCGGCTCGCAGGTCACCGATGCTGCGCTCTATGGCGAAGCGATTCGCCGGATGATCGCCGCCATGGCCGACGTCCGCACCCGGCACGGCGTCATCCTGACCGAGCTGAACATCGGTGGCGGCCATGGCATTCCGTACCTGGCCGGTGACCCGGAGCTGTCCATCGACGAGCTGGCCCGGGTGATCGAGGACGCGCTGGACGCGGCCTGCGCCGCCGAGCGTTTCCCCCGGCCGACCATCGTGGTCGAGCCCGGCCGGGCGATCAGCGCGCGGGCCGGCGTCACCTTGTATGAGGTGCGCGGCATCAAGACGCAACCCGGCGGGCGGACCTTCGTCGCCGTCGACGGCGGAATGAGCGACAACCCGCGGGTATCGCTGTACGGGGCGAAATACACTGTCGCGCTTGCCAATCGGCACTCGCTCGCACCGAGGCAGCGGGTCACGGTGGCAGGCAGACACTGCGAGGCAGGCGACGAGATCGCCCGTGACGTCGAGCTTCCGGCCGACCTGCACCCGGGCGACCTGCTGGCGGTGGCGTGCACCGGCGCCTACCACCACAGCATGGCGTCGAACTACAACATGGTCGGTCGGCCGCCGCTGGTGGCCGTGAAAGATGGCCGCGCCCGCGAACTGGTCCGCCGCGAAACGACCGCCGACCTGCTATCGCGCGACCGCGGATAACGCTTGGTCTAATGGTCCGGCTCCTCCTCGGGCCGCGCGCGGGCCGAATCGTCGCCGAACTATTCGTCCTGCAGGTGCGGATCGGCTTCCAGATGAGTCAAGCCGTTCCACATGAGGTTGACCAGATGGGCGGCCACGACTTCCTTTTTGGGTTCGCGGGTGTCGAGCCACCACTGCGCGGTCATCGACACCGAGCCGACCAACGCCTGGGCGTACAGCGGCGCCAGACCCGGGTCCAGGCCGCGACGGGCGAAGTCGCCGGCCAGGATCGAGGCGACCTGGCTGACGGCATCGTTGAGCAGGCTGGAATAGGTACCCGAACTGATGGCCGCCGGCGAGTCGCGGATCATGATGCGAAAGCCGTCGGTGCGTTCCTCGACGTAGGTCAGCAGTGCCAGCGCCACCCGCTCGACGCGCACCCGGGAGCGGTTGTTGGTCAGCGACGACGTGATGCCGTCCAGCAGGGCCGACATCTCCCGGTCGACGACGACCGCGTACAGCCCTTCCTTGCCGCCGAAGTGCTCGTAGACGACTGGTTTGGACACGTTGGCCCGCAGCGCGATCTCTTCGATCGAGGTGCCCTCGTAGCCGCGTTCGGCAAACAGCGACCGGGCGATATCGATGAGTTGATGCCGCCGCTCGCTGCCGGTCATCCTGGCGCGCGGGGCACGCACCTCTTTCTCCGGTGCTGCCACGCCTACCAGGTTATCGGTTGCACTACAGTCTGACGAAGGCATCAGTGTGCGCGGCCGGCCCGGTGGCCGGCCGACGGCGGCCGATCGGCTCGCCGCTGATGCGTGGTCCGTCGTGGTGTAATCGGCAGCACATCAGATTTTGGTTCTGAGAGTTCAGGTTCGAGTCCTGGCGACGGAGCAATCGCGCACCGGATCTGCGGCTGGTTAACCGCGATAACCTGGGCAGTCACGGACACGTCCTTCAGTACTTGTGGATATGCTGTTTTTACGCAGCCGTAAGGGGCACGGCTGTTATAGGGAGATACGGACATGGCGGCGCTCGGCGCGACAGGTCACGAACGAGGCCCGCAACCTCGCTCGAAAGCCGACGCCGATGGCGGCCTCACGATCGCGCACCGCCTCGAGCACCGCGCACTTGTCGACCCGGATCACCGCGCCTTCTCGTTCCTCGGGGACGGCGACGGCGTCACGACGCGCACCTGGGCCGAGCTTGCCGCGGGTGCGAGCGCCGTGGCCGCCGTTTTGGCGGACCTCCCGCGCACGCAGGAGCAGCCGCGCGCGCTGCTGCTCCTGCCCGACGACGCGACGTTTCTCGACGCGTTGTTCGGCTGCTTTTACGCTGGCGTGTGCGCGGTTCCGGCGCACATCCCGATCCCGTCGCGGCTCGCGCAGACGTTGCCGCGCCTGTTGGCGATCGTCGCCGACGCGCGACCTGACATCGTCCTCACCACCCGCCAGATACTCCCCGCGCGAGACCTGGTCCCGGCGCTCGCCGATATCCCGTGCATCGCGGTCGACGACCTTGCCGACGCGCCGCCGCCCGAGTCAACTGTCAAACTCGAGGATCTCGCCATCCTCCAGTACTCATCGGGCTCCAGCGGCACGCCGCGCGGCGTGATGGTCAGCCATGCGAACCTGATGGCCAATGAAGCGATGATCGAAGACGCGTTCGGGCACACATCGTCGACGGTGGCCCTGGGTTGGCTGCCTTTCCAACACGACATGGGCCTCATCGGCTACGTGATCCAACCGGTCTACGTGGGTTTCGAGTGCGTGATCATGTCGCCACTGCAGTTCCTCAAGCATCCGCTGCGCTGGCTGCAGGAGATCACGCGGCACCGCGCTACCCGAAGTGGCGGCCCGAACTTCGCCTACGAAATGTGCGTCGCCGCAGTGGAGCGCCAGGGCGACAAGAGCCTCGCCGGCCTCGACTTGTCGAGCTGGGACCTCGCGTTCGTCGGTGCCGAGCCGGTGCGCGCGGCGACCCTCGACCGCTTCGCAGCGACATTCGCCAAGGTCGGCTTTCGCCGCGAGGCGTTCTACCCGTGCTATGGGCTCGCCGAAGCGACGTTGATCGTATCGGGCGGGCGGCGCGATGAGCCGCCGACCGTGTGGCGCGACCCGAATGGTCACGCGCGCGTCAGCTGCGGTCGCGCGCGCCTGAGCACCGAGCTCGCGATCGTCGACCGGGCACGCGGTGCTCGCTGCGAAGACGGCGTTGAGGGCGAGATCTGGGTCCACGGCCCGAGCGTCGCGGGCGGCTACTTCGGTGACGAGCAGACCTCGCGCGCAACGTTCGCCGCCAGGCTCGACGGCACCCCCGACAATTCCAGGTGGCTACGAACTGGCGATCTCGGCTGCGTCGTCGACGGCGAGCTGTACATCACCGGCCGCGCCAAAGACGTGGTCGTCAAAAACGGCGTCAACTTTGCCGCGGAGGACCTCGAGACCACCGTCGAACAGCTCCGCCTTGGATCGCTGCATGCGAACGGATGCGCGGCATTCAGCCACGACGACGGCCTCCGCGAACGGCTCGTGATCGTCACGGAGATCGCGCGCGACGCGGTAGCGGAATGGAGCGAGGTGGCCGACCAGATCGTCGCTGCCGTTGCGACCGCACACGGGACGCCGGCCGACTCGGTGGTATTCGTCAACCGTGGCGGCATTCCCCGCACGACCAGCGGCAAGATCAGGCGCAGCGAGTGCCGCACTCAGTACTCGCGGGGCGAGCTCATCGAGGTCCATCGTCATGTGACCGAGCGACTCACATGACACGCGGCTACGCGCTCGCCGCGTTCACGGTTTTCGCACCGCCAACCGCCGTGGTCGCGGCCACGGCGTTGTGGTTCGGTGGAATTGGGCCCTCGCGAACCGACCTGATCGTGTTGGTAGTCGGCGCGGCTGCGACCCTATTGGGAGTCGAGCTGGGCTTTCACCGCTATTTCACGCACCGCTCCTTCACCGCGCATCCGGCGCTGATCTGGATCCTCGGCGCACTCGGATCAAGCGCGTGCCTCGGCCCGGTGATGTGGTGGGTCGCGACGCATCGCCGCCACCATGCGCTCGCGGACCGCGAGGGTGATCCGCACTCGCCACACTGGCCGTTCAGCGGCGTGCACGGGTTGGTGCACGCGCACGTCGGATGGCTATTTCGTCCCGAACACACCGCGATGACGATCTCCGCGGGCGAGGTGAAGGACCTGTGGCAAAGCCCGCGCACGGTCGCACTGCACCGCAGCTACCTCGTGTGGGGCGTGCTGGGGCTGGTGATCCCGACGCTGATCGGCTTCGCCGCCGGCGGCGCGCGCGGCGCGCTCACAGGCTTTCTGTGGGGCGGGATGATTCGAGTGTTCGTGGTCAGCCAACTAACCTGGGCCGTCAATTCGTTCGGCCATGCGTTCGGTGGCCGCGCGCAGTTGCCGCACTCGGGCCAGGCGCGCAACAGCGTGTGGCTAGTGCTGCCGGGCTTCGGTGGCGGATATCACGCCAACCACCACGACGCACCGGGCGCGTACACCACCCGGGTGCGCTGGTGGCAAATCGATATCGGCGGCGCGGCAATACGCGTGTTGTCGGCGTGCGGGCTAGCTCGTGACCTCAAGCAGCCGGTGCTCAGCAAGACGGAGTCCTGACTGGATGAGCGAGACGTACTTGGGCGCCGGGCCGGCTGCGATTCGCCATCACTATGACGTCGGCAATGAGTTCTGGCAGGTCTGGCTCGATCCGACGATGAGTTATTCGTGCGCGATGTGGGAGGACCCCGACGACGATCTCGAGCGCGCGCAACGTCGCAAGCTTGACTTCCATGTCGATCAGGCGCGCGCCTCCGGCGCAGCGCGCGTGCTCGACATCGGCTGCGGTTGGGGCGCCATGCCGATGCATCTGGTGGCCTCGCACGGCGTGGAACGTGTTGTAGGGCTCACGCTCTCCGACGCGCAGGCCGAATACCTGCGCGAGATCGCACCGGACAACGTCGAGGTCTTGGTGCGCAACTGGACTGACTACCAGCCGACTGAGCCGTTCGATGCCATCATCTCCGTCGGTGCGTTCGAGCATTTTGCGCGCCAAGGCTTGTCGCCGGAGGAGCAAATCGAGGCCTACCGCAGATTCTTCCGTTCGTGCCGAGATTGGCTCAAGCCCGGCGGGCGGCTCTCGCTGCAGACGATCGCGTACGGCGACATTCCGCGTGATCGACCGTTGCGCGACCGTTTCATCGTTGACGAGGTCTTCCCCGACTCGGAGCTGCCACGGCTCGCGGACATCGCGCGCGCCGCGGAAATGGAACTCGAGATCGAAAGGGTGCGAAACGATCGCGGTGACTACGTCAGAACGCTGCGTTCATGGTTCGACCGCTTGCGTGCTCAGCGAGCCGACGCGGTTGCAGTGTCCAGCGAGGAGGTGGTCGCGCGCTGCGAGCATTACCTGCGCATGTTCGCCTACTCGTTTGAGCTCGGCGCATTCACACTCCTGCGCTTGACCATGCGACGGATCGATCTACCGGGGCGATGGTAGCGATGGACACGGGGGAGGATCAGATTAAGAGCTACGACGAGATCGAAGCGGTGCTGGCCGCATACGTCGCGCAACGGACCAAAACGCCGGCCGACGAGATCGATCGCACCCGCCGCTTCGACCATCTCGGCCTCGATTCGGCGGACGCGGTCGCGCTGATGGGCGAGCTGGAGGATTTCGTCGGCCGCCCACTATCCGCCTTTCTCCCCTACACGTTTCCGACGATCGAACAGCTCGCGCGTGAGGTGGCCGACGGCGCCGGATGAATTTCCAGCCGCACGAACGGAGATCGCGAAACGACGGCTGACATCCGAGACGACCCGGCCCGTGCGGTTTGCTGGAGACCCCGGGCAGGTACCGAGACGAATGTGTGCGGCGCTTCGGCATCGCTTAAGCGCTGAGCTTGCGAAACTGAGTCATTTCTTAACTGCGACTGAGTAAGCGCGGGATTCCGTATCAGCTACTACCACGAGCTCATGCCGCCGAGTACATTCCGAGTCGCATGCCACATCCGGGACCCAAGCTGAAACGTCGTTTTGCCGAACGGCGCGCAGAGGTTCGTTCTGCCCTTCTGCCAGCGTGTTCGTGGCTGAAGACCGCTGACTTCCGAAGTTGTTGCGTATCTAAAATAGACCGGAAGTGGGGTTACCATTAAATTCTGCGCAGGAATTAAGTTGGTGATTACGCATGATGGAATGCGATCCGTATTTAATTCGGTGAATAACAAAACTGGAGTTCAATTCGATGCAGAAACGGATACCAACACGCGTTGTTCCGATAGATTCCATGACTGGCAGTCGGTTCGAACTTCATCAACGACTTAGCTGGCAAGACCCGGACATCGGTGCGACGTTGCTGCTATCGCAGCCGACGTTGGATCCCGACTTGTGGGCCGAATTCTCACTCGGCGCAGAGCGTAGCTACCGCAAACATGGTGTTGAGTGCGCCCTGGACTTGGACATGCTGCGCAGTGGAGCCGATACCATCATGTTCTTCGCAATGATCGATGACGCCGGGCGGATGGTCGGGGGATTGCGGGCCAAAGGACCGCTGCGGTCGGCTGACGACACGCACGCGGTCGGCGAATGGGCGGGGCAGCCCAGCCAGCAGGCGGTCCGCGACATGATCGCCGACCGGATTCCATTCGGCGTCCTGGAGATGAAGGCGGGCTGGGTAATCGATGACCCGGACAGGAATCGTTCTCTTATCGCCGCTTTAGCCCGCAGCGGTTGCCACATTACGGCTCTCCTCGAATGTCAGTTCATGATGGCCACCGCCGCGTCACACGTGCTGAACCGGTGGCGGTCGGCGGGTGGGGTGGTGGCAGCCATTCCGGCTGCGCCGTACCCTGATGACCGCTACAAAACCAAGATGATCTGGTGGAATCGGCGCGACTTCGTTCAGCACGCCCAACCGCAGCAGGCCGCCAAAATCCTGGTGGAGTCGCAGCAACTAACCCAAGAGTTCTACGGCCGGCGTAACACAAAGTTCGCCTCGCGAAATGTCGGGTAGTTAGCCGCGCCGGACCTTGGTGTACACGAGCCACCGCGTGCTGCGAGCTTCCCGGAGTCGGAGGGGACCTGGTGCCTTGAGCCACAGGTGGTCTCGTCATCGAGCAGGCGGCCGCCTTCGCACGGTTACAGGATGCCTCCGGCGTATACAAGGATCCGCGGCACCTTCAGCGGAAAGATCGCTGACGGCGAACGGCAGATGAGAGCCGCAACGTCGCTAATTCGAGAAGTCCATTTGTACGAACCGCCGGGCAAGCAGCGATTCCATCGCCGCCGTGTCGAGGGGGCGGGACAGCAAAAAGCCTTGCGCCCGATAACAACCCAAATCAAGCAGCGCCCTGGCCGCCGCGACGGTTTCAACGCCTTCGGCGATAACGTCGAGACCGAAGGCATCGGCCAAGGCCATGACCTGCCGCAAGATCGCCAGATCGGGCGAGTCTGGCCCGAGCTCGCGGACAAATTCTTTGTCGATCTTGAGCGAGTCGACGGGGAGTGACTTCAAATATGTCAACGCGCTGTAGCCGGTGCCGAAGTCGTCGATCGCGACCTGCACGCCGACTTCCTTCAACCCGGCCAGCGTTTTGTGGGTGGTGTCGATGTCTTTGACCACGACGTTTTCGGTGATCTCGAGGCACACCGTGGCTGCGTCGACAACGAACTCATCCAGCGTCGCGGCGACCATGGCGACAAAGCCGTCCGTGACAAGCTGCGCGGGCGACACGTTGACGCGCAGCACAATATCGCGGCCCAAGCCGCGGTTATGCCAATAACTGAATTGCGCGCAGGCTGAGCGCATTACGAGGCGGCCGAGTTTTCCGGCAAGGTTGATGGATTCGACCACACCCATGAACGAATCCGGCATCAGGAGCCCTCGAGTGGGGTGTCGCCAACGGATGAGCGCCTCGGTCGCCAGAACCTCACCGGTGCGCATGTCAAACTCCGGGAGGTAATGCAGGACCAACGCACCGTTGTCGCTCTCGATGGTCCCTTCCAGGTGTAGCTCGATGTCGTTACGGATAGCGTATTTTTCCGCCATCTCCGGGTTGAAGGCTGCAACCGCATTTCCGCCGACGTTCTTGGCGGACACGACGGCCTGGTCGGCCCGGCGCAGTAAGTCCGACGCGTTGTCACTTCCGGGTACACCGACCGCGACGCCGATACTGACCGTGCGGGTGATCGTTTCGCCATCGACCTCCACTTGCTTGTGGACTTGCTTTTGCAACAGTTCGGCCAACGCCTCGGCGGCTTCGGCATCCATCGGGACGGTTGGCACAATGACAAATTCGTCGCCGCCGAAGCGCGCGATGACTGACGAGGCGTCGGCGGCCTCACGCAAAAGCTGCGCAAAGGCCTCGATGAATCGGTCGCCGGCCTTGTGACCGAGGTGATCGTTAACTGCCTTGAGACGGTCCAGGTTAAGGAACACTATTGCGACCGGGCCCGGGTGGCCGTCGGCAAGTCGGCCGTCCAGGTGGGCCATCAGCGCCCGGCGATTCAGTAGACCGGTGAGGTCATCGTGTTCGGCGAGATAGTGCAGCCGCTCTTCGGCCACAATGCGAGCCTGCACTTGAGCGAATAGGGCGGCGATCGCCTGCAGCGCATTCAGCTCCGCCGGCAGCCATTCCCGATCCCCGACCTTGACGAAACCCAGGGTGCCCGTGGTGATGTCCCCGGACAGCAGCGGCACGCAGGCGATTGAACTGCTCGGAACGCCGGTGCCCTCCTCGATGTTGCGTTGATAGTCGGCGTTCGCTGGTTCGGGGCGCAATACGTCGGGCTCTTTAAGATTCTCGGCCTGCGCGAAGGTCGAGTCGGCATCGGCGAAATACACCACGCCGATCGGGTCGGGGTCGGGAACGAACGGCCGTGGCGGCCATAGCGCGACGAGCACCGTCGCGTGGATCGTGTGGTCATTGTGGCGGAGAAAGCCGAAATCCACGCCCAAGTGGCTAACCACGTTCGCAATCACCCATTCGCTATTCGCGACGTGGTTCGCTGCGGTTGCAGCCATCAACTTGGCGGCCGACGCCGTCACCAATTCGTCTAGCGATCCCGACACCCCCTATACGGTAGCCGGTATCAACGCTCCAGCAAACGAACACGAGCAAGACTGCGACGACTCCGCACCGAAGCCGGGTGGCTGAAACCGAATCGCAATACAAGAACCGGCGACGCGTCGGCCTGTATACCTACTAGCTTCCGGAACTCTTGCTGCAGGCCGCTGAGCTCGTCGAGGAAGGACGTCGACAACTCGGCGAGGTCTTCGTCATCGCGCGCATAGAGGAAGACCGGCGATATCGGCTGAACGGCCAGCCCGCGCTGTTGCGCGGTAATCCAAACCGCCTCGGCCGCTGATCCCCCGCGAGCGTAGTCGGTCAATGTACCCCTAGGCGCCGCAATGACGGCTACCGCAGAGCTGGCCGCCACTCGGCGGCGAGTGTCTTCACCCAAGGCAGTTCCGGCGTTCCAGCGCGCCAGGTGAGCCATCACGTCGGGGCGCCGCAAGATGTCAAGCACGCCAAGTTCGCTCGGTTCGAGCTCGAGGCTGTTCACATCGATACCGGTATCGGGACAGTCATCATCGGGCCAACGAAGCTCAGAAACCATCTCGGCGTGCAATCGCGGCGTCAGGTAGCGGGTGCGGTCGGTGGCGGCGAAAATCGTTGCGACCCTGTCGATGTCGTTAGGCCTTGTGATGAGATGCAGTTGAGCTCCTTCTCGCTGCGCGAGCGAGGCCAGCAGTTCGATCGTGTCGGCGGTGATCGGTTGGGGCGTTCCGAGGCGGCGGTTGGTTTCCCGCGCCAGCATCGGTTGATACAGCGCGGCTAGGTCGGGATTAGCCCCTGCCCGCAGATCCAGTCGGGCCTGCAATGGCGCGCCGCCGACGTCTTGCCGGAGGCTCACCGGTCCCAGCATCTGTCGGGCGGCAGCAGCTACTTTCGCGTTGAAGAGGGCCGCTCCGAGCGCAACTGCACTGGCGCGCAACCCGACGTCCAGCGTCGAGGTGTGCTGTGGCGCAAGGCTGATGGTGACCGCATCAGGCGCGGCGTCAATATGCCACGGCTGGGAGTTGCTGGCAGAGGGAGCACGGATCGCTGCTGCGGCAACGATGCCTGACAGACCCGGTAGCGAAGGGTCTGAATACTGTTCTGGAGGAGAGTTATTCGCGTTCATCTCCGGCTCATCGAGCTGATCGAGCCGACCGCCGACGTCGATGCGCGCCCGGCCCGACCGCAGCGCCTCACCCACTCCGATCCTGCGCACGGCCTCGGCGACTGCCGTCGCTCCCAACACCACATCGCCGGCCAACTGTGGCCACGTCGAAAGCTGGCGGTCGAGTTCGACCGCCGACGCCGCCAAACGTGGCGACAACTGTTCAGCCTCGAGAAAACGCAGCAAGTGCGGAACCATTTCCCCCTTACTCATTTGCGGAAGGCGTGCGAAATCCAACTCCCCCAGCAGGCCGTGCAGAATCGGACGTTGCGGCTCCAGGTCGAAACGTTCCACGTCCACCAGGCCCCGATCGCTGGATGCCATCAGCACCGGAATCCCACGCGCGCGGGCGCCTTCCCGCACAACGGCCTTCATATCCAGCGAATCGCATTCCTCAACCACGATGTCGAGCCCGTCGAGAAACTCGTCGATGGTATCGACGGTCAGGCCCGCGTCCAGAACCCGGACCTCTAAATACGGGTCGAGCTCGGCGATCCTTCGGGCCGCCACCTCGGCTTTGTTGACCCCGAGGTCGAACACCGTCGACGGCACCCGGTTGAGGTTGGAGAGCTCGAGGCGATCGAAATCCGCCAGCCGGAGCTCACCACACATACCCTGTGCGGCGAGGGTGTGCGCAATGACATGCCCGACGCTCAAGCCGGCGACGCCGATGCGCAGCGTCCCGAACCGGGCCTGTTCCTCGGCCGTGATCATGTTCCGGTTGCGGTCCAACCGCACCGCCCGAAACGCCCGCGGACCCAACACCGCCACCACGGTCCGCCGCCAGGGGTAATAGGCCCAGCGGCACGGTTCGGCGACAAGCTCAGGGTCGGGCGGTGGCAGCAGCTTGCGCACTTCCTCGAGCTGGGAGTCGCTGTGGTCGATGAACTCGATCACAGGATCGGCCCGCAACCGTTCCAACACCGCTTTGTCAGCGGGTTCTGCGGGGTCGAACACGAGTGCCGTGCGGGCTGCGATGGTTATCTCCTTGATGTCAGCCACGCATGCACGCAACGGACATCGTGACTTCGGGCGTACGCCCAAGCCTAAGCGAACACACTGGTCAGCTTGATCGATTGCGTTGTACCTGAGCGCATCTGTGTATTCTTGGGCCAACGCGATCACTGGCCAACCCCGGAGCTTAATTTCAGCGTCACGTCGGCGCATTTATCCAATAACCGCAGGCTGGATATACTTCTCGCCTCTCGACGGAAATGCCTGCGTGAATGGAGCAGCGCCTGTTATACAACCGTATAACTGCGGCCCGGAGAGACAGTCTTTCCCCGCGCCGTGCGTAGATCGGAGGACACCTTGTCGTCCAGCCTGGGTCTCGTCACGACAGTCGCTACCCAGCTGATGGAAGCGACCGCATCGACAGCCGCCCAGGTGAGCGAACAGGTGCTGATGAAGCTCGTCGAGCACCTCGACGTCGACGTGTGCTTCTTACGCCACAACGACCACCACGCCAAGGTGTCAAAGGTGGTCGCGGAATGGCCGCCGCGACCCTATCGCGCAGACCCCGACCCGCTGGCGGTTGCCCGCTTCACCAACGCCAACCCCGTCTTCGCGATGTGCGAATCGCTCAAGGAACCGACCGTGATGGCAGCAACACTTCCGTATTACGGTTACCTGTGCCCAACGGAGGAAGCCGACCTGATCTCGTCGCCGTCGGTGGCTGTCGCACCATTGCTTTCGGGCGGCGTAACCACCGGCCTGCTCGGCTTCGGCAAATTCCGCAGCAAGAAGTGGCAGTCGGACGAGTTCAGCATGCTTGAGGCGATCGCGTCGCTGTTTGCCCAACTCCAGGCCCGTATCGCTGCCGAAGACAAGCTTCGCTATCTGGCTGAGCACGACGACCTGACCGACCTGCGCAATCGTCGAGCGCTTGTCGCCCACCTTTCCGACAGGCTCAGCGCAAGATCGCCCGGACCCGTCGCGATTTTGTACATCGACCTAGACCGGCTGAAGGCGATCAACGATTGTTTCGGCCATGGCGCCGGCGATTGGTTCATCAAGCTGTTCGCCGAGCGGCTTCGTCAGTACGCCGGCAGTCAAAGCATGGTTGCCAGGCTCGGCGGGGACGAATTCGTCGTTGTTCCCGATCACCCTATGACGACCGACTCCGCATTGTCGTTCGCCAATCGGGTTCTAAAGATGGTGTGCGATCGAGTGGCTATCAGCGGCCACACGATCACCCGAACGGTAAGCATTGGTGTCGCGGCCGGCGAGCCGGGGCGTGATGACAGTGCCGACTTACTGCGTCGTGCCGATGAAGCTGTCCTCTCGGCCAAGCGCAGCGGCGGCAACCAGGTCGTGCTGTCCGACGACCTTTCACTGAAAAGACTGTTCCGAAACGAGATCGAACTCCATCTTCAGGGCCAGATCGACCGTGAAGCGCTGTTGCTGCACTACCTTCCCGAGGTTGACCTGCGGACCGGCGCTATCGTGGCCGCTGAGGCGCTCGTCCGCTGGCGG
>NZ_DATFZD010000022.1:0-43515 GCF_035314665.1 Mycobacterium sp. | reverse complement strand
CGCGCTGACATCCACCGGGTTGGTCAGGTCTCCGACGATCACCTCAGCTCCGAGTGCGCGCAGCGCGTCGGCGCGCGAGTCCTCGCGGTGCACCATCGCCCGCACGGCCTCGCCATGGCTGAGAAGTTGCTCGACGACTAGCCGACTGACCCCGCCGACGCCGCCGCCGGCACCGGTGATCAGGTAACTGGGAGTGCGAGTCATAACCGCGACCTCATGCCTATATATCGGTCAGATTTCGTTGGCTCCGCCGTCAGCGGTGACGGTGGACCCAGTGATAAAGCTTGCCAGGTTGCTGGCCAGAAACAATGCCGCATTGGCGATTTCGTCAGGCTCGCCGAACCGGCCCAGTGGGATACCCGCGATGCGATCGGCGCGGAACTGAGTTATCGAGTGCCTTCGCACGCAGGGCAACGGTTCAGCGCGTGATGAGGCAAGCGGGCGTCCGGCGCGCAAAGTGGGTCAGCGATTACAACGGGTCGGAGCCTCAGTCGCTTACCGAGGGGGAGCGGCGGGTGGTGTATTTGTTCGCCGACGGCCACACCGACAAATCCGCTGCCAAGGCGCTGGGGATATCGGTGAATACTGTTGGTACCCACCTTCGTTCGGCATATTCCAAGCTTGGAGTCCAGTCGCGAGTGCAGTTGGTCAATGCGCTACGGGAACGCGGTGACCTGAACTAAGTGATCCGGTCCGCGTCATCCGACGTGACGGACCAGGGTGTCGATGAGCGCATTGATCGCCGGGCTGGCGTGTTGGGATGCCGCGTAGGCGATTGACAGCGTCCAGGTGATGGATGGCTGCAGCGGAACCGCGCGCAGCTCAGGGAACCGGTTGGCCACGCTGTTGGGCAGGATGGTAGTCGCCAGTCGGTGTCGGATGAGCTCAGCGGTGATCGCGTAATCGGCGACTTCGTAGGCGCTGACCGGCTCGACGCCGGCAGCGGCGAAGCCGGCATCCAAGCGCTGCCGTATCCCCCACCCGCGCGGGAAGTTGATGAAGTCGTGTCCCGCGAGGTCGGCGAGTTGTACCCTGGCGCGACCCGCCAATGCGTGGCTGGATTCGCAGACGAAGACCATCGGCTCGCTCATCAACTCACGCATCGCTACCAGCTGGGAACCCGGCGATTTGATCGACACCAGGGCGAGGTCCATCTGGCCGTCGGCGATAGCGGTTAGATGCCCGGCCGAACCCGTCAGGCTTTGCCGCAGGCGAACGGTGATCAACGGGTTCGAGCGGCGGAACTCTTCGAGGGCGGCAGGCAGATCCAACGTTCCCCACGACATCAGGGTGCCCAGGGTGACGTTGCCGGTGAGCTGATCACGGAATGCGTCGACTGAGGTCCGGGCCCGGCGGGCGGTGTGGATGACTTCCCGGGCGTGCTGAAGGAAGACCTCGCCGGCCGCGGTGAGTGCGATTTGGCGCCTGGAACGGTCGAATAGCTCGATGCCAAGCTCTTTCTCCAATTTGCCGACCGATGCCGAGAGGGCAGACTGCACGACGTGAATCCGCTGGGCCGCTCGCGAGAAGTTCAGCTCGGCGGCCACTGCGACGAAGTACTCCAGGTGCCGGAGTTCCACGCCGACCATCATATCGCGATCCGCGATAGTAATGTTCTCTTTCCTTCGTTGGACGCGATGGCTGATTCGGGTGTTGGCTATAAGCGTCGGATAGCAGACGATCGGTTCATAGGAGGACGGACCCATGCGGGCCTTGCGTTTTACCGAGTTCGGTGACCCCGGTGTGCTGCAGGTTGCGGACCTGCCGGATCCGACCGCGACAGCCGAAGAAGCGGTGATCCGGGTTGAGGCGGCGTCGGTCAATCCATCTGACGTGAAGAACGTTGCCGGGGGGATGAATTGGACGGTGCTGCCGCGCACGCCCGGGCGTGATTTCGCCGGTGTGGTCATCAGTGGGCCATCCGAATGGCAAGGAGCTGCCGTCTGGGGCACCGGCGGAGACACCGGCTTCACCCGAGACGGGTCACACGCCGAGTTGATGTCGGTGCCGGTGGAAGCGTTGGTGCGCAAGCCCGAGCGGCTCAGCTTCGACGAAGCCTCCACCGTCGGGGTCAATTTTGTCGTGGCGTGGTACGGGGCGGTGGAAGTTGCACAGCTGGCGGCCGGCGAAACCATAGCCGTCTTCGGGGTTTCCGGTGGTGTAGGGGGAGCGGTGGCGCAAATCGCGCGAGCGCTCGGCGCCAAAGTGGTTGGAGTGGACCGTCGTCGGCCCCGCCCGGAGACCGCCGCCGCGGCTGTCATCGACGACTTCGTCACGTTCGACCCGGCGGCAGATGTCGGCGCCGAGATCAAGCGGCTCACCGATGGCAGGGGTGTCGACGTGGTGTATGACACCGTCGGTGGCGTGACCACGCCAGCCGCGCTGGCCGCGCTGGCCCTTCGGGGCAGGCTCGTGGTGATCAGCGTCGTCGGTTCGCGAGCGGTCGAAATCGACCTGCTGGACCTGTACCACAACGAAACTCGAATCCTCGGCATAGACAGCACAAAGCTCACTGTCGTCGACTCGGCGCGGCGCCTTCAGCAGATGGCACCCTACTTCGAGTCCGGTGAGTTTCGGCCACTTCCCATCGCCAAAACGTATTCGCTCGACGATGCGGCCGCGGCGTACCAGGCCGTTGCCGACCACACCGTCGGCCGCGTCGTGATCCGGCCCTGAGATCAACGTCAAACATCCACTCGCAAAGAGAGGCAAGGCCAATGTCATCCGCGTCGTCCGACCTGAACGAACAAACCATTACCGAGGCCGTCCAGCGGACCTTCGACACGTCGACCGATCAGCGCTTCCGGGAGGTGCTCGTCTGCCTGGTGCAGCACCTGCACGATTTCGCGCGCGAGGTGCGGCTGACCGGTGACGAGTGGTTCACCGCCATGGATTTCCTTGAGCGAGTGGGCAAAATCTCCAGCCCAACCCGTCAAGAGGTGATGCTGCTATCCGACATCCTGGGTTTCAGCATGCTGCTGGACAGGATCAACCAGCACAGCGGGTCATCGGTCACCGCCTCGGCCTTGCTGGGCCCGTTTTACGTCGAGGGCCGTCCGACCGCCGCCAATGGGGACGACATCTCCGACGGCGTGGACGGTACACCGATGTTCGTCACCGGTCGGGTCGTCGACGAACAGGGCAGGCCGATCGCCGGCGCCCATGTCGACACCTGGCACAGCGATGGAGAGGGCTTCTACGACGTTCAACAGTCCGAGAAGCTGCACGACGAGTTCGCCATGCGGGCACTGCTGACCACTGACGACGATGGGCGATTCTGGTACCGCTCCATCACGCCCCGCTATTACCCGGTACCCACCGACGGCCCCTGCGGGGAAATCATGCGCGCCGCAAACCGATCCATCATGCGCCCGCAACATACGCACTTCTGGTTCCACGCCGACGGCTACCAACCGCTGATCACCCAGCTTTTTTGGCGAGACGACCCCTACATCGGCCGCGACGCCGTCTTCGCGGATGTGGAATCGCTGCAAGCGGATTACGTTCGTCATGAGGCCGGGGTTGCCCCAGACGGGACGACGGTCGACGAGCCGTTCGTGACCCTGGACTGGACCTTCACCCTCGCCACCAACGCCGAATAGCAAAGGGACGAAGTCAATGTCACGGATACCGCTCATCAGCATCGACGAGCAACCCGAATCGACCCGCGAATGGATGGCGCGACGCGGCAATCTCAACGTGTTCCGATTGCTCGCCAACGCGCCGCAAGTATTCGCCGGGTGGACGCAGATGGTCGACGAGCTGTTCGAAAGTCCTACCTTCAGCCGGCGGATGCGGGAGGTGGTCATCCTGCGGGTGGCCCACCTACAGGGCTCACGCTACGAGCTGAGCCAGCACGTAGGGATCGCCCGCGACGCCGGCCTGACCGAGCAACAGATCAACGCCATCCTCGACACCGATCACCCCGACGCGGCCGGCTTCAGCGACACCGAGCGCACTGCGCTCGACTTCACCACCGAGTTGTGCACCACCCACCGACTGCGGGATGACACCTTCGCCGCGGCCCAGGCCGCCTTCGGCGACGAGGCGCTGACCGAATTGCTAATGATCATCAGCTGCTATTACGGGCTGGCGTTGGTGCTCAACGCTGCGGACCTCGACGTCGACGCCACGGCAAGATTCCAACACTGACAGGAGAATTCAGATGACCCGAATCGCCTACCGTCGGCCAGAAGAGATGACCGAGCAGGCCCGCGAATTGACCTCTGCGCGGGGCAATCTCAACGTCTACCGAGCCCTGGCCAACGCCGAGAAGGTGTTCACCGGCTGGATGCTGGCCGGGCAGGCCGCCCTGACCAGTCCGGTGTTGCCCGTCCGGCTGCGCGAACTCGTCGTCCTGCGCACCGCCTATCTGATGGACTGCCCCTACGAGCTTGGCCAACATCGCGACGTGGCCCGCACGGCCGGGGTCAGCACCGACGAGATCAACGCCATCACTTCCGAATCCGACTGGCAAACAGCTCATTTCGAGCCTGTCGAACTCGCGGTGCTACACCTGACGACCGAACTGCTGACCACACGCGGCGTCTCGGCCGAAGTATTCGACCAAGTGCAAGACGCCCTCGGGTCGGAGGCCACCGTCGAAGTACTGGTGGTCATCGGGCGGTATTCGGGACTGGCGCTGATGCTCAACGCGCTGCAAGTCGACCTCGACGAATCCGCGCGGCTGCCGATCCCGCCGGCACGTCCGTCACCACCCGCCAGAGTCCGTTCCGGTCCGATCTTCTCCAGGGGAAGGTCGCATTGGTCACCGGCGGCGCTACCGGGTTGGGATTGGAGATCGCTCGGGTACTGGGCAGTCACGGGGCTCGCGTCGCCATCTGTAGCCGGAAGGAAGCCAACCTCCAAGCCGCGGTTGCGGCGTTGCGGGAAGCGGGGATTGAGGCCTGCTACGGCGTCTGCGACGTGCGCCGGCACGACGAGGTGACGGCTGTCATTGAGGAAGTGTTGCGAACCTTCGGTCGACTCGACGTCGTCGTCAACAATGCGGCCGGCAATTTCCCCGTCCCGATCAGCGGCCTCAGCCCAAACGGATTCAAGGCCGTGGTCGACATCGACCTGTTGGGGACATTCAACGTATCGAAGGCCGCCTACGAGCTATGGCTGCGCGAGCACGGCGGCGCGGTGGTGAACATCAGCGCGGCGATTCAGTACCGCGGCATGGCGCTGCAAGCGCACGTCGTTTCGGCCAAGGCCGGAATTGACGCGCTGAGCCGCGCGTCTGCGATCGAATGGGGGCCCGACGGGGTTCGCGTCAATATCGTTGCCCCCGGGGCGATGTCAGGAACCGAGGGCGTGAAGAGAATTGCCGGCGATGACCAACACCGCGCCATCCAGACTCCGCTGAGGCGTTCCGGTTCGACCACCGAGGTTGCCGACGCGGTGCTGTTCCTGGCCAGTGACGCGGCGTCGTACGTCACCGGAGCGACGTTGGTCGTGGACGGCGGCGGTTGGCTGACAGCCACCGGCATCCCGGATTTGCCTGGCTACCAATGACTATGCGATGTACCCGCGCGGTAACACCGAAAAGTCAACACACGCCGCTGCCAACACGTCGCCAACCTCGGGAGCCACTGGCGAGGAGAGCTCCAGCAGCACTCCGGCTGACGGTGGTTTCAGGGCGCCGACGTTTTCGTTGAGTAGCCACAGTGTGGTCTCTGCTGCGATACCGGTCCAACCGTTCTGCGCCCTCATCAGGGTGAGGACACCGAGTTCGTCGCCGGCGGCCGAGAGTATCCGATGATGCCAGGCGCTGTCGGCCTTGGAACCGCTGTGCGGCTCTACCACTGCAAGGGTGGTGCCGCCACCGGTTTCGAACCGTGCTGCGCCGTCAGCCGGCGGAATTTTTCCCACCGGTATGTTCTGCCTTACGACGGTTGTGGTTCGAGCCACCGCAATACCGAGTTCATCGCCCGCGGTGTTGGACAGCGTGTAGTCGCCTTTGCCCCCGTTCTTGAATCCGAGTAACACAGCAGCACCAACCTTTTGGTGGGCGTGCGCCAACTCGGTGCCGTCGGGGGTGGTTAGCTGAACTCGCAACGCATTGGACGTCGACCTAGTCAGTGAAGGCTCCGCGCGGCACGATTCAGTGCAAGCCCCACTGCGTCGGAGGTAGTTCAGCGGCTCGTCGATGGTAAGGAGTACCGATGACCACGTCAATCTTGCCCGGCAGACCCGCCCCGTTGGGCGCGAGGTGCAGGCCGGATGGGACGAACTTCGCAGTGTCATCGAAAGGCGATCAGGTGCAGCTTTGCTTGTTCGACGACAGCGGAGCCGAAACCCGACTGGCGCTGCCGGAACGCGACGGCGACATCTGGCATGGCTTCGTGCCCGGCGTGAGGGAGGGCCAGGCCTACGGTTTCCGGGTCAGCGGCCCCTACGATCGCGCTCGGGGCCTGCGTTACAACCCCGCCAAGCTGCTCCTTGACCCCTATGCCCGCGCGATCGACGGTGAATGCCGGTTCGGGCCCGAATTATTCGACTATGCAACGGATAACGCCGCGGCTCCCAGCCTGCTGGATTCAGCCGCCCACATGCCGCGCAGCCTGGTGACGGCGCCGCTGCCGCCCATTCCGCCCATGCCCGGTCCGGGGCATGGGCTCGCCGACACGATCATCTACGAGGTGCACGTCCGTGGATTCACCGCAACGCATCCCGATGTGCCACCTGAGCTGCGCGGCACCTACGCCGGCTTGGCGCACGAGGCGGCGCTCGACCACCTCGTCCGTCTCGGCGTCACCGCTGTCGAGCTGCTGCCCGTTCACCACAACGTGCCCGAGTCGTTCCTCGTCGAGCGGGGGTTGACGAACTACTGGGGCTACAACACCATCGGCTTCTTCGCGCCGCACGCGGCGTACTCGGCTGCGGTACGGGCCGGCCGTCGCGGCGGCCAGGTGGCGGAGTTCCGGAGAATGGTCGAGGCCCTCCACGCGGCAGGGTTGGAGGTGGTGCTCGACGTCGTGTTCAACCACACCGCCGAGGGTGGGCCCGGGGGTCCAACGCTGTCTCACCGCGGCCTCGACAACACCGCCTACTACCACCTCGACCCGAGCGATCCGAGTCGCTACATCGACACGACCGGGACGGGCAATTCGCTGAATACGGCCAACCCAACCACGCTGCGGATGATCACGGATTCGCTGCGCTACTGGGTCTCGACGATGGGCGTCGACGGCTTTCGTTTCGACCTCGCACCGACCCTCGGACGAACGGCCGGCGACTTCGATCCGTTCTCGGCGTTCTTCGATGTGGTGAGCCAGGATCCGGTCATCTCACAGGTCAAGCTCATCGCCGAGCCGTGGGACGTCGGCCGCATGGACAGTTACGACATCGGCCGCTTCCCGCCGCTGTGGAGCGAATGGAACGGACGCTTCCGCGACACCGTGCGCGACTGGTGGCGCAGTCATCACGGGCTGCTGGGGGATTTCGCCACGCGCCTGTGCGGTTCGGCTGACATCTACGACCGCCCTGATGAGGGACGCCGACCCAGCGCGTCGGTCAACTTCGTCACCGTGCACGACGGCTTCCCGCTGACCGACCTGGTCTCCTACAACAACAAACACAACGATGCCAACGGTGAGGGCAACCGCGACGGCACCGACGACAACCGCTCCTGGAACTGCGGAGCCGAGGGCCCCACCGACGATCCTGACGTACTGGCCCTCCGCTCTCGGCAAAAGCGGGCATTTCTTGTGACGCTGTTGCTCTCGGCGGGGGTACCGCAGTTGTTGGGGGGCGACGAGCTCGGGCGCACTCAGCGGGGCAACAACAACGCCTACTGCCAGGACAACGAGATCACCTGGTTCGACTGGAAGACAGTCGATCGTGAACTGCTAGATTTCACAACGGAACTCATCGCATTGCGTCGGCGTCATCCGGCATTCCGTAGGCGGCGTTACCACACCGGCACGGCGGCGTCGGACCTGCGCTGGTTCACAAACTCAGGTGCCGAGATGACTGCCGAAGAGTGGTCAGACCCGATTGCTCGCAGCGTCGCGTTGTTCATCGACGGCTCAACGGATCCGGATGAGGGTCCCGACGGAACGCCGATGATCGATGACGACTTTTTCGTCCTGCTCAACGGATGGTGGGAGCCGTTGACCTTCACTGTGCCGGACGATCTGCGCGGCAGACGCTGGGACATTGCCTGCGACAGCTTCGACCCTGCGCGGAAGATTACGGTCGTGCAGGAGCTTACGGTGGGGCCGCGCTCGGCCGTGGTCTTGCAGTCGTCGAGACTCGGCTCGACTGGCTTCCCGACCGACAATCAGGTCAAATGAGAATCCGGAACCACCGATCGGGGACCACACAATGCCCACGACGCCTGAATCCACTTCCCCGGCTCGCGCGCGCAGCGGCAGGCAAACGGGTCGCCTGGCCCTTGTGATCGGCGCACTCGGTGTCGTGTTCGGCGACGTCGGCACTAGCCCGATCTACACGGTCCAGACGATCTTCAATCCGGGCGACCCCCACCCTGTGCCGATCACCACGGACAACGTCTACGGCGTCGTGTCGTTGATCTTCTGGTCGGTGATGATCATCGTGACGCTGACCTACGTCACGCTGGTGATGCACGCCGACAACGACGGCGAGGGCGGCATCATGGCGCTCATCGCGCTCGTGCGCCGGATGGGCGCGCGCAGCGGCCGCACTGCGGTGGTGCTTGCCACTCTGGGCGTGTTCGGTGCCGCCTTGTTCAGCGGTGACAGCATGATCACGCCGGCAATCTCGGTGTTGTCCGCGGTGGAGGGCATGAAGGTGGTCCGTCCGGGGCTGGAGGACTGGGTCGTGCCCAGCACCGTCGTCATCATCGTCGCGCTATTCGCGGTGCAGCGCCGCGGAACGGGTGTCGTGGGAGGCCTTTTCGGGCCGGTGATGGTCGGCTGGTTTGTCGCAATCGGTGCCTGCGGCGTGAGCAGCATCATCGACCATCCGCAGATACTGGCGGCGCTTTCCCCGGTTTACGCAGTGAAGTTCATGGTGGGGAATTTTGGGACGGCGTTCTTCTCGTTGACCGGGGTTGTCCTTGCGGTTACCGGCGCGGAGGCGCTCTATGCCGACATGGGTCACTTCGGGCGTAAAGCGATCACCGCCGCTTGGCTTTTGGTCGTTCTACCGGCGCTGGTTCTCAACTACCTCGGGCAGGGTGCGCTGGTGGCTGCCAACAAGGCCGCGGTGAGTGCGCCATTCTTTCTGCTCATTCCCGGCTGGGCGCGATTGCCCATGGTGTTGCTGGCGACCGCCGCGACGATCATCGCGTCGCAGGCGGTGATCACGGGAGCTTTTTCGCTTGCGTCCCAGGCCGCCCATCTCGGCTACCTTCCCCGATTGCGGGTGGTGCACACCTCGGCATCGACCGTCGGCCAGGTCTACCTGCCATGGATCAACGGCCTGCTCATGGTGGCGGTCCTGATACTTGTGTTCGCCTTCCGCAGCTCAGCGTCACTGGCTTATGCCTATGGAATGGCGGTGACCGGAACGATCACCATCACGACGATGCTGTACCTGTATATCGCGCACGCAAGATGGCGGGTTCCGCTGTGGCTGATCGTTGTTGGCGGCAGCGCACTGTTGGGTGTTGACCTGCTATTCGTGGCGGCGAACCTGACCAAGCTCGTCCACGGCGCGTGGCTGCCGCTGCTGATCGCCATCACAACGTTCACGGTCATGATCACCTGGCAGCGCGGCAGCACCATCGTCAGCCGCAGGCGTGAGGTCGCAGAGGGACCACTTGAGGCGTTCGTCGATCAACTATCCAGGGACGGGCTACTGCGTGTCCCTGGCACGGCGGTTTTCCTCAACCGCAGCAGTAACACCGCGCCATTGGCACTGCGCGCAAACGTCGAACACAACCACGTCCTCGCCAGGCAGGTTGTGATCGTCACGATCGAAGTGTTACCAATCCCGCGGGCCAGCGACTCTGAGCGCGTCGAAGTCGACTCGCTCGGCCACGCTGACGACGGAATCATCCACGTGACCGCACGTTTCGGGTACATGGAGACGCCTGACGTCCCGCACGCGTTACGTCTCCTCGAGCCGACGAAAACCGAGGGATCGATCTCGATCGATGACGCTTCGTATTTCTTGTCGAAGATCCAACTGATAAAGGGCGAGGCACGGACCATGCCCGCATGGCGTACGAATCTCTTCATCGCCACGTCGCACCTGAGCGCCGACGCTGCCGAGTCCTTCTGTCTGCCCCAGGACCGAACCCTGATCATGGGGTCGCGGATCGAGGTTTGAGCCCTTGCGGGTGCCGATTAGGTTTCTGGCCGCTGGTCGGATTACCCTTGCGCCGGATCGTTGTCGACTCAGGGAAACTCGATATGCCCATTCAGCCCACTCTGCGGCGCACACGATCGCTGCGCAGCGGTCGTTCCCAACGTCTGAACTTCCCGACGGTCGGTCAATGCTTCGACATCGAAGTCAGTCGCGAGGCGGACGGGTGGATCGTCCGGATACCCGAAATTGGCGGGGTCACCCGCGCGAGCCGTCGGGCGACGGTCGAGTTGGCGGCGCGGGAATACATCGCCGCCCGAACGGGCATCCCGCTCGGTTACATCGCCATCTTCGTCGCGCGCGAGATTGGTTAGCGCCAAGTAGCTTTCGCTGCGCGGCGGGGCTTGACGCGGTCGAGCTAACCGCCCGGTTCACATGGTGACGGTCAGCGGCCAGACACTCCAAATGTCGTCGCAGTACTCGGCGATGGCACGATCCGACGAAAACTTTCCGCTGCGAGCGGTATTCAAGATCGACATCTTCGTCCAGGCGTCCCGGTCCTGCCATGCGACGCTCACCTGCTCCTGGCAGGCCATGTAGGACACGAAGTCGGCGCAGACCAGGAAGGGGTCGTCGTAGCGCAGGTTGTCCACTAGTGGCTTGAACACCTCGGTGTCGCCGTGTGAGAACGTCCCGTTGGCAATCAGATCCAGCACCGCACGCAGCTCGTCGCTACCGTCGATGTACTCGGCCGGGTGGTAGTCCTTCGCTTTGACTGCCTCGACCTCGGACTCGGTCAGACCGAACAGGAAGAAGTTCTCCGGTCCAGCCTCTTCGCGCATCTCGACGTTCGCTCCATCGAGCGTGCCGATGGTCAGGGCGCCGTTGATCATGAACTTCATGTTCCCGGTGCCGGACGCTTCCTTACCCGCGGTCGAGATCTGCTCGGACAAATCAGCGGCCGGGTAGATCATGTGCGCATTCTTCACGCTGAAGTTCGGCACGAATGCCACCTTCAGGAGCCGGTTGATCTCCGGGTCGGCGTTGACCGTTTCCCCGACGGCGTTGATCAGCTTGATGATCCGCTTGGCCATGAAATATCCTGGGGCGGCCTTGCCGCCAAAGATGAAGGCCCGCTGCGGAATCGACATACCGGGGTTTTGCTTGAAACGGTGGTACAGCGCGATGATGTGCAGGACGTTGAGATGTTGGCGCTTGTACTCGTGGATGCGCTTGACCTGGACGTCGAACATCCAGTCCGGGTTCAGCTCGACGCCGGTTGCCGAGCGGATGTATTTGGCCAGGCGCGCCTTGTTGCTGCGTTTGATGTCGCGCCATTCCTGACGGAAGGAGGCATCGTCGACGAACGGCTCCAGCCCGCGCAGGCGCCCAAGATCGGTCAGCCAGTCGTCACCGACGGTGCGGTCCAGCAACTCCCGCAGCCCGGGGTTGGCCAGCGCAAGGAAGCGGCGTGGTGTCACCCCGTTTGTCTTGTTGCTGAACCGCTCCGGCCACATCTCGTAGAAGTCTTTGAGCACACTGGCTTTCAGCAGGTCCGAGTGCAGCGCGGCGACACCGTTGATGGCGTGGCTGCCGACGGTCGCGAGGTGGGCCATCCGGACGTTCTTGCCGCCGTTCTCGCCGATCAGCGACATCCGGCGTACCCGGTCCTCGTCAGCTGGGAACTTGGCGCGCACCTCGTCCAGGAACCGGCGTTGATCTCGTAGATGATCTCGAGGTGGCGGGGCAGCGACTCGGAGAACATCTCCAGCGGCCAAGTCTCCAGCGCCTCGGGCAACAGGGTGTGGTTGGTATAGCCGAACGTCGCGACCGTGATGTCCCACGCCTCCTCCCAGTCCAGCTGGCGCTCGTCGACCAGCAACCGCATCAGCTCGGCAACCCCGATCGACGGATGGGTGTCGTTGAGCTGCAAGGCGAATCGCCGGGGGAGTTCCTTGATGGACACGTCGGCGAGATCGTCCATGATGTGCAGCACGTGCTGCAGTGAGCAGGACACGAAGAAGTACTGCTGGAGTAGGCGCAGCTGCTTGCCCGCCTCCGGCTCGTCGTTGGGGTACAGCACCTTGGTCACCGTCTCCGACATGACCTCGTCCTCGACCGCCCCGTAGTAATCGCCGGTGTTGAAGGCTTCCAACGCGAACGACTTGACGGCTCGTGCGCTCCACAACGTCAGCACGTTGCAGGTGTTGACGCCGTAACCCTGGATGGGCGTGTCGTAGGCGACGCCTTTCAGCAAACGTCTCGGCACCCATCGGACGCGGTCGTGGCCGGCTTCGTCGTTGTAGTGCCCGGCGTAGCCGCCAAACTTGACCAGGTAGTTGACGTCGGGTTTGGCTATCTCCCAAGGGTTTCCGTGGTCCAGCCAGTTGTCGGTCTGCTCGACCTGCCAGCCGTCGTGGATCTCCTGGTCGAAGATGCCGAATTCGTAGCGGATGCCGTAGCCGATCGCGGGACGTTCGAGGGTGGCCAGCGAGTCGAGGTAGCACGCGGCGAGCCTGCCGAGGCCGCCGTTGCCTAGTCCCGGTTCCTCCTCGCACGCCAGGACCTCGTCGAAATTCTGACCCATCGCCGCCAGCGCGGCCTTTGCCGTCCGCTCCATGCGCAGGTTCAGCAGGTTGTTGCCCAACTGCGGACCCATCAGGAACTCGGCCGACAGGTAGCAGGTCACCTTACGGCCGAGATCCAGCGAGGTCTGCGTCGACGCCACCCGACGGTCCTGCATGCGATCACGCACGGCCAGCGCGAGCGCCCGGTAGTAGTGCTCGGGCCGCAGCGCCGCGGCCGGCCGGCCGACCGAATAGCGCAGGTGATCGGTGATCGCCCGCTGCAGCGCCTGCGCGCCCATCCCGGTGCGGGAGTGCTCGACGAGGTCGGCGGGCCTTGTGTGATCGACATCAGTCATGGTCAGTCCTAGTCCTAAATTGGCGGCACCGCAGCTATGCGCGCCGCGGCGCGCAGGCCGTCATTCTCGCAGCGATGTCTGCACTCCGGGCACGCAATTAACGTCCGCTTCGTGAACGCAAGCCCACGGAAGCGCAAAGAAAAAGCATTGCGGTCACGCGTTGGGCGTGAAGGTGTAGGTCTCGCCGTGCGCTAGGTAGACGAACTTCGTGTCGGCGGTCGAGGCCTGGGCGGCCTTTTTGAAATCGTCGAGCCCCGACAGGAAAACCGAGAAGTCGTTGTAGTGGATCGGAATGGCGGTGCGAGGCCTGGTGATCTCGACGGCCTGCACTCCTTGCTCACCCGTCATTGTGACCACCGTGACAAGGAAGGTCGTGCCACCGGTGTGGATCAGGCCGAGGTCGATGTCGGGGTAACGCCGTGGGATGTCATCGAGGCTGTCGACGAGCATCGTGTCGCCGGTGATGTAGAGCCGGTAGAGGTGATCGCCGTTGCGGCTGAAGTCGAGCAGGTGACCGTTGACCGGCATCAGCAGCTCGTTGACGGCTTCCTCGGTGGCGTGCTTGGCGGGCATCGCGGTGATCGTCACCGTCGCGTCGCCTTTGTGCACCTCCAACGATTCCCAGGTCTCGAGGGGATGACCGTGCTCGAAGCCGAGAGCGCTGAGTTTGTCCACCGCGTCTGCCGTGGAGATGATGGGTAGTTTCTTGTCGAGCTCTCGGGCGGCGACGTCGTCGAAATGATCGCCGTGGTAGTGCGACAAGACGATCAAATCGATCGGGGGCAGGTCGGCGATCTGACAGGCCGGCTCGACTTCGCGCCGGGCCCAGATGCCATGACCCAAAAAGACGTGCTCGCCTTTGTGTAAAAAGGCGGGGTCGGTCAGGATTGTCAATCCGCCGAAGCGGATCAATGTGGTCGCGTTGCCGATGAAGTAGACGCCGCCTTTGTCGAAATCTGCTGTGCCACTGCTGGTTAGCTCTAACGACGTCATAGTGTGGTCTCCCGCCGGCCCGCCATCAACTTCGCTTATAGCGGCGATCGGCAACGGCCATGGCCCGCAGGACTACGTCCCCAAACGGTCGTGTTGTGCCCGGCGGCAGATCACCCATCATCAGCACAGAAAGAATACGCATGACCACCAACCAAAGCACTGCTTCGAGCGTCTGTCGTTCGGACGTTGGCCGACTCCATCCGCGGAGTGAAATCACGTTCTGGCCTGCTCTGTTGTGCCTTTTGCCCTTGTCGGTGCTCTAGCGGCAGGCGCTGCCTCCTTTAAGGGCAGCGCCTGCCCCGATCGGGATTTGCATCCGGCGTCGCGATTTGTGGGAAAAATGGCTGATCTTGCGCAGCCGGGCCGTTGGTTGAGGTCCGAAACTGGGTACATGAATCCCATGAACAACGAGCAGAGCAACCAGCAGCTCAACCCGACGACCACAGACGCGGGGATTCCGGTCGCCAGTGATGATCACTCGCTGACGATCGGCACCGACGGGCCGATCCTGCTGCAGGACCACTATCTGATTGAGCAGATGGCCAACTTCAACCGGGAACGCATCCCGGAGCGTCAGCCGCATGCAAAGGGCTCGGGAGCGTTCGGGCATTTCGAAGTGACCGGCGACGTCAGTGCCTACACGCGCGCCGCAGTCTTTCAACCCGGCACCAAGACCGACACCCTGATCCGGTTCTCGACTGTGGCCGGCGAGCGCGGCAGCCCAGACACCTGGCGCGACCCGCGCGGGTTCTCGCTGCGCTTTTACACCTCCGAAGGCAACCTGGACATCGTCGGCAACAACACCCCGGTCTTTTTCATCCGCGATGCGATGAAGTTTCAACACTTCATCCGCTCCCAGAAACGCCGCGCCGACAACAACTTGCGCGACAACGACATGCAATGGGACTTTTGGACCCTCTCCCCCGAGAGCGCGCACCAGGTCACCTGGCTGATGGGTGACCGGGGTATCCCGGCCAGCTGGCGGCACATGAACGGCTACAGCTCGCACACCTACAGCTGGATCAACGCCGCAGGGCAGATCTCCTGGGTGAAATACCACTTCGTCTCCGACCAGGGCATCCAATGCCTGACCCAGGACGAGGCCGACCGACTCGCCGGCATGGACGGCGACTACCACGCCCGCGACCTGCATGAGGCGATCAAGCGCGGCGAGTACCCGAGCTGGACGCTGAAGATGCAGATCATGCCGTTCGAGGATGCCAAGACCTATCGGATCAACCCGTTTGATCTGACCAAGGTGTGGCCGCATGCCGACTACCCGCTGATCGAGGTGGGCAAGCTGGTGTTGGACCGCAACTTCACCGATCACCACACCGAGATCGAGCAGGCGGCGTTTGCGCCTAGCAACCAGGTGGCGGGCACCGGGTTCAGCCCGGACAAGATGCTGTTGGCTCGCACGTTCTCCTACGCCGACGCTCATCGGGCCCGCCTCGGAGTGAACTATCAGCAGATCCCGGTCAATGCGCCCAAGTGTCCGGTGCATTCCTATTCAAAGGATGGTGCGATGCGCATCATCCCGGTCAGCGATCCGGTGTATGCGCCAAATTCCAAGGGCGGACCCAAAGCTGATCCGTCGCGTACCGCCGAGGCGCTCTGGCACACCGACGGGGAGATGGTCCGCACCGCCTACACCCTGCGTGCCGACGACGACGACTGGACTCAGGCCGGCACCCTGGTTCGCGAGGTGATGGACGATGCCGCGCGTGAGCGGCTGGTCTCCAACGTCGCCGGGCACCTGCTCAAAGGGGTCTCCGAGCAGGTGTTGGAGCGTGCGTTCGAGTACTGGAAAAACATAGATAAGGAAACCGGCGACAAGATCGAAGCCGCAGTGCGAAAGGGATCGCCCTAGCCGTCGTTCTCCTATTCCGGCCAGCTGTTGTTGAGGATGATCTGAACGAAGTTGTCGCGGACGAATGAGTCGTCGAAGTGTTGCAGCACATCGTCATTCATGGTCCCGAAGGTGCTGTGCGGCCGGTGCTTCATGCCGTCGTTGAACGCCCGGAGGATCCGATTCTTGAAGTCGGGTCGAGGATGCGCGGCGGTGACCGCCTCAATCGCCTCGGCGGATAGGTCGTTACGACCGATGCCCAGGACGTCAGTCTCGACTCCGGCCGTGACGAGCGCGATTTCCGGGTCTAGGAACTCCGGCACGCCGGGCGTTGTATGCAGCGCAATGGAAAGCCAGACCTTACGCGCGGTGGCCTCGTCGAAGCCACGCTCCAGGAGAAAATCCCGTGCCGCGTTCGCGCCGTCGACCTCGAAGCGCAGCATCGACGTCCGGTAGCCCTCCGTGAGTCCGATATCGTGGAACATCGCCCCGGTGTAGAGCAATTCGAGGTCGGGCTGCAGACCACGTCGACGACCTTGCAGTGCGCCAAAGAGGAACACCCGGCGGGAGTGGTTGAACAACAGCTCGTCTTCGGTGTCGCGGATGTACTCGGTGATTTCACGCGTGAGCGGGGTGTCGGGGATGGCAATGCCGGCGATGGACTGCGGGGGTGCAGCGGTCATGACGGGTCCTTTCGGGTGGCTGCAGTCAATCCAACTCCCTAGGCGGCGTCCAATGCTGCGGGTGGGAGAAATTTGTGATCGATGAGCGACTGCAGCGCGTTGCGGAACGCATCCTCGGTGTCGATGGTTTCGGTGAACCCGGCTTGGCGCAGCTTGACGATACTCACGAAGGCGCGCGGCCCTTCGGGTGCGCCGTAGGCGAACGCGAAATCCGCGTGCTGATCACCGTGACCGACCAGTTGGTGCAGACTCAGTGGGCGAAGGCCGTGCTTGGCGACGATGCGATCCCACAGATCGGAGTGGTCGGCCAGGTAGCCGGCCAGGCTCATCGGAGTGTCTGGTCCGGTCTGGACGCCGAGCGTGGCGCTATCGCAGACGGTGAGCGCTCTGGAACGCGAACTCGGCGTCACCCTGTTAGAGCGCACCAGCACCGGCGTACGCCCAACCGAGGCAGGAACGGCGTTGCTCGTCGAGGCGCGTGCGGTCCTGGCTCGCTATCACCAGGCCGTGCGGACGATGAGCACCTATAGCACCGGATCCAGCGAGGTCATCAGGCTTGGCGTCCCGTTGGAGCTGGATCCTGACGTGTTGCCTACGGCGCTCGCCAAATTCGCGGTGGAATCCCCAAATACGCGCGTCGTCCCGCAGCACCTCTCGACGGCCGCACAAATCAAGGCCCTGCGCAGTGATCAACTCGACGTGGGTCTGGTCCGTGAACGCCCTTCCGGATCGGAATTCGACGCGATGCTGGTCGTCCAAGAACCTCTTGGCGTACTCATCTCATCGAAAGTTGCTGCGCGACTGGCCGGTTCCGACGGCGTCCAGCTAGACCAGCTGGCCGAACTGCAGTGGGTCGGCTTCCCCCGTCCCAGCAGCCCCGCCTGGTATGACGAGCTGACGGGCGTCCTGCGCAGCCACGGCGTCGATATCGGGTCGCCGGTGCCCGATGATCAAGTGCTGATCGCTGCGGTCAAGGTCGCGGCGTTAAGCACTGGACAGGCCTTCGCGTTGGCACCCGAGAACGGGCTGCAACCGCTGCCCGACGACGTGACGTGGTCACCGTTAGTCGGCAAACCAGTGGTGCGCCGCACCTGGGTGGTGTGGCCCGCGGAGTCGCGGCGACGCGATGTCGGCCGTTTGATCGCGTCGTTTCAACCGCCCGAGGGCATCTGACTCAGCAGCGCGTTGAGGCCGTATTCGAAGATCGCGTCGTAGTCGGTGGGGGACTGGAGCGCCTGGACGAGTGCTTGGTCGGGCCAGTCGTCGTCCCACAGCGAGGGGTCCTCCTCTTCGTGTTTGGCCCCGCGAACAGCCGAGAACTGCATCACCGCAGACGATATGACATGAACCTGCACCGCTCGCAGGATGAGTGCGGCATCGGTTCCGGTCACGCCCAACTCGGCTAGCTGCGCCGCCAACGTCTGCTGAATCGGCAGAAACAGCACCGGCGTCCGGTCGCGTTCGTGCGCGATAGCGAGCAGGTGTTGTCGGTCGATCAGCGCCCGGCGTTGCGAGCGCGCAAGTGACGCAATGCGTTCGACTGCGGTGTCACCCTCGACGGGCAGGTGTGCCATCTCGCTGAGCAATCGGTCGACCAGGCTGTCGAAGAGTTTGTCTCGGCCGCCGACATGCCAGTAGATCGAGGTGACCGCCACCCCGAGTTCCTCGGCGAGGCCGCGCATCGTGAATGTCTCGACGCCGTGCAGTTCGATCAGGCGGGCGGCGGTGTCGAGGACGGTTTCCGCGCTAATCGGCTCCGTCACTGGTCTCACCCCCCTTTATGCGGGCCGATTCCGGCAGCCCCAGATACCGTTCCAGGTTGCGATGCATGTTGATCACTCGTCGTTCCTCGTTGGACAACGTCAAGTGCGTGAACCCGGGCTGGTGCAGACCGCGCTGAAGTCCCGCCAACACGTTAATGTCCTGCGTCATTACCAGACCGGGCTCGGCCTCATTGGCCGTCATCCGAACATCGGCGGGCTTGATCCGCGGCGCACCCGGCGGCATACGCGTCCACAACAACATGACAAACTCGCCGTGATCGGGATCGGGCCCCGGATGTGAAGTCATGACCGTCAAATGGTCGGCGTTGGCCAGCAGCGTCATGTTCGGGAAGACGTTGTACTGGTGCAGACGCATCATCTGGTCGGTGCTGGCCCAGCTCAGGTCGACCCCGCGCGAAGCAGCGAAAGCCTTTGTCCGCTGGGCGATTACGTCCATGACCGACTGGCCCGGCTGGATACCCGGGAACGGGGTGCCCTCCGCAACGCCCATCAGCGCCCCTTGAGTGCAGACATAGGAGTCCCACACCTCGGCGTCGCTGGGTGTCTGCTTGAGGTGCGGGCTCGGCACACCGTAGAGCTGCTCGGACTTGCCGGTGTGCCCCCAAATGACCTGCGGGGCATAGACATCATCCATGCAGCGGTGCAACTCGGGATGCAACGTCTGGACGTGATAGGTCTCGCTGAACCCGTCGGCGATCGTCTTCCAATTCGCCTCGACTTCGATGGTCATGGTCCCGTAGCACCGGAAGTCGCCGAGCCCGAGCCATGCGATGTCATCCGGCACCGCCTCTAGAAAGTCGCTCAGCGGCGCCGCGTTGACGTCGAGGTTGACGAAGACGAGCCTCTCCCAGACCTCGACACGGGCCGCGAACAACGGAAACTCCGACATCTGCAGAGTTCCGAATCCCTTGCGATTCGGGACCCGTTTGAGAACCCCGCGCAGATCCCACGTCCAGCCGTGGTAACCGCAGCGCAGCTCACCCAAGCCCGCACCCGAGCCGGCGCACAGCGAATTGCCGCGGTGACGGCAGACGTTCTGAAAAGCGCGAAGCATCCCGTCGTCGCCGCGCACGATAAGTACCGAATAAGGGCCGCAACGGTATTCGAAATAATCGCCGGGTTCGGCGACATGATCCACTGTGCAGGCGGCCTGCCACACCTTCGGCCACATCCGCTCCACTTCGAGCTTTGCGAACGCGGGGGAGTAGTAGCGCTCCGCGGGCACCAGGGTCGGGCGTTGTGGCGGCGCGCCGATCGCATCCTCAAGCCGCACATCGCGCGCTGCGTGGGTCGTCATCGAAGCCCTCCCGTCGCGTCTGTAACGGTGTTACATTGGTCCACTGTAGCGGCGAGCGGGGCAGACCAAGGGAGTAATCGTGTTCGACCTCAAAATCACCGGCGGCACCGTTGTGGACGGAATGGGTGCGGACCGATACGACGCCGATGTTGCCGTCAAAGACGGCCGAATCGTCGAGGTTCATCGTCGCGGGCCCGGAAGCACGCCATTGGAAGGCGAGGCCGCCGAAACCATCGACGCAACCGGAAAGATCGTCGCGCCCGGATTCGTCGACATCCACACCCACTACGACGGCCAGGTCAGCTGGGACGACAAGCTGGAGCCGTCCAGCAGTCACGGCGTGACCACTGTCGTCATGGGTAACTGCGGGGTCGGGTTCGCGCCGGTGCGGCCGGGCACAGAGGACTGGCTGATCGGCCTGATGGAAGGTGTTGAGGACATTCCCGGCAGCGCACTCACCGAGGGCATCTCCTGGGGCTGGGAGAGCTACCCGGAATATCTCGATGCGGTCGGAAGAAAGGACTTCGCCGTCGACGTGGGCAGCCAGATAGCGCACGGTGCGGTCCGCGCCTACGCGATGGGTGAGCGCGGCGCCCGCAACGAGCCCGCCTCACCTGACGACATCGCGGCGATGGCGCGCCTCGTGCAGGAGGCCATCGAGGCCGGGGCCCTGGGCTTCTCGACCTCGCGGACCATCGGTCACCGCGCCATCGACGGCGAGCCGGTGCCCGGAACCTATGCCGCTGAGGACGAGCTGTTCGGACTCGGCCGGGCCATGGCGGCCGGCGGCCAAGCCGTCTTCGAGCTGGCCCCGCAAGGCGTCGCGGGTGAGGACATCATCGCGCCCAAAAAGGAACTGGATTGGATGCAACGGCTCGGCGCTGAGATCGATCGGCCGATCTCGTTCGGCATGATCCAGGTGGACGCCGCGCCGGAGCTGTGGCGCGAACAGATGGACATCTCGGCCGCCGCTCATGAAGCGGGCAGTCGGTTGTATCCCCAGATCGCGGCGCGACCGTTCGGCATGCTGTTCGGCTTCCCCGGGCATCACGCGTTCACCCACCGCCCGACCTTCCGTCGGCTGAAAGCCGAATGCGGTCGCGAGGAGTTGGCGCAGCGTCTGGCCGATCCGGCCGTCAAGACGGCGATCCTCTCCGAGGACGACCTGCCACCGGACCCGAACCTGTTGTTCGACAACATGTTTGCCCTCGCGCAATATTCGCTGGGCCGGCTCTACGCGCTGGGCGATCCCCCTGACTACGAGCCGACCGACGAGCGCACCGTGGAGAAAATCGCCGCCGAGCGAGGTGAGGACCCATTGGCCACGCTCTACGACCTGATGCTGGAATCCGACGCAACGTCGATGCTGATGCTGCCCTTCTACAACTACTCGCACGGCAACCACGACGCGATCCGGGAAATGCTCACCCATCCCGCGGGCGTGGTCGGTCTATCCGACGGCGGCGCGCACTGCAGCATGATCTGCGACGCGTCGTATCCCACCTTCCTGCTTACCCACTGGGCGCGCGATCGTCACCGCGGCGAGAAGCTGCCGCTGGAATACGTCGTCCGCAAACAGTCGCACGACACCGCGCAGCTGTTCGGGCTCTCCGATCGCGGCGTCATCGAGATCGGAAAGCGCGCCGACGTCAACGTGGTTGACATGGATGCGCTCACGCTGCACGCCCCTCGGATGGCCTACGACTTGCCGGCCGGTGGCAACCGACTCGTGCAGGGTGCCTCGGGCTACGCCGCGACGATCGTCAACGGCGTCGTCACCCGCCGCGACAACGTCGACACCGGCGCGCGCCCCGGCCGGTTGGTGCGTGGGGCACGCTAGGCGTTGCCGACGTCGTGCCGCTCGGCGTGTGTCTCACCCGCAACCATCACATCAGCCACAGGAGTCTCGCCGGGTTTGGGGTGTTCGTTGTGCCCGCCTAAGCGACAAATTCATTGCGTGTCTTGGGTTGTCGCTCGGAGGCGGGCAAACTGTGTGTTGGCTCCACCCAGAAATTCGTGGGGCAGATGTGGCAGCGGCTGCCAGGTACGCCGCGGAACGAGCGCCCTAGCCGTCGGTTCGAGGATCAGCGGGTGAGCGCTTGATCGATCAGCGTCTCGGCTGCCGCGCGAGCCGGCGCCCACGGCGAGGAGTCGTCGAGCGACGTGGTCAGTGCGGCGGCACCTTCATAGAGCACGCCGAGCTCGTTGCCCAGGAGTTGCGGGTCGGCGGCGCCCGCCTCTTTGGCGAGCTCGGTCAGTCTCCCGATGAAGGCGCGCTTGTTTGCGCTAACGATTTCTTGAATTCCCGGCATGCCTCCGGCTGCCTCGACGGCCGCGTTGTGGAAGGGGCAGCCGCGTAGCGGTCCGCCGCGGGCGGTGGGCGCTTCGAAGACGGCCAGAAGTCGCTCGCGCGGCGTTTGATCAGCGCCCTGCAGGGGATTGGCGACGCCTTGTTCGATGCTGCGCAGATACTCCTCGACCACCGCCGTTTTGCTCGGAAAATGTTGGTAGAGAGTGCGTTTAGAAACCGACGACTTGGCTGCGAGTCGCTCGACGCCGGTGGCGTTGATGCCCTCGAGGTAAAACAACTCCGCCGCAGCATCCAGGATGCGCTGGCGTGCGCCACGGCCGCCCCTGCTCGACACCTGCTGCTTGCTCATGACAGGAGTATACCGACCGGTTTACATCGGGCGTCAAGTGGTGTAGCGTGGCGGCCGAATGGAAGTACACCAATCGGTTTACTAGGAGTGGACATGACGAAACGGTCGCCCGTGGTGTTGGTTACCGGGGCTTCTTCGGGAATAGGTCACGCGGTCGCGGCCGCCTTCGCCGCAAAGGGCTTCGAAGTCTTCGGTACCAGCCGCAATCCGCGAAACACCGAGCCGATTGCCGGCGTGGAGCTCGTGCAGCTGGACGTCACCGATCCCGAATCGGTGGCTGCGGCGGTGTCGACAGTTGTCCAGCGGGCCGGTCGGATCGACATTCTGGTCAACAATGCCGGATTCGGCGTCCTCGGCGCCGCGGAGGAGAGTTCGACCGCCCAGGCTCAGCAGCTCTTCGACACCAACTTCTTCGGGCTGGTGCGGGTGACCCGCGAGGTGCTGCCGTATCTGCGGGCGCAGCGCAGCGGTCGGATCATCAACATCGGCTCGGTGTTGGGATTTTTGCCGGCGCCCTACGGCGCGTTGTATTCGGCGTCCAAGCACGCGGTCGAAGGCTATTCGGAATCCCTCGACCATGAAACTCGCGAATTCGGTGTGCGGGTCTCGGTCGTCGAACCCGGCTACACCAATACCGCGTTTGAGGCGAGCGCGACTGACGCCGATTCGCCGATCGATAGCTATGCGCCTGTGCGCGAGCACGTCAAGAACATTCTGGCCAAGTCGGTACGCGCTGGGGATGACCCCGCCGTCGTCGCACGAGTCGTGCTCAAGGCAGCCACCGACCGCACTCCGAAGCTGCGGTACCCGGCCGGACCCCTGGCACGGCGGTTGTCCCTGCTGAAGAAGTACGCTCCGGCTGGCTTGCTGGACAGCGGAATTCGCACAGCGAACAAGCTGGGCTCAGCGCCGAAATCGCATCAGGTGCCGCAGAAGGTTTGATAGGGGCCGAAGTCTTCGGGGGCCGGTTCCGCATAGCGCTCGAGGCCCGGTCGTTCGCTATAAGGCTTTGTCACGGCGGCGAGGAGCTGCTCCAGCGGATCAATGTCGCCCGCCGTCGCGGCGGTCAGGGCTTCCTCGACGAGATGGTTGCGCGGAATGTAGATCGGGTTGGCGCTATCCATCGACGCGGCGTCCGGACCCAGCGCTCGCCAGCGTGAGATCCAGTCGTCGAAGCCAGCCGGCCCGGTCTCGCCGCCGGCCGCCTCGTTGAGTTGGCGGAAAAACGAGGTGTAATCCACCCGGCTCTCTTTCAGCAGAGGCAGCAACTCGTCGACTAGCGAAGTGACGACCGCGAGGTCGACGTCGGCGGGCAGGCCGAGTTTGGCTCGCATCCCCGACGTCCAGACCGTGTCGTACTCGGCGCGGAATGCCGCGAACGAGCTTTCCGCGAGGGCAATGCCCTCTTCGGCGTTGTCGGAGAGCAGCGGAAGAAGCGCCTCGGCGAAGCGGGCGAGGTTCCACCCGGCGATGACGGGCTGATTGCCATAGGCGTAGCGCCCCCAGTGATCGATCGAACTGAAGACCGTGTCGGGGTCGTAGACCTCCATGAAGGCGCAGGGCCCGTAGTCGATGGTTTCGCCGGAGATTGTCATGTTGTCGGTGTTCATCACCCCGTGGATGAAGCCGATCAGCATCCATCGGGCCACCAGCGACGCCTGGACCCTGGCCACGGCTTCGAACAGCGCGAGGTAAGGGTGATCGGCGTCCGCAGCCTCGGGATGGTGACGTGTGATCGCGTGGTCGGCCAGCCGTCGTAACAGATCCAAATTGGTTGTGGCGGCGGCGTATTGGAAGCTCCCGACCCGCAGGTGGCTGCTGGCGACGCGGGTGAGCACGGCGCCGGGCAGCTGCGTCTCGCGGTGCACCGGCCGTCCGGTGGCGACTACGGCCAACGACCGCGTCGTCGGGACGCCCAGCGCGTGCATCGCCTCGCCGATGACGTATTCGCGCAGCATCGGTCCCACCGCGGCGAGGCCGTCACCGCCGCGGGCGAACGGCGTGGCGCCCGAACCCTTCAGGTGAATGTCGCGAATGCGGCCGTCGGCGCCGACGAGCTCGCCCAGCAGCAGTGCCCGCCCGTCGCCCAACCGCGGCACGTAGCCGCCGAACTGATGCCCGGCGTAGGCCTGCGCTACCGGAGCGGCGCCGCCGGGAACCAGGTTGCCCACCAAGAAGCGCAGTCCGTCGGGACTGCTCAACCAGGCCGGGTCGAGGCCAAGCTCGGCGGCCAGCGGCTCGTTGAGCGCCAGCAGCCGCAGGTCTGGAAAGGTCTCGGCGTGCCAGCGGACAGCCATCTCCGGCAAGTCGCGCAAGAAGCGGTCTTGCAGAGCAACGGTCGTATCCGGGGCGACGCTCACGTCACCCACACTACGGAGACGCTGCTTTAGCCGAGGGCATGTCCAATCAAATCGCGGGCGCGGTCGAGCATCGACGCGAACGGTCCGACGGCAAAATTCAACATCGCCGATTCCACGCCGGCATGCGGACGGGTTGGCGCGATGGCCTCAGCCGCCCGTACTGCTGTTGTCAGCCGCTTGAGCTCGTCGGCGTCGAGTCCCTGTTGCAACTTAGGGAATTCGTAGCTCTCCTCATGCTGGGCGTGGTCCAGCACCGCATCCCGCAGCTTTGTGAGCTCATCGATGAACTGCTGTGAGGTGATATCGATCTTCTCGATCCTCGACAACAGTTCCTTTGCGTCATGCTCCTCTTCGAGCCGAGCATCGACGACCGAGTCGAAGGCGTCTAACTCGCGGCGCACCCGAGGATGTACCACCATTTCCTCGGCCGTCTCGTGCACCGCCAACAGTTGCCGCAATTGCACGAATGGCTTCTCGCGAGCTTGCGGGTCCGATGCGAGTAGGACTTGGTCGAACATGTCCTCGATGAGGTTGTGCTGTGCCTTGAGAAACGCGATCACTTCGTCGGGCGATTGAATAATCATGTCGGCCATTTCCGTACCTCCAGTACCGGGAAAAGCTGATTAATGCGGGCGATGGGATGCGCACCCGCTTTTTAATCGGCATACCCCGACACGATGCGGCTAAACGCCGCGCCACTGGGCGCTAGTCTGCTGGCGTGGGCTCCGCGGTCGGCGACGTAGACGACATCGACTTCGACGACCTGACGTCGCCCCGGCTGACCGACGTGCAGCGTCAGATTCTGGAGTTCACCGAGGCCAGACACGTCGAATTCGACATCGACCAGATGCTCGCCGAAGCCATCGACCAGGCCTCGGTGGGCGACGACCTGGACGATAGCGACGGCTTCCGGGACCGCCTGACCGCGCACGTGGCCGCGATCGAAGGCGACCATGGTCTGACTCAGCTCACCCGTTCCTCGCTGCGGCAACGAGTGGTTCGCCTGCTGCGCAACCGGCTCTCGCTAGCCGACCTCATCACGCGGTATCCCGAGATCGAGTCGATCGAAATCGAGAAACCGTTCATCGTCGTCGGAATGCCGCGATCCGGCACCACTCATCTGGTAAATCTCATCGCCGCCGATCCACGTCGGCGCGCGCTGCCGTATTGGGAGAGCCAGGATCCGATCCCGGCGCTCGGTCAGGGCCCAGACATCTTCGGTGTCGACCCCCGCTACGCGCGAGCCAAGTCCGAACACGACGCGCTGATGGCGAGCGCTCCGGTGGTGGCCGCCATGCACGACCGGTTCCCCGAGGCGATCGAGGAGGAAGTCGAACTCCTCGACATGGATCTGGCCGGCTACGTTCTGGAATGGCATGCCCGCGTGCCGGATTGGCGAGACTTCTACCTGGGCCTCGACCAGAATCGGCACTACGCCTACTTGAAGAAAGTCTTGCAGGCGTTGACATTCCTGCGGGGCCCACAGACCTGGGTGCTGAAAAGTCCGCAGCACTGTGAGCAGCTCGGCCCGCTGATGGCCACCTTTCCCGACGCGACGGTGGCCTTCACACACCGCGATCCCGTCGCAGTGATCCAGTCGGCGATCACGATGATGGCCTACTCGGATCGCCTGCGCCGGACCAGCATCGAACCGGACTGGCTGCTGGACTACTGGAGTGACCGGGTGCACCGGCTGCTCAGCGCGTGCGTGCGCGACCGCGACCTGGTGCCGCCCGAACGCAGCATCGACATCAGCTTCCACCACCTCGACGGCAACGAAATGCCGTTGCTCGACGAGCTTTACCGCCGTGGCGGAGTCGAATTGACACCGAAGGTGCGCGCGGGCTTCCAGCGTTACCTGGACGGCAATCCGCGCGGCAAGCACGGCCGTGTCCGCTACGACCTGCAACGCCACTTCGGTATCTCGCCCGACGAACTCCGGGCCCGGTTCGACTTCTATTTCGACCGGTTCGACGTCCGCCCCGAATGAAGGAGTCAACAGCGATGTTCGAACCGGTCTATCGCAGCCGGCCGGGTGCCGACGCTATGCGCCCGGCCTCCGCCGAAAAGGCCAAGCAGATCGCCCCGGGGCTGTGGTGCTCGCCTGGTCTATCGAATTCCTACCTGCTGACCACCGGAGACGGCCGGGTGATCGTCAACACCGGCATGGGTTTCGAAGGCCCGGTGCACCGCGCCAACTTCGACGCTGTCGACTCCTCACCGGTGCGCTACATCATCTTCACCCAGGGCCACGTCGACCATGTCGGCGGTTTGGACAGCGTGCGGGACCCGGATACAACGGTTGTCGCACACGCGAACTGGACGTTATGGCGAGACGACAACGAACGCCTCATCCCGTACCGGGCCAGCCGCAGTGCGTTCGCCTTCAAGGACACGTTGGCAACCGGCATCCAGGCCATCCAGCGGCGTCTCGGCACCAAGCGTCTGCCGGCTCAGAGCATTCCGGCCGTCGACCTCGATTTCGAAGACACCCTCACGCTCGAGGTCGGCGGACGGCGCATGGAGTTGATCTCCGTACCCGGCGGCGAGACCAACGACTCGCTGGTGATATGGCTTCCCGGAGAGCGGATTTGCCTGTGCGGGAATACCTTCGGCCCGCTGTTCGGGCACATTCCCAACCTGGTCACCATGCGCGGCGACCGGTACCGCGACGCACTGGCCGCGATCGCGTCGGTGGAACGGGTTCGCGACCTGCATCCCGAACTGCTGGTGACCGGCCACTTCGAACCGATCTCGGGCGCCGAGCGTATCAACGCCGAGCTGACCCGGCTGCGCAACGCCATCCAGTACCTTCACGACCAGACCGTCGCCGGAATGAACGCCGGCAAAGATGTCGCAACCCTGATGCGGGAGATCACCTTGCCCGCGGAATACGAAGTGGGCCAAGGCTATGGGAAGGTCGCCTGGGATGTGCGGGCGATTTGGGAGAACTACTCGGGCTGGTTCCATCACCGGTCGACGACCGAGCTGTATCCGGTGGGTTTCGACGCCGTCAGCGCCGACGTGGTCGAACTGGCCGGTGCCGACGCGTTGGTGGATCGCGCGCGCGAACATCTGGACGCCGACCGGCCGCTGCACGCCATCCATCTCGCTGAGCTGTCACCCGCAAACCATTCGGGGGCGCGCGCGGTGCTGCGAGAGGCCCACGAAAAGCTCTTGGCCGACACCACCAACTTCTGGGAAAGGGCCTGGCTCACCGAACAAATAGCGAGAAACACATGACAGCGCAAGTCAGCTTCGACTTCACCGGCACCGAAGCGCTGATCACGGGTGGCACCAGCGGGATCGGCTACGCGACCGCCGTGCTGTTTCGCGACGCCGGTGCAGAGGTCACCATCACCGGAACCAAGGCGGCCGCAACCGACTACGACGTCGATCTGTCCGGGATGGCCTATCGCCAGTTACGGATGACCGACCACGACTCGGTGGATGCGTTGGCGGAGAACTTCGGCCGGCTCGACGTTCTGGTCAACAACGCCGGCGCGAATTTCCCAGACGGCCTTGATGAATCAAAGCCGGACGGGTTCGAGGCGTCGGTCGCGTTGAACCTGACCGGTCCGTACCGGTTGACCGTCGGGCTCTACCGCGCGCTGAGGGCGTCGACCGCCACGGGAGGCGCGAGTGTGGTCAACCTGGCGTCGATGTCAGCGCTGCGGGCCGTCCCGCTGGTGCCCGGATACGGCGCGGCGAAAGCCGGGGTCATCGACGTCACCAGGAATCTCGCCGTCAAGTGGGCCGGCAAGGGAATCCGGGTGAACGCCGTCGCGCCCGGCACGATCGACACGCCGATGACCGCGCCGATGCACATCGCCAAGGAACTCGTCGAGTCCGAACTGGCTCACATCCCGTTGCGGCGCTTCGGATCCGTCGAGGAGATTGCACCCACGGTGGCTTTTCTGTGCACCGAGCAAAGCAGGTACACCAGCGGCGCGGTGTTCGTCGTCGACGGCGCATCGGACTGCGTCTGAAATCGCAAAGGAGCACGATGGCATTCGCACTACGACCCGAGGACCTCTACCACACCGGCATCGTGGTGCCCGATCTCGATGCCGCGATAGCCCGCCTCAGCGCACTGGCCGGCTACCGCTGGATCACCCCGCTGACATACACGCTGCCGTTCCGCACCGCGAACGGGACCCGCGAACTCACCTCCACGTTCGTCTACTCGCTGCAAAGTCCACACGTGGAGTTGATCCAGCAGGTGCCCGACAGCCCGTGGACCGCGGCTCCGGGCAACTCCATTCATCACCTCGGGTACTTCACCGACGACCTTGCCGAGACCGCCCGGATGCTGGAAGCCAACGGCTTCACGTTCGAAGCCACCGCCGCCACATCTCCGCCGGATCTGGCACTATTCGCCTACTACATCGACGCGTCCGGCACCCGCATCGAGATCGTCGACCGCGCACTGTTTCCCGACTTTCCCGCCTTCCTACAATCGGCGGCGCCGCCGGCTTAGAGCCTGACCGGAGGTCGGACATGTTATTGACGGTGCTGCGGTTCAACTTCGCCTCGCCGCAAGGAAACCCGCGCACACAGAGCGAACTGCTCCGTGCCGCACTCGAACTCGCGCAATGGGGCGAGTCGCGGGGGATCACCACGATCAGCGTCGACGAGCATCACGCGACCGGGCACGGGTGGAGCTGCAATCCGATCATGGCGGCGGGGATGTTCCTGGCGCGAACCTCGACGCTGATCGCCAGCGTGGACTGCGCGCTCGGGCCGTTGTGGAATCCGGTCCGGCTGGCCGAAGACATCGCGCTGGTCGACAACATGAGCCGCGGCCGACTGCACACCACGATTGGCTTGGGTTACCGCACCATCGAATATGACACGCTGGGAGTCGATTTCAGCCAGCGCGGCAAGCTGATGGACAGCCTGATCGAGCGGATGCTGTCCGTCTGGTCGGCAACAGGTTCGTGGACACGGCCGCATCCACCGCTGTACGTCGGGGGAGGCGCGCGCGTCACCGCGCAGCGGGCGGCGCGTTTTCGTCTTCCCCTCAGCCTGGCCGACCATGTGCCCGATGTCGCCGCATACTATCGCCAGCTGTGTGCCGATGTCGGGATATCGCCGCTGGTCATCATGCCCGGGCCGGTCAACCGCGGAATGATCTACTTGCACGAAGATCCGGACCGGGCCTGGGCCGAGCTTGGTGAGCACGTCCTTTGGGAGGCAGTCACTTACGGCGGATGGTCGAAAGACCAACGCTCGCTCATGCACCTGCCCGGGGTTCAGACGCTGGAGGAGGTGCGGGCGTCGGGACGGTACCGCTTCCTGACCCCCGACCAGCTCATCGCCGAGGTCCGCTCGGAAGCCAGGGCCACCGACTACGGACCGGTTGTGCTGCACCCACTGGTCGGCGGTATGCCCGTCGACGAGGCGTGGAAGTCGGTCCAGTTGCTCGTCGACAAGGTCGTGCCCGCGCTCACCTGACGGCGCTACCCTGGCCGGATGGGCGTCAAGCGCAATATCCGCGTGGCCCGAGTTTATGACGACCCGGGCCCCGACGACGGGCGGCGCGTGCTGGTGGACCGGTTGTGGCCGCGAGGATTCCGCAAAGACGATCCGCGGGTGGGCACTTGGTTGAAAGAGGTTGCGCCGTCCCAAGAACTGCGCGTCTGGTACAGCCACCAGCCGGAGCGATTCGACGACTTCGCCGCGCGATACCGCGAGGAGTTGCAGGGCAGCCAGGCGCTCGACGAACTGCGCAGGCTGACCAAGAGCGGCGTCGTGACGCTGGTGACCGCCACCCGCCACGTGGAAGGCAGTCACGCCGCGGTGCTGGCAACGCTGCTCGGCTAGCAACCAATGTTTTGATCTGCGTTCAGATTCTGGCTAGAAACTCGGCTACGAGCAATTTGCGCTTGAGGTTCCGCGAATGATTGTCGCCAGCGACGAATCTTCCGCTTGTACGGTCTCGCGCCTTTTCGCAGCGTGAATCGCGCCCACCGATTTATGGTTTGCGCTATGGATAACGGCGGCAATCGCGTCAATAGTCGAACCTAGTTAAGCCGCAGGCGATTGCAACGAGCTCAGGAGAAGCCATGAGCGAGGAAACAAGCTACCCGTCCGCCAACGCCAAGCGTTTCGACTTGCACGTCGACCTCGACGCCGACGTGCCTCCGTACCGCGACTTTGCGCACACTGACCGGCTGGACAATTTCACAGTGATGGAGGTTGCCGGCAAGAGCCGCTGTCACGGCATGCAACTCGAGGGCATGGCCTATCCAATTACCCCGATTGGGATGCATTACCTTCTGATCCACTACGACATCCCGATGCTCGACGAGTCGACCTATCGGCTCAACGTCGACGGTCTGGTGAAAAACGCGCTCGCGTTGGACATGGACAACATCCGCAGTCGGCCGAAGGTCACCATCCCGGCCACGATGGAATGTTGCGGCAACGGACGCGCGAGCCAGCGGTGGCGTCTGTGGGCGCACGTGCCGTGGAACCACGACGCGATCGGGACCGCGGAGTGGACGGGCACGCCGCTGAGCGGGGTGCTGGAGGAGGCCGGAATCGAAGATGGCGCGGTGGAGATCCTGTTCACCGGGCTGGATACGGGCATCCAGGGTCCGCCAAATGGGGCGGAAGTGCAGCACTTTCAGCGCAGCCTGACCGTCGAGTACGCGATGGACCCCGCCAACGACGTCCTGCTGTGCTACGAGATCAATGGATTGCCGTTGCCGCCGCAGCACGGTTTCCCGCTTCGGCTACTGGTCCCCGGCTGGCTGGGGATGGCCAACGTCAAATGGCTCGGCTCGATTGAAGCGATCGACTGGCGGCTCACCAAGAACCAGATGAAGTGGTACAGCTACGCGTCAAGTGACAACGACCCCAACCGAATTCCTGCCACCTTCCAACAGGTCCGCGCGATGATGATCCCACCCGGAATCCCCGACTTCCTCTGCCGTATCCGCCACCTGGAGGAGACGGATGCCGTCGAGTTGCGCGGCCGCGCCTGGGCCGGCGGGCTCCGCATCACCGAAGTCGAAGTCAGCCTCGACGGCGGTGATACTTGGTCGTTCGCCAAGCTCGACAACGCCGCAGTCGGCAAATGGGCCTGGGTCGGCTGGTCGTTCACTTGGGAAAACGTCATTCCCGGCCAGTACACGCTGCGGTGTCGCGCCAAGGACGAGCGGGGCAACATGTCGAAACCCGACGACTACGTGCACGACTACTACGCGATGGACAACACCAAGCCGCAGTGCGTCGACGTCAACGTGTATCCGAAGGGCACTTTGACGGTGGGCAACCAGATCGAGTGCCCGATCCAGTTCCCCTCGCTCTGAGGCAGGTTCAGAGTCGACCCGCGACCCACTGCCCGAGCAGCGCGGCGGCAATGCCCAACACCATGCTTGCGACAAGATTGGCGACCGCGCCACGGACCTGACGCTCCTCGCCGAGCCGCTGGGTTTCCAACATCCAGGTGGAGAACGTGGTGTAGGAACCGACGAAGGCCGTGTCGGCGACCAATGCGGCGTGCCGGCTCAACGCCAGGCCGCCGAGCAGGCCGAGCAGTGCGGCGCCGCTGATGTTGACCGCCAGCGTCCCGAACGGAAACGACCGCGCCGCCCGTCGGGCCACCGCGCCGTCAACGAGAAACCGCAGCACCGCACCGAATCCGCCGGCGACCAGCACGCCGACCCAGGCGATCATCGCACCGGCACCCGTCGCACCATCGCGGTGGCAAGGTACACCGCCAGTAACCCCACCGCGATGCTGGCGACGGTGTATCCGGCGGCCAGGCCGTAGCAGTGATGTTCGATCATCTTCAGCGTTTCGACCTGCATGGTCGAGAACGTTGTCAAGCCGCCGCACAACCCGGTTCCGAGCAGCGGCCGGCGGTAGCTCGACAACGGCAACCGCTCGAGCAACCGCGTCGTGAAGTAGCCCACCAGGAAGGCGCCGACGATGTTCACCGTGAACGTCGGCCAGGGCCAGCGCGTTGGATCGGTGACCACCAGGCTGCTCAGGCCGGTACGCGCCAGGGTGCCCAGCGCGCCACCGACGAAGACGGCGGCCAACTCGCGGTAGTCGGGGGCTGCCACTGGTTTGATTCCTTTCGTTTGCCGCTGCGCTACGCAGCGTATGGCGGAACTCCAGACTTACGCAGCCCAGAGGGAGGCGAGCGCAGGCAGAATTAGCAGCCATGGTGGCCAACCCCCGTGCCGGTCAGCCGGCCCAGCCCGAAGACCTTGTCGATCTGCCTCATCTCATCACCGCCTACTACACGATCGAACCGGATCCCGAGGACGTCGCCCAACAGGTGGCGTTCGGTACCTCGGGGCACCGCGGCTCGGCGCTCAACGGCGCTTTCAACGAGGCGCACATCCTGGCGATCACTCAAGCCATCGTCGAGTACCGCGCCGCGCACGGCACCACCGGGCCGCTGTTCATCGGCCGCGACACGCACGGGCTGTCGGAGCCGGCCTGGGTCTCGGCGCTGGAGGTGCTGGCCGCCAACGACGTCGTCGCCATGATCGACTCGGCCGACCGGTACACGCCGACTCCGGCGGTCAGCCTCGCCATCTTGACCTACAACCGCGGCCGCACCGACGCGTTGGCCGACGGGATCGTGGTGACGCCGTCGCACAACCCGCCCTATGACGGCGGCTTCAAGTACAACCCGCCCAACGGCGGCCCGGCCGAAACCGACGCGACGAACGCAATCGCCAAGCGTGCCAACGAGATTCTGCGAAAGGGCGAGGCGGTGAAGCGGGTGCCGCTGGCCCGCGCGCTGCAGACTGCCGAGCGGCATGACTACATGGACGCCTACGTCGACGACCTGCCGAACATCGTCGATGTCGACGTGATCCGCAAGGCCGGAATCCGGATCGGCGCCGACCCGCTCGGTGGGGCCAGCGTCGACTACTGGGCCGCAATCGCCGAGCGGCACAACCTCGAGCTGACCGTGGTCAATCCGCTGGTCGACGCGACGTGGCGGTTCATGACGCTTGACCACGACGGCAAAATCCGGATGGACTGCAGCTCCCCGGACGCGATGGCGTCGCTCATCGCCAACCGGGACCGCTACCAGATCGCCACCGGCAACGACGCGGACTCCGACCGCCACGGCATCGTCACGCCCGATGCGGGGCTGATGAATCCGAACCACTATCTGGCGGTGGCCATCGACTACCTGTACACGCACCGGCCGTCGTGGCCGGACGGCATCGCCGTCGGCAAGACCGCGGTCAGTTCGTCGATCATCGACCGGGTGGTCGCCGGCATCGGCCGCAAGCTCATCGAGGTGCCGGTCGGGTTCAAGTGGTTCGTCGACGGCCTGATCGGCGGCACCATCGGCTTCGGCGGCGAGGAATCGGCGGGGGCGTCGTTCCTGCGGCGCGACGGCTCGGTGTGGACGACCGACAAGGACGGCATCATCCTGGCGTTGCTAGCCGCCGAGATTCTGGCCGTCACCGGTGTCTCGCCGTCGCAGCGCTATGCGGAGCTGACCGCGAAATACGGCGCCCCGACCTATGCGCGGATCGACGCGCCCGCCGGCCGCGAGCAGAAGGCCCGGCTGTCCAAGCTGTCCGCCGACGAAGTCAGCGCCACCGAGCTGGCCGGAGAGCAGATCACCGCGAAGCTGACCCGGGCGCCGGGCAACGACGCGCCGCTGGGCGGGCTGAAGATAACGACGGCCGACGCCTGGTTCGCCGCACGCCCGTCGGGCACCGAAGACGTCTACAAGATCTATGCCGAGTCGTTCCGCGGCCCGGAGCATTTAGCCGAGGTTCAGCAGGCAGCCCAGGAGGTTGTGGATAAAGTCATCGGGTGACCCTCGCCACTCGACGCGCCCGCTTCGGCGGGTGGAGTCGCAAATCGACGAGGCTGCCGCGCGAAGCCTGGGTGCTGATCGCGGCGAACGCGGTGGCCGCGCTTGGCTACGGTGTGGTGTCGCCGGTGTTGCCGGCCTTCGCCCGGACGTTCGGGGTGAGCCTGGGCGCGGTGACGTTCTCGATCACGATTTTCTCGGTGATGCGGCTCTTCTCCGCCCCGCCCACGGGGTTGCTGGTGCAGCGGCTGGGGGAGCGGTGGGTCTACGTGGCCGGGCTGCTGATCGTTTCGGTCTCCACCGCGGTATGCGCGTTCGCTCAAACCTATTGGCAGCTACTGGTTTACCGGGCGATCGGCGGCATCGGGTCGACGATGTTCTTCATCTCCGCGTTGGGTCTGATGATCCGGATCAGCCCGGCCGACGCGCGCGGGCGGGTCGCGGGGCTGTTCGTGACCTCGTTTCTGATCGGGTCGGTCGCCGGGCCACTGGTGGGCAGTCTCACCGCGGGTTTGGGGCTCAAAGCACCGTTTCTGATCTACGGGGTGTTGGTGCTGATCACCGCGATCGTGGTGTCCTACAGCTTGCGCCGCTCGACGCTGGGCGCGCCGGCCGAGCACGCCGAGCCGGCGGTGACGGTGCGTGCCGCGCTTCGGCACCGCGCGTACCGCGCGTCGCTGGCATCGAACTTCGCGACAGGCTGGGCGGTGTTCGGATTGCGAATGGCCGTGGTGCCGCTCTTCGTCTCGGACGTGTTGGGCCGCGGGCCCAGGATGACGGGTCTGGTGCTGGGCATGTTCGCGCTCGGCAACCTGCTCGTGGTGTGGCCCAGCGGCTATCTGTCCGACCGGATCGGCCGGCGCAGCCTGGTGATCGGCGGGCTGCTCACCTCCGCGGTGTCGACCATCTGGTTGGGCGCGTCGTCGTCAGTGCCCGTCTTCCTGGTTGCGGCGTGCGTGGCGGGCGCGACCTCGGGCGTTTTCGCCTCGCCGCAGCAGGCGGCGATCGCCGACATCCTCGGCAGTACTGCACGCACGGGCACCGCGGTGTCGACGTTTCAGATGATGGTTGATCTGGGCGCCATCGTCGGTTCGTTGTCGGTGGCTCAGATCGCCGAGCACCTGAGCTACGCATGGGGATTTGGGATCAGCGGGGTCGTGCTGCTAGCCGCCGGGGTGGGTTGGGTGTTTGCACCGGAAACGCGGGTAGCGGGTCACACGCCGCCGCCGAGTGAATGGGAGACCGGGACCGCGTCGGAACTGGCCTGAGCAGCGTCGACCGCACTGCGCGCGGATCCGCGCCACCATGGACAGCGACGGCGACGCCCGGGAGGTTGTTGATGGTTGGCATTAGTCGGATCCGACCGCGATCAGCGATCGTGGTGGGTGCCGGCATCGTCGGATTGTCGACGGCGTGGTTTCTGCAAGAGCACGGGGTCTCGGTGACGGTAGTCGACCGCACAGGTGTTGCGGCGGGCGCCTCCTGGGGCAACGCTGGATGGATCGCGCCGGCGCTGAGCATTCCGCTCAACGACCCCCGAACGCTGCGATACGCCCTGCGATCGCTGCCGAATCGCGCTGCACCCGTGCGGATTCCGCCGAGCATCGACCCGGCCTTGTGGAAATTCCTGCTGCGGTTCGCGACGAATTGCCGAGAGTCGTCGTGGAAACGAGCGGTGCGGGCGAACCTGACGCTCAACGACGAGTGCATGGCGGCCTACGACGTGCTGGTGTCCAACGGTGTAGACGCGCCCATCACCGATGCGCCAATCACCGCGCTGTTCCGCACCTCCGCCGACGCCGAACACCTGCTCGAGCAACTGCAACGGCTACGGGACGCCGGGCAGCCCAGCTCCGCCACGCAATTGAGCGGTGCCGAGGTCCGCGAGCTAGTGCCGCTGGCGTCGAGCGCGGTGGCCGTCGGTGTCCACATCAACGGGCAGCGGTTCGTCGATCCCGGAAAGTTCGTGCACGCACTGGCGCGCTCAGTCGTCGAACGGGGTGCGGCAATGGACACCGTGGACGTCGCCGACGTGCGGATCTCCGGCGACGGCGTCGCCGTGCAACCCACTAGTGGTCCTGCGTTGACGGCTCACGTGGCGGTGATCGCGACCGGTGCATGGTTGCCGGGACTGGTAAGACGTTGGGTCCGGGTTCCGGTGCAGGCCGGGCGCGGCTACTCCTTCACGGTGCCAGTGGAGCGGCCGGTTTCCGGGCCGATCTATCTGCCGGACGTGCGGGTAGCGTGCACGCCGTTGAACGGCAAGCTGCGGGTCACCAGCATGATGGAGCTACGTCGTCCCGAGGCGCCTCCGTCCGCCGCCGTCGTCGACGCCATGGTCGATTCGACGAGCCAATTTCTCGACGGGGTTCGCTGGGCCGAGCGCGACGAGATATGGGTGGGCCCGCGCCCATTGAGTCCAGACGGACGTGCGTTGATAGGCCAGCTGGCCGAGAAGCGGATCTTCGTCGCGGGTGGGCACGGCATGTGGGGCATGAAGCAGGGCCCGGCGACCGGTCGGCTGTTGGCCGAGCAGATCACCACCGGCAAGCAGCCGCCAGGGCTGAGCGAATTCGACCCGCTGCGCTAGCGCGATCGCCCGGGCCGCGTGACCTGCGACTTTGAAGGCTGGCAGGCCGTGGTGTAGCTTCGATGGGCACAACATCTGGGGCTATGGCGCAGCTGGTAGCGCACCACACTGGCAGTGTGGGGGTCAGGGGTTCGAGTCCCCTTAGCTCCACAGACAGAAAACCCGCCCTGACCATTGATCGAGGGCGGGTTTCTTGTTCGCGGGCGAGGGGGTCGACCGGGCCGAATGCCTAACTCTGTCCTACCGCTGCACCCCGGCTTGGTCAGTCGGTGATCCAGTTACCGTGGAATCCGTGCGGTACGCGTTGTGGAAGGTGCACGCGGGCAACGGGTTTACCGGTGAAGTTCGATGCGTCGATGATGACCAGGTCGCTGCCGTTACGCACCGGGTCGTACACGTAGGACAGGTACCAGCCGGCGAGCTCGTCGGCCCCGGGCCCGGCCGGGACGAACACCGCCTCGCCGGGTGCGCCCGGCGTGCCGTCATTGTCGAAGAGATGCTCCTCGGCGCTGCCCCGGTCCAGGTCGTAGCGGACCAGGCTGCCGCTGCGTGGCACGGGCGCAACGCCGTCTTGGCTGCCGACGGTGATGGCATACCGGGCAGGCAGTCCGGCGAGGCGATCGTCGATGCGGGGGAACTCAACTCCTTGATCGTCGATTTGGTGCTCGTCGACGCTGCCGCGGTCCAGATCGATGGCCCAGCGCCACATCACGCCCTCGGTCCCGAAGCCCCTGTTGGTATGCCACTTGTCGTTGTCACGCCACAGTTCCGGATACCGGACAGCTTGCAGCACAATCGAATTGCCTCTGTCGTAGGCGTTGGCGACGTGAAAGACGTAGCACGGGTCGATGTCGAACCAGCGGATCGGACCGTAGGGGTCGTCGCGGCGCAGCACGCCGAGCCGGGCACCGTAATTGTCGTCCCACCGGAAGGGGATGTCGCCCTTGCTGTTTCTCGCGATGTCGAGGTTGAACACGATCGGCAGGTCCATGAAGATCACGTGCTTTGCGGTGAGCGCGAAGTCGTGCATCATGGTCAGCGCCTTGACGTCGACGCCGCGGTTGATAGTCAATTGCCCCGACGCGTCGGCGCGGTGGTAGGTGACATGCGGGTCGGTCAGGCTGCCGTAGCCGAAGAAGTGTAATTCGCCGGTGGTGGGGCAGATCTTGGGGTGGGCCGTCATGGAGTTGACCAGCTTGCCGCCAAAGTCGTAGGCACCCACCGTGTCTAACTCGTTGGTGATCTCATAAGGCAGTGCTGCCTCCACCAGTGCCAGTGTTTTGCCGGCGTGCCGGATGACGTGGGTGTTGGCGACGCTTCGATGCAGGTTGCGGCTGCCGTCGGGGTTGTACATGGGGGCGGGCTGGTCGAAGCTCTCGGTGCGTACCCAGCGGTTGCGGTACCAGGCCGCCCGCCCATTCTCCAGGCGCACGCCGTGAATCATGCCGTCGCCGGTGAACCAGTGATCGGTGTCCTGGCGGGGGTTGGGGCCGTTGCGCAGGTACCAGCCGTTGAGCTCGGGCGGGATGGCGCCGTCCACGTGCAGGTCGAAGGCGGTCAATTCGTCGCTGACCGGGGCGTAGCTGCCGGTGCGGAAAAACGGGACGACGGTCTCGGCTGGCTGGGTCATGGTGATCTCCTACTGTGCTTATCGATAACGTTCCTGCTATGACATGTCTATGCTGACATGTCGTTGATGACATGTCAATATAGACCTGTCAATAGAGACCTGTTAGGCTGTCGTGGTGAGTCTGCGACATGCCGCGTTGGGGCTGCTCGCCCAGCGCCCCGCCAGCGGGTATGACCTGCTGAAGAGGTTTCAGGAGTCGATGGCCAATGTTTGGCCGGCCACCCAAAGTCAGCTCTATGGCGAGCTGGGCAAGCTGGCCGACGCCGGGCTGATCAAGGTGTCCGACGTCGGGCCGCGCGGCCGCAAGGAGTACGCCATCACCGATGCCGGCCGCGCGGAGCTGCATCGGTGGATGACCTCGCCGCAGGACGACCCGCCGTTTCGCAGCGCTCAACTTCTGCGGGTGTTCCTGCTTGGCGACCTCACTCCTGCGCAGGCGCGTGAGTATTTGGAGTCGCTGCGCTCCTTCGCAGACGCCGAGCACGCTCGCTATGAGCAGATCCGCGATTCCAAGGACTGGTCGGACGATGACGCCGACTTCTTCGCCCGCGCCGCCTTGGAGAACGGGCTGCAATTCACCCGGATGCAATCCGAGTGGGCGACCCGAGTGATCGACGGGCTCGATCGCCACAAAAAGCGGTTACCGGCGCCGAAATTACCTGCCAATTCGACTGGACTATAAGGCTGCTACGGTTCAACCCCGTGGGGGACGTGTCGATGCCGTTGGGAATGCGAGTCGCCCGACATCTGTTTGTGGGAGGGTGGCTGTGGCTCTTCCTGACGATGTTAAGCAATATGTCGATGACGGTAGGGTCTTCGCGACGCTGGCTACGATCTTGCCCGACGGCCGACCGCATTTGACCGTTGTGTGGGTCAAGCGAGACGGCGACGACCTGCTTGTCTCCACCACAGTGGATCGACAGCAAGGCAAAAATATGATGAGGGACCCGCGGGTCACCCTCGTCATCAGCGCGCCAGATAACCCCTACCTCTACGCAGAGGTCCGCGGCAATGTCAGTTTGACGCCCGATCCCGGCCGGGAACTGCCCGACGAGTTGTCCCGCAAGTACACCGGTCAGGACTATCTGACGTTCTGGCCTGCATCGGTCAACGACGCCGCCCGACTGGTCGCGCGCATCACCCCCGAGAAGATCACGGGTCAACGGTGAAGCGCCGAATTACTCCGAAATTCGCGCGGCCGGTTTGAGATTCGGCAAGGTGGTTCAGCCGATGCGCGCCGTTGGCTATGCAAACTGATGCCGAAGTCGTAAGGGCCGCGTGGCAGTAGCAGGGCCCGTTCGTCGGCGGCTGCAGCTGGCGGTCGGGTTCTAGGGAAGCTTGCCGCCACCGCAATGCCATTGCCGGACACTGGGATTGCTAACAAGGTGTTGGTTACGCCTTCGGGAAGCGCGGAAGATGTGCCGAATCTTGCCCAGCAGGAATATGTCTGGCCCGCTGGAGTGTTGTGGCGCGGGTGCGAGCTGTCGGCCCGACCGAATTCGGTGACCCAGAGGTGCTGCACGTCTTGGACCTGCCGCAACCCGATGCCGGCCCCGGCCAATTGCGCATCCGCGTCGATGCGGCTGCGGTCAATCCAACCGACACGCTTCGGCGCAATGGCGCACGGGCGGCAGAGCTAAAGGACGTGCCGATGCCGCACGTGCCAGGTATGGACGCCGCCAGGGACCGCGAACGCCTCGGCGGTGGGCGTCTGCGGGTCGAGCGTGTGCACCGTCGTCCCGGTGACGACGAGGTCTGTCGGGGTATCCATCGGGAGCCTTCGAGTGATGCGGGGCACCAGCACGGGGGGTGCTGTACGTCCAAAGGGAATCAGTCATACAACTGACTGCAACAGGGACCACCGTAGTCGTCGCTGCGTCGACTCGGGAGGCCGATTGGCAGCAAGGAGGCAGCCGACAAATCAATACGACGGGGCACTCGACACCATTGACGATCACATCGGTGCAGATCAATGACACTGGCTGACCATTCCTGGTACATCGAATCAGCGTTCGGGACGAAGAGGCCATGCGGCCCGCGCGAAACCGAACTTCTTGTTCGCCACCGACAACAAGCTCATGCAAGCTCACATCAAAGCGGACCACCACAACCCCAGCAGCTCCTACGTCGCCCGATAAGCGCTACTTCATTCGGCAGTGTCTGACTTCCCGATCGGCCGGGTGAAGGGCGTCTTCGACGTCACTACGTGATGGCTTCGCCACCCTTGACGCATCCGATCGTCAGCGCGGGAGCGCGGGTATGAAGAAGCGGTGGGAGTGCCGCTGTTTCGCACTGTGAGTTGACGACAACCTTGACGACAACCGTGACGACAGTTGCTATCCCAGCGACGTTCCCTACACGATCCTTTCAGGCCGATCGTGCCTGGTCACTGGGTCTGCCCGCTCCTGGCAGTGTGGGGGTCAGGGGTTCGAGTCCCCTTAGCTCCACCAGGGAAAAACCGCAGGTCAAAGGTGTAAATTTAGGCGACGCAAAGTGCACGTCAAGGCCTGCGTCAGATGCGCCTGTATTTGGCGCTGCCATGGCGTCCTGGAAGCTGGCATACCCGTCGACGATTTGTCAATGGCGGTCAACCTGCTCAGACTGCACCGGCGAGCGGCCTCCGCGCATCGAGAATAATCCCTATTTTGCGCAGAGAATTACGCGTACTTCTCGAGCCCTGGCCTATTTGTCGACTATCCCCAGCCGCTGGAAAGTGTCTCGGACCCCGTCCTTCCAGTGCACCGAGCACTTGCCGATGAGCTGTTCGCGGCGACTGTTATCCGAGGGGAAGGAGTCAAAGCTGATCGGGCCCTCAGCCAGGTTCAAGGTGATGCCTGTCAACTTGGCGACGTACTCGCCCATCTCGCGATCCGATACGGCGTCATCGCCGCCCCAATTTACGACGGTAGCTGGGACGCTAGCGATTTCGAGAAGCTTGTGCGCCTGTAAGGCAATGTCGACGCCGCCGATCGGGGAGCCTAGGTTGTAGTAACCGATAGGTACCGGCCAGGGCTGGCCGGCTTTCATCGTGTGGTACATCATCACGGGCAACCCGCCGTGGCCGGTCCAGCTGTATCCCACATTCATCCGCGCGATCGTTGTCGGAAGTTCGAGCATTCGGGCGGCCGCGCGGACGGACCCCTCGGAAGTCAGCTTGATCACCGGGTACACCTCTGCATAACTGGCCAGGCCACCTAGCGGGTCAGTCTCGGCATACAAGTGATTGGGATGATCGTCGTGCCGTTTGTACACGCACGTGCTGGAAACATGCAGAAATGCGTTGGCTTTCCTGCAATGCTGCATGAGCAGAGCGGTTGCTTCAGCGTTGTTGGTGATTGACGCGTCGTAGTCCGGACTCACATGAAGCGCCGAATGCACGACGTGTGTGAAGTCGTCAGGCAGCGCCGACATATCGCCGGAGTCCATATCCCACGCCACCGTCTTCACGCCTATTGCCTCGAGTTGCGCTTTGCGCGTCGGATCGGAGAATCTCGCGGCGCACCACACCTCGTTGGTCTCCGCGAAGTTCTCCGCGATGGGACCAGCGATCTGACCGGTCGCGCCGGTCACTAGGACTTTTCGACCCTCAAGCATGGCTTCTCCCTCTTTGACAGACATGAGCGCGTCGCGTCTCTTGGTAGTGCCGTAGCGATCCGATTTTGTCGGACATCAGCCGAACTCCAGGGGCAAGCTTGTCGGCCCACTCATGCCGAGTAGCGGCTTCCATGGCGCCGGCCCGGTGCAACGGGGGTTTGGCAGGCGCTGGGCCAAGATCTTGAGCGCTTCGGCGAGTTCACGCCGCGCCAGATTGGCACCAAGGCAGTAGTGCACGCCTCCACCAAACGTCAAGATGGGTGGTGGGTCGTCGCGGGTGATGTCGAAGCGCGTCGGATCGTCGTAGACGGCGAAATCACGGTTCGCCGCGTAAGTGTTCACCAAGATGAATGTGCCTGCGGGGAACGTGTAGTCGACGATCGCGACGTCGTCGGTGACGCTTCGCACCGTGCTGCACATCGACGGTGAATGTCGCATGGTTTCCTCGACAGCGCGCATTGCCAGTTCGGGCTGGTCGCGCAGCAGCGCTAGCTGCTCGGGGTGATCGCAAAGCACCTGCATGGATGCGGCTAGTTGGCTGCGCGTGGTGTCGGTGCCGGCCACCAAAATGCTGAACGCCAACATGCGCAACTCGCCGGCGTTGAGGCGGTCACCCGCGTCCTCGATGCCGATCAGTTCAGACAGCAGATCTTCGGTCAGGTGTCGACGCCTACGCGCGACCATGTCGTCGATGTAGTCGTCGAACTCACCCCACGCCTTCAGGACAAAGGGCTCCTCCTCGGAGAGATCGCAGTCGAAGCTCACGATCTTAAAGATGTCCTCGGCCCACCGCGAGAACTGTTGCCAGTCCTCACGAGGTGCACCGAGCAACGCGCAGATGACCGGGATGGGATATGGCCGTGCGACGTCCGCGACGAATTCGCAGCGGCCCGAGTCCGCGACGCGATCGATGAGCTCGTTGACGACGGTGTGGATCGTGTCGTCCATGCCCGCCGTCGCCCGCGGCGTGAAAGCTTTGGACACGAGGCTCCGCAGTCGACGGTGTTCGTCGCCTTCCATGTTCAAGATGCTGCGGGTGACTCTGTCCCACAGCGGTCCCGACGTGACCCCGTGCGCCGAGAGATGAATCCCCGGAGGGATGACA